>JBBKWJ010000173.1:0-2798 GCA_037968895.1 Acidimicrobiales bacterium
AGCGGTTCTCAAGCCCCGTGAAGAGCTGACTGAAGCCGATATCCTGTCCAAAGATCGTGCCTTGTCCGACGATCGCCTCTACCGGACCAGGCTGAAGCAGGAAAAACAGCGCCAGACCCAAGGCCACGACAGCGGCCATTGCCAATCTGAACCAGTCGTCGTCGGTCAGCTTTCCAAGTCCCGCCGGCGTGCGCAGTTCGTCGAGCCGCTTCTTGATGATGTAATAGGCGCCACCGACCGCCAGACCGGCGAGGAAAATCTGGAAAATGATGATCGGCGTGTTCTGAAAAAATGCCGCCACGAACCCGAATACCGGACCGAGGATGCCCATCACCGGATGGGCGAAGGTTCCGACAACGGCGAATGCGAGCAGCACGCCGCCTGACCACAGAAACGCGCGGGCTTCGGCGGTGCCGGCTTCTTGGAGGCGAATCCGCCAGCGGTAGACATACCGGGACGCCACGGCTCCCAAAATCATGAACCCGACCCACTGCCATCGGCCATCGGTCGGAAGGAACCAGGGAATGGCAAACCCTTTTGGCGAGGCAAAAATCCATCCCTCCGGGAGCAACCGAAGACCGAACAGAGATTTCAACGAGCCATCGCTGGTGTCGTCGACCACGATGTCGGGAATGATCGAAACGACAATGCCCCAGAACACGATCTGTACAAGGAGCGGAATGTTGCGAATCGTTTCAATGTATACAGTCGCCAATTTACTGACGAGCCAATTGTGGGAAAGTCGGCTGACCCCGATGATGATCCCGAGAATCGTGGCGGAAATGATCCCGGAAATCGTCACCCTGAGCATATTCGTGATGCCAACCAGCAGCGCCTCGAAGCCGCTCTCAGGGAACGTTGTGAAACCCTCAGCAACCTGGAATCCAACCGGACGCGCCATGAAGTCCCACGACACTGCCAGGTTCTGCTTGGCCAGGTTGGCGATGGAGAAACTACCCAGGAGCCAGAAGACGGTCACGATCCCGATCAGGAACGCAATCTGGAAAACCCACTTGAGGACGGTGACATCGCGATAGAACGGAGGCGCGTCGGGCGCTGAATAGCTGTCGTCACGGGCTCTCCTTCCGTCGTAACTAGTTATAGCCAGGTCACCATAACAACGAGAGGGACGCCGATGGCGTCCCTCTCGGGTTTTTCTGTTTCGCCTAGAAGTGTCTAGCGGGCTGGCGGTGCGTAGATCATGCCACCGTCATACCACTGAGCATTGTAGGAACCGTCGCGGAAGATTCCGACCGGGTTCAGGGTACGAGTGAAGATCTCATCGTAGTTGCCAACCTGGCTGATGACGTTGTAGAACGCGTCAGCTTCGAGACCCATGGTGGACTGCAGTTCATCATCGGTCACACCAAACAAACGACCAAGCTCGGGATTAAGGTCAGCGTCGCCAATCAGGGAATCGATGTTGTCAGAGGTGGCACCGAATTCATCAGCAATGAACGTCGCGTAGACCGTCCAGTTGACAATGTCGGCCCACTGGCTGTCGTTCTGACGGTAGACCGGACCGAGCGGCTCTTTGGAGATCGGGGCACGCGGGAACACGACCCAGTCGCCTTCTTGAATCGATCCGTCACGGACGGCGGCCACCCTGTTGCCGACGAGGCCGGAAGCATCGGTCGTCACCAGGTCACACGAGCCGGCCTTAAAGCCTTCTATCGCCTCAGGGAACTCGGCGACCGTGCTCAGCACGATGGTGGCACCGGCAAGTGCGGCGCCCTCGGAAATGTTCTTCTCCGTGGTCGTACCAGCGTTGGTGCAGAGAACCGCGCCATCGACATCGGCAAGCGTCGAGTCCTCAGTGTAGCCGTCCGAAGCCCTACCCATGACGCCTTGACCGTCGTAGTAAGTGGTCGGACCGAAGTCGAGACCAAGCGTGGTGTCGCGGGACTGGGTCCACGTGGTGTTACGAATAAGCACGTCAATCTCGCCAGCCGCAAGAGCGGTGAACCGCTCGGCTGCGGTCAATGCAGAGAACTCAACAGCGTTTGCGTCACCTAGAACGGCAGCAGCAACGGCGCGACACATCTCGGCATCGAAGCCGGTCATCGAACCATCGGACTCGGTTTCAGAGAACGCGGGGGCGCTACCACTGACTCCGCACTTGAGCGTGCCACGTTCGCGCACCTCGTCAAGGGTGGCGCCACCGGTTTGCCCGGCAGCAGGAGTCGTCTCGTCAGTCGAACCCGGAGCCGTTGTATCGGTGGTGCCCGGATCAGTCTGGGTTGTGTCATCTGGTGTGGTTGGTGCTGTATCGTCGGCGGTACATGCTGTTGCAAAAATACCGAGAACGACCAACACAGCAAGAATTCGCTGCATCTTTCTCATATCTCTCCTTATTTCCAATTTTACGTCCCAACGGGCGACCCAGACTGGGCAGGAAGACCCGCAAGCCAGCCTACGGTAGACGATGTAGGCATAGAAGATCAACCAGAGGGCATTTAGATCGGTCGTTAGCGCCCCCGGTGGACGGCCTTAAACGCCTACCAATTCGGCGAGTCCGAGTGCCAAGTCTCGGTAGGAGCGATGGCGGTCGGCGACGTCTGAATCGCGACCGTAAAGCCGGAGCGTGGCCGATGTCGACGGACCGAGGCAGGCCAGCCTGACATCGTCAAAGCTGCGGGTCAGTGCCCAACCGTGAACTGCTGAAGACGATACAAACACCGCCCCTTCGACCCGCTCGGCCGACGGCCCAATCGGGGCAGTCGAGTACACGGGGACAGACACCAACAACGCGCACCGGTCGGCCAGTTCGGCCAGTGCCCGCTGGTCGGTGCTGGGGG
>JBBKWJ010000174.1:0-3180 GCA_037968895.1 Acidimicrobiales bacterium
CCCCGAGACTGATCTGGAGCCCTGTGAAGATTCGAGGAAGTGCGGCCGGCACGATCACTTGGAAGAAGGTCCGCACGCGTGACGCTTCGGTGTTCTTTGCCAGCTGCACAAAGGCCGGGTCGATCGACCGTGTGCCGAGATTGGCGTTCAGGTAGGCGGGATAGAAACAGGCAAGCGCGATCACGATAATTCGAGTGCCGTCGTTGAAACCGAAGATGATTGCAAGTGCTGGAAACAGAGCGATCTTTGGCAGGGGGTAAGTGAAGGAGACAGGAAGCTCTAGGAACTCCTCCGCAGATCGGTTGATGCCGGTTAGCAATCCGAGGAGGACGCCAAGCGAGGATCCGATCACAAACCCGGTGAATGACCGCTTAAGACTTGGTGCTAGCAGCTTCCATAATTCGCCATCGCTGGCGAGCGTTCTGATGCCCGATGCAATTGAGGAAGGTGTCTCAATGTAGGCAGGAAGCCCACCTGCAGCGCCAGCGATCTGCCAGATCGCGAGCAAGGACGCGGTGAAAGCAACCGATACTGGCCACTTCTTCTCCAAGGCCAGGTCGAGGCCGTTGCGCACATTCAGCGCAGCCGTCATGACGCTGGAGTGCCCTTCGAACCGGGCATCACCATTTGCTCGCGGATAAGGCTCCAGAACTGGTGGTGATACTCCAAGAATCTCGGATCGCGTTTTGTCTCATCGCCACGGGGACGATCAAGCTCGATGGTCGTGTCCGAGATGATCCGGCCGGGTCTAGCACTCATGACCACAACCCGGTCTCCTAGGAATACAGCCTCATTGATGTCGTGGGTAATGAACACGACAGTGAGCTGAGCCTCCTGCCATATCCGGTTGAGTTCTTCCTGCATGAGCTCGCGGGTTTGTGAATCCAATGCGCCAAACGGCTCGTCCATGAGCAAGATTGAAGGCTCAAGTGCGAGGGTGCGAGCAATCGCTGCACGTTGTCGCATTCCACCCGACAGCTCACCCGGATAGGACTTTGCGAAGCCATCAAGTCCAACTAGGGCCAGCAGCTCTCGGGCCTCAACTCGCGCTTGTTTCTTGCTGCTGCCGTTGGTTTCCAACGGCCACGCAACGTTCGCCTCGATAGTTCGCCACGGGAACAAAGTGGCGTGTTGAAAGACCATCCCTCGATCGCGCCCAGGAGCTTCGATCGCCTTGCCATTGAGAGTGATCGATCCGCTAGTCATAGGCTCGAATCCGCCAAGCATGTGAAGCAACGTGCTTTTACCGCAACCACTCGGGCCGAGCACGGTGATGAACTCACCAGACTTCACAGTGAGATTCGCATCGCTGACCGCATGCACGCGTCCACCGCGACCTTCGTAGATCTTGTTGACTTGGTCGAGAATCAGCATTGGGTGCTCCTACTTCGTGTCGGCCTGGTGGGGCTGTTCGTGTCGGCGTGAGGAGGCGGGTGCCCGCCACGCCGACAGCAGTTAACAGATTTACCTAATCACTTAGTCAAGGAGAAGCCATCCATAAGGAGTTCCTCGGCAGTGATGTTGACGTCGGCGGCTAGGAATTCGATCGCCTTCATGTCGTCGATGAGCAGCTGCAAGTTGCCCACGTCCATCAGAGCGCCGGCTGATCGGCCAGCATCTTCTCGGGCGGCGAACAGGTCAGCGTTCGGTGCAGGATCGTAGCCATTGTCGATAAGGGCCTGGCCATAAGAGGGCCGATCCGCAATGAAGGCGTCCATCGAAGCTGCGTAGTCGGCTCGCCATGCGCAGTACGCAACTGAGTTCTCTTCCACGAATGTGCGATCGAAGAAGATGTCTAGGAATTCGTGGTCGAAACCTGGGCCCGATAGGGCATCAAAGACAGTCACAATGCCGCCCTCGGCTTGTGCCTGACCCCAGAACGATGCGGTGAACATCTGTACTTGAACCTGACCGTCACGCAAGGCTTGCTCTGAGTTCGGAACCGGTACTGGCACATAGGAGACGTCGCGGTTCGGGTCGAGCCCGAGTGATGCTGCGTAGGACTTTGCCCAGTACTCAGTGGCGGTGTTTGGAGCGATGATTCCAACAGTCATTCCGCTAATGTCGGCGCCCGGTTCGATTTCGCCTTCAAGTCCTCCGTAGGGAAAGACGAAGCCGTTGTCCTCTGCCACCACAGCAATCGATGCTGCGGCCATGATGTTGAGTCCGCTGTTAACTGCGGTGAACAGCTGAGGTGCAGAGATCGTGCCACCGTCCATCGCTCCGGCCTGATATGCAGCGAGCCGATCCGGTGGTGCGTACTCGGTGAGTTCAAGCGTGTAGTGCGTGCCGTTGTATTGGCTTCCGACATCCACGCCGTCGATGCCCAGGAGATATAGCGGCTCCTCAGTGCCAGCGCCGTGGCCCAATCGAATGGTTACCGGTTCGGCCGGAGCGGCGCTGAGATCTACCGCATCGCAGCCAGCGGCATCCTCGCCCGCGGGTGCGGTCGTGGCTGTCGTGGCTGTCGTGGCTGTCGTGTCATCTGGGTCTGCGGTTTCGTCACTTCCACATGCTGATGCAACGAGGCCGATCGCAAGTGCGATTGCTCCAAGATTCCAGTTCCGTGTCTTGCGCATTGATACTCCTCGTTTGAAAGGGATGCTTCGGACTGGGCCGAAGCGCCGTCTTGGTGAAGTGGTTCGACTAGACACCACAGTTTCGGATATCTTAGCTTCAAATTATCTTGCGTCAAGCGAAACTCGAAGGACTACCCTTCGCTAGGAGAGTTGAGACGACCGTGGAACAACGAATGACAATCGATGACGAGGTTGAGCGGATTCTCGCTGATTGGCGACGACACCGCCCAGATCTAGACCCGTCACCCATGGGCGTGTTTGGGCGCATTGCTCGAATCGCGACGCGCCAGCGAGCCGATCTCAACAGCATGCTCGTCGACTATGGCCTGACGGTAGCCTCGTTCGACGTCCTGGCTAGCCTGCGAAGGAGCGACCCTCCGCACAAAAAGACACCTACCGAACTCGCCTCGTCGTCGATGATGTCCACCGGAGGGATGACCTTTCGGATCGACAAGCTGGAGGCCGCCGGCCTCATCAGCCGCCACAATTCTGCGGACGACCGAAGGGTTGTGTATGTCCAGCTGACCGATGCTGGGCGCGATCTAATCGATCGCGTGATGGAGTCGCACCTCGACCGCGAACGTTCTTTGCTGGCATCGAT
>JBBKWJ010000175.1:0-69589 GCA_037968895.1 Acidimicrobiales bacterium
GGCCCAGCTTCCACATTGGTCAAAATCCCCGATCGAGTACTTGCACACCTCCGGTACCGATAACGCCATGTGGAGAGTGCGCCTCGACAATGAGCCCGACGTCGTCGTTCGGCTTCCACGACGCGCTGGCTCAGCGGCCGGAGTTGAGCAAGAGATGGCCGTGCTGCAACACGTCGCGCAATCTGGGGTTGGGGCGGTGGTCGAGACACCCTCCGTGCGTCACATCGGCCAGTCGACCGAAGCATTCCCACATCGCTGGTCGGTCCTCGGGTGGATCGACGGAGCTGATGCTTGGGCTGCTCGAGATTCTCTCGGGCAGCATGCACGCGATTCCCTGGCACTGGACGTGGGCGATGTGGTTCGACGAATCGCATCGATCACCGACGTCGATGTGCAGCGACGCTCGCCTGGAAGTCGGGGAGGGCCGCTTGAGCCGCTCCTGGACCGGCTGGAGGGGTGGTTAAGCAACCCGAAGTGGAATGCGGCAAGCCTCATCGACGTCGACGCCGTCAAGCGGCTCGCTGCTGAGGCACTTGAAGTCGTTGACGAGCCAGTTGTCGAGGGATTCGTGCACGGCGATCTGATTCCTGGCAACCTATTGCTAGCCAACGATCGTCTCGCTGCAATCATCGACTGGGGCGGCGCGGGCTGGGGCGACACGGCTCAGGACCTCGCTCCCGCCTGGTCAGTCTTTACTGCGTCCGAACGGGCGGCCTTTCTAGAAGCTTCGGGCGCTGACGACGCAGCGTGGATTCGTGGACGAACGTTCGAGCTAGAACACGCTGTCGGCGGAGTCTTGTATTACGTGCCCAGGCAGCACGTTCTTGGAGACGTAATGACATGTACTCTTGACCGCCTCCTTGCTTGAGGCAGCCGTCACGCAGTTTGCTAGCTGGCAGGAGTGAGCGTGGCGCTGGTGTTCGGGCCGGTGAGCATGAGGGACTGCCCCTCAACGGTAAAGGCCGTCGTTCCTTCGAGGGCTGCGATTATGAGGTCTTGCTCCGCCCTCGTCTCGTCGGCGCACTGCGATTCGCTTCGTCCAGGGATCGTGAAGCCGGCGAATGTCGGGTCGGCTTCGGTGCCAAAGGTGAACGAACCGTAGAACGTGCCACAACCAGCCGCTCCCTCAAGTGCAACTGTCGCAATATTGAGGTCAAGCACGGCTGACGTGTCTATGCCAGGGCTCTTGGCTTCGTCGCCAACCTGGTATGCGGTCACAAACCAGGCTCCATCAATACTGACCGTCGTGACCTCGTCGATTGGTGACGCCGTTTCTTCGCCGCACGCGGCGAGCAATACGGTGAGGCTCAGCATGGCAAGGAGAGGTTGGAATCGCACCAGACGACGTTACCCGCTGCCCGTCGCTGGTCGGCGCACATCAGGCCAGGGCCGAGGGACGAGACGTTGAGATCGTGGCATCATGCATGGCATGGCAGAAGCGAATATTGGGCAGGTTGAAGAAGGACAGATGCGAGCAGTGTCAGTCGGCGACGAGAGACTGGTCGTTATACGCACATCGAAAGGTGTCTTTGCGCTCGACAACGCGTGTCCTCACGAGGGCTACGGCCTCGCAACGGGCGATCTCGCCATCGACGAATCCGGTGAGCCAATAATTACTTGCCAATGGCACAACTGGAAGTTCAATGCCACAGATGGCACATGTCTCAGGGGAGAGGAATCTGTCCGCAGCCACGCAGTGAGCGTCGATTCCAATAACGACGTATCGATTACCGTTGAGAAGACGCCGCTCAACGAAGTGCAGGCTGCGCTGTGGAACAGTTTCCGAAGCGGCTTCGAAAAGAACTACGTCGGCCAGATGTCTCGCGACGCCTTCCGACTGATGCGAAGTGGAATTACGCAAGAGGAGATTCTGTGGGAGGCGGTGAGGCTTAACGCGAAGGCCGAAGAGACCGGACCAGGGCACGCGATGGCGATGGCAGCCGATTGTCTTGCGCTGGCTCAACGACTTGAGGGTGACGACAGTTTCGTAGCGCTGGCCCAAGGTTTCGCAGGCTTGGCCGAACAGGTATTTGGCTACCCGCCCCGGCCGGTCCCGGCTGGCGACGCGTCGATTGATCTTTGCGTCGCGATTGAAGCCGAAGACATCGAGGGGGCCATGGCGTCGGTTGTTGGACAGCTTGAGTCTGGCGTCGATCTCGACTCACTTCGAGCCCAGTTCATCGAAGCTGTTTCGGTTCACCACATTGGGTTCGGACACGGGGCGATCTACACGCAGAAGGCCTTTGAGCTTCTCGACATGGTCGGCTGGGAGAACGCGATCGATCTTCTCCCACACCTCGCAGCCGCCATCGCCTGGATGACCCGAGAAGATGTGCTGCCATACATGCGCAAAGAGATGAGGGTGATCTCGGCGGTCGACCTCGATCAGTTCGCAGGCCAGAGTCTGGAGACCACCACAACGCCGGTTCGCGATGCTGTCGCCGTCAGCGCTCTCGCTAGTGAGATTGTCGACTCGGCTGGCTCCATTACCGAGCGGCTGATCGCTGGTAGTGCTGACCTCGGTATCGAGGGTGTGCTCGACGCCCTGGCGATCGCTGCGTCGCAGCGTATGTTGCGCTACGACTCCGCAATCGAAGCAGACTCGGCCGCTAATTTTGGGTGGCTCGACATGACGCATGTGCTCACGTACACGTCCGCAATTCGATGGGCGTGGCGTCATCACCCCGGCCCAGACGTCGCCCGATTGGTTCTATTTGCCGGGTGGTTCCTCGTCGATTCTGGTCGGGTTGAGCGAAGTCAGGCGGCGGATGGCCGTGTTGTTGTTGAGCGTTCCGCCGCAGCGCCCCCTGCCGATGAAATGGTGTCAACGGCGCTCCACGATGCCGCTGGCTCGTTCATCTACACGGCTCATTTGGTCAAAACCATCGAAGCCGCCAGAATCGAATCAGCCGAGACTGGCTCCGACCTCCCACTGGTTGCCGCCCACGATTTGCTCACCGGTCCGCGACGGGAACGATTTGTCGCTGCCGGCGCCATTGAGGCCAAGCGTTTTGTCTCGACTGGCGTACCGCCCAAGCGCTAGACCAGCTTCTGCGACTCTGAGTCGACCCGATTCAACAAATTGTTTATACTGACCGCCGGGTTCTCGACTCATAGGGTGGTCATGTCCAACTTCGTTCATATCGCATTGCCTGACTGGCTGCCCGGCGAGGTCGCCGCGGCCCCCGCGTTAGAAACCGATGAAGCAAAAATGAAGTTTGCGCTCCGACTCGCGCAACGCAACGTCGACTCAGACGGCGGCCCGTTTGCTGCCACGATCGTTGACGAGGCGGGTGCCATTGTTGCCGCCGGTGTCAACCGTGTAGTCCCGTCCTCGATACCGATCGCTCATGCCGAGATTGTTGCCATCGCGGCCGCTGGTCAAGCACTCGGCACTTGGGACCTCTCCTCGAGGGGCTCGTACACTCTCGTGACGACGACAGAGCCATGCGCGATGTGTCTCGGCGCAATCCCATGGGCCGGTGTGAAGCGACTCGTAATCGGCGCTCGCGATGCCGATGCCAGGGCTGCCGGGTTCGATGAAGGCAACAAGCCAGCCGACTGGGTCGAACACCTTGCCACGATCGGGGTCTCAGTTACGCGAGACGTCTGTCGCGATGAGGCAGCGCGGGTATTGTCGAGCTACGCCGAGAGCGGCGGACCGATCTACAACGGAGCGCAAGATGCATGACGTTCAGCTGCCGGCCATTGCCGTGCCGCGCTATGTCGCCCCCGAATCTCTAGAAGATGCGTTGACCCTGCTCAGCGAGTTTGGCAGTCGGGCACGAATCATTGCTGGTGGCACCGATCTCTTGCTTGAACTGGATCGGCGAGTGCGGACCGACGTCGATGTACTTCTCGACCTCACCCGAATCGAGGGGCTCGACGTAATCCTTCACGATGGCCGCCGTCTCCACATCGGCCCGACCGCTACCCACAACCAGTGCGTCGCCAATCGTGATGTGGTCAAGTACGCCCTACCACTCGCTCAGGCGTGCATCGAGGTCGCTTCGCCTGCGCTCCGAAACCGGGCGACCGTGGTCGGCAACATCGTCACCGCGAGCCCAGCCAACGACACCATTAGCGCATTGAATGTGCTCGACTGCGAGGTCACGCTGATGTCGACTCGCGGTCGCCGCACAATCAAGCTCGCCGACTTCCACACAGGTGTTCGCAAGACCTTGATGGAACCAGATGAGCTCGTCACGGGGATCTCAATCGAGCCGGTTCCCGATGATGCGAGGGCAGTGTTCCTGAAGCTCGGCCTCCGCAAAGCCCAGGCCATCTCTGTCGTCCACCTCGCTGCGTGGTGTCGATTTGATGGCAACAAGGTCACCGAAGCTCGCATCGCCCTCGGCAGCGTGGCGCCGACGATCGTCCGACTTCCCGAGGTCGAGGCCTATCTCGTTGGCAAGGCGCTGGACGACAGCACCGTGGCCGAGGCGAGCGCTCAAGCTCGGACATCCGTTCGACCAATTGACGACCTGCGGGCCGACGCCGAATATCGGTCTGAACAGGTCGCCTTTATGGTTGCGCGTGCGTTGCGGGCTCTTGGGGCTAACGAGCAAGCCTCTGCGTTCCCCGTTGATCCACCGTTCCTTGGCGGTCCCGTCGTGACGTCTTCGCTCGCCGCGCTAGACCACTCCGACGGCGATCCTGTGGCAGCAACGGTCAACGGAATTGATGTGGTCCGCCCGGCGCAGGCAAGCGAGACCCTTCTCGATTGGCTGCGCGAAGCGGTCGGTCTTACTGGGACGAAGGAGGGCTGCGCCGAGGGCGAGTGTGGGGCCTGCACGGTGCATCTGGATGGAACCTCGGTGCTCAGCTGTCTGGTTCCTGCAGCCCGAGTCGCGGGGTGTTCGGTGGTCACAATCGAAGGACTGGCAGCGTCAGCCGAGAAGCTCCATCCATTGCAGGAGTCGTTTATTGAGCATGCCGCCGTGCAATGCGGCTACTGCATTCCTGGCTTCATCATGGCGGGGGCCTCACTGCAATCTGAATACCCCGCCCCAACTCGTGAGCAACTGCAGGTCGGTCTCTCGGGCAATCTTTGCCGATGCACTGGGTACGTCAAGATTGAGGAGGCGTTCTGATGTCGCTCGGCGTATCAACTAAGCGACCAGATGCCGCGGGCAAGGTCACCGGTAGTGCGGAGTACGCGGGAGACAAGTTTCCTGAGGGAGTGCTGCACGGGCTGGTGGTCTTCACCGATCAGCCGCACGCACGAATTGCTCGGCTCGACACTTCGAAGGCCGAGGCTCTACCTGGCGTGCACCTCGTCCTCACCTCGAAAGATGTGCCGGTCAACGAATACGGCCTCACGATGTTCGACCAACCGGTGCTCATCGGGCCCGAGTCGAGCGGCGCAAGTCGCGTGCCGCACGATGTCTCTCGCTGGGAGGCCGATCATCTTGCGTTTGTCGTTGCCGACACCGAGGAGATCGCGACCCAGGCCGCTCAACTGATCGAGGCCGATTGGGAACAACTAGGTGTCATCGCCGACATCGACGCCGCAATGGCGCCTGGTGCAACCATGATCCACCCTGAGAACGGGCTCGATACCAACGCCTACTACCACATCGTTATTCGCAAGGGCGACGTCGCTGCTGCGTTCGAATCTGCCGCTGTGGTAATCGAGGGTACGTACGAGTTGCCATACCAGGAGCACGCCTATCTCCAACCAGAAGCCGGACTTAGCTACATCGATGAAGCCGGTCGCCCAACGGTAGAGATCGCGGGTCAATGGACCCACGAAGATCAAGAGCAGATCGCTCATGCCCTTGGCATGGCCCAGGACGACGTCAGAGTCATCTATCCCGCAATCGGCGGTGCGTTCGGCGGCCGCGAAGACATGAGCCTGCAGATCGTCATGGCGCTGGCAACGACGCGACTCGCGGCGGCCGGAATCAATCGCCCGATCCGCAGCCAGTGGAGCCGCGAAGAGTCGATTGTTGGGCACCACAAGCGTCACCGAGGCCGCGTGACCACCCGCTGGGCCGCCGATGCCGACGGCAAGATCCTCGGGGTCGAAGCTGACGCTCACCTCGATGCGGGATCCTACAACTACACGTCAAACAAAGTCCTTGGCAACCTCCACTTAACGGTGGCGGGATCCTACGAGGTGCCAGCCGCTCGCATTGATAGTTATTGCGTCTATACGACAACTGTCCCTGGCGGCGCGTTCCGTGGATTCGGTGGGCCACAGGGCTGTTTCGTCGCTGAGATGCAGATGAATCGGCTTGCGGCCGAGCTCTCAATCGACCCGGTTGAGATTCGCCGCCGCAACACACTCCGCGAAGGTTCAATCGGCATCACGTCGACGCCTCTTCCTGCTGGGGTCAGCCTGCCTGAGGTCATCGAGGCCTGCGCCGACAGCGCTCAGTGGCATGAACCACTCGGGCCACCGAAGCCGATTGCCGCATACGCCTCGCTGCCCGCATCAACGGCTACATCTCGCCGAGGTCGCGGGTTCGCGTGCACATACAAAAACGTCGGCTTTTCATTTGGATTTCCCGAGCGCTCGAACGCCACAATCATTCTTCACGGCGATGATGAACCGTCGTCGGCCGAGGTCTTCTTGGCTGGCGCCGAAGTCGGTCAAGGGGCGCACACGGCCTTTGTCCAGATGACGGCGGAAGCAACGGGCGTTCCGTTCGACTCGATCACTCCGACCTTTTCCGACACGGCAACCACCGCCGACTCCGGGTCAGCATCGGCCTCCCGTCTCTCGTGGATGACTGGAAATGCCATCCTTGGTGCGGCCGAGGAAGCACAGAAAGCGTGGCTCGACGGCGATCGGCCTGCGGTTGGTGCGTTCCGCTACACGCCACCGCCAACCGAGGCGCTCGACCCTGAGGGTGCGCCGACTACACCGAATTTCTCATACGGCTATGTCGCTGAGGCCGTCGATCTTTCGGTCGATATCGAGACCGGCCATATCGTGGTGCACGACGTGGTGTGTGCGGTCGATGTTGGCCGAGTCATCAACCCGCAGTTGGTTACGGGCCAGGTCGAGGGGGCAATTGTGCAAGCCCACGGCTATGTATTGTCCGAGAATCTGATCGTTGAAGAGGGCCGTGTGCTCAATCCCCGGTTCAGTAGCTACCTGATTCCTGGCATTGGCGACGTCCCTGAGTCCATCAGATCCGTGCTCGTCGAACACCCAGACCCGCGAGGTCCGTTTGGTGTGAGAGGCATGGCCGAGATGCCACTCATGCCGTACGCACCAGCCATCGTCGCTGCGCTCCACGATGCCACCGGTGTCTGGTTCCACTCCTTCCCGCTCACTCCGTCAAGGGTGAGGTCTCAGCTACGAAAGAAGACACATGACTGATGTCGTAAGCAATGAAGAAGAGCCTCTCACGCCGCAGTCGCTTTCAGTGCTGCTTGACCGCATCACACGAGAGTGGAGTTCACGACAGCGCATCTTCGATCTCCCGACCGCCCGGTTCTACAACGTCGAGGACGGACCCGATCTGAGCAGTGACTTCCTTGGTCGGCGCATTTCGACGCCGGTCGGCCCCGCTGCTGGTCCGCACACCCAACTCGCACAAAACATCGTCTTGGCCTGGCTGGGCGGTGGACGACTTTTTGAGCTGAAAACAGTTCAGGTGATCGACGATCTCGTCATCAATCGTCCCTGTATCGACATGGAGACGATTGGTTTCAACACGGAGTGGAGCCAGGAGCTAAAGGTTTCGCAGTCGCTCGAGGAATACGTGAAGGCATGGATGATGCTCGACATTCTTGCCAAGTGGGACCCGCTCACCGACTATCTGGGGTCTGACCCTGGCGACCACGTCTTCGATCTATCGGTTGGCTACGACCTTGAGGGGATCAAGACCGAGAAGGTCGCGGCCTTTATTCGCGGCATGAGAAACGCGACGCCAATCATCGATGCAATGCGGAAGGAGATGACGGGAGAGTGGGCCCAGTTCGCCGACCTTGACTTCAACCCCGATATGTCAGACACGCTGACACTGTCGACGTTCCATGGATGTCCTCCAGAACAGATCGAGCTCATCACGAAACATCTCATCGCCGATCATGACCTGAACGTGATCGTCAAGCTCAATCCGACCCTGCTCGGCTACGACCGAGTTGGTTCGATTCTCCATGACACGCTTGGCTTCACTGAGCTTCAGCTCGACCCAAAGGCGTTCGACGCTGATCTCCAGTTTGAGCGTGGCATCGAGCTCATCGGCGATCTGCAACAGTTTGCAGCCGATCATGGCAAGGAATTCGGCATCAAGTTGACGAACACAATGATCGTCAACAACCACAAGGGCTTTCTCGGCGACGACACGATGTACATGTCGGGCCCGCCGCTCCACGTACTTGCAATGACCGTCCTCTCCGAGCTCAACCGGGCCCTGCCTGGTCAGCTTCGGGTCGATGGGCATTCGAAGAACACCGCTCCAATCCAAGTCAGCTGGTCAGCTGGTATCGACAAGACCAACGTGGCCGACACGCTTCGACTCGGCATCGTGCCGACGACAATCTGTTCCGATCTGCTGAAACCGGGCGGCTTCGGTCGGCTCGCCCCGCTGGTGAAGCAACTTGGCAAAGATGTTGTCGCCGCTGGCCACGACTCACTCGCATCGTTTGTGGCGGCCACCCAACCGGGCGCCGTCGATGCATACGTCGCCACCTTGTATGCACCTGACACGAATAGTGCGTACACAAAAGAGGGCACGTCGAAGTTGCCTCGATCTGTCGATCACGACCTCGAGATGTGGGGCTGCGTTGCCTGCAACTTCTGTGTGACGGTATGCCCTAACGACGCTTTTCTGAAGCTCCCCAGCCCTGAGAGCTGGGGGAATCGCTGGGAATACGTCGTGCTGGCCGAGTCGTGCAATGAGTGTGGCAATTGCATGGTGTTCTGTCCTGAAGACGGCGACCCGGCTCAAATCAAACCGAAGCTCTACCTGAACGAGCACCGGTTTGAGAACGCTGTTGGTCCCGCATTTCTGATCGGCAAGGATGACAACCTGACGGTCATCAGGGCAGGCGATGCGGTCAAAGACCAGGTCGCCAATCTCACCGAAGTGCTGGCGGGCACGGATGGGTTACCCATCCGACCGCACCAGTAGCTTCTACTTGCTGCGGACTCGGCTGACCTTGACCCGCGAGGCCGTCAGTTGGACGAGTGCCAACAGGGCGATGCCGGCACCGAGTAATGCCAGCCCGCTTGATGCGATCATGTAGGTCGTTGATGTGCCGGTTACCGGAAGCGTCGCTGAGGGACCAGCGGGAGCCGGTGCGGTGGTCACTGGGCTGACCACGATGCTGGTGGTCGATTCCACGACCGTTGGGCCTGACGGCTCAGGGGCAGTGGTTGCCGTTGGCGCTGGGACGGTGGTTGGAACGTCGACAATCGTTGGGGGCAGTGAGATGGAGACTTGTTCGGCGCACTCGCTGAACGAGATGACGAAACCGCCACTCGATATGCCGTCGGAACCAAGAGTTATGGAGACAGTGATGGTGTCGCCGAGCACCATGACTTGCTCAATTTCGTGGCCCATGCTTGGGATATCTTCGACGTTCTCGACTGTGATTTTGGAGTCGCCCGAGACAATATGAAGGTCGTTGCCTGGATGAATGGAACCGTTGTTGACGGTGCTCGCTCGGCCGCTACAAACCCAACCAATATGCTCGGCAGGAACGGCCTCGGTGGCGACAACGATGGTTTCGCCTGGTTCGCCTACGGTAATTCCTTCGACGGGGAACGAAATGACTTGCTGAGCGAGAGTCGCGGGACCCGTAATTGCTACGAGCGCGAAGGCCGTGCTAGCGAGAGCAAAAAACTTCTTCATCGGTTCCTCCACCGGATACACCTGTGGTGACAGGTTGGCCACTGCCCGTGACACAAGTGATCAGACTAGCAAGTTGTGCTGCGCTTCGTTTGCATCCCTCATGTTGGCGTTCGTTCGGAGCCCAAAAGTGTGGCGAGTCCGGATGTGCGAACTACTCGTTTGTTGATTCCAGCCCTGAGAGCCGCCTCGGTTGCCACGATCGTGACAGATTCTTTTGCACGCGTTACCCCGGTGTAGAGGAGTTCTCGGCTGACGACAGGTGACTCGACTGACGGAAGGGCAACAACTATGTGGGGAAACTCTGAACCCTGGCTTTTGTGAATGGTCATTGCCCACCATGTTTGGACTGCGCCGAGGCGAACCGCCGGAATGGAACGAATATTTTCATGGTCGGGAAAGGCGACGGATCGCACTTCGGCTGTGTCGACGACGACGCCGATGTCGCCGTTGAAAACCTTCTGCACTGGGTCGTTCTGCGTCACCATGATTGGTCGGCCGACGTACCACGGGTTGTACTGGTCGGCGGGGGCGATCGCATCGGTGCATCGCTGAGTGATGCGGTCAGACCACCAGTCCACGCCGAGCGGGCCCTTCTTCGTTGCCGACAACACCTTAAAGTCGGTTGCGGCGTGAAGCGATTGGGCTGCGTCGCCAGCCCTGGCCAGTTTGATGACCGCCTCGGCGGAACGAACCGCTCGGTCTTCGAGCTGAGATACTGACGCCGAATCGGCTGGATCGATGAGCGTGGCATCGAGTATGTC
Organism: Acidimicrobiales bacterium; assembly: GCA_037968895.1. Classification (GTDB taxonomy): domain Bacteria; phylum Actinomycetota; class Acidimicrobiia; order Acidimicrobiales; family SZUA-35; genus JBBKWJ01. The sequence continues at coordinate 10,577 of JBBKWJ010000175.1, forward strand.
TGGGTCACGCAAGATTCGTAGTGCTGCGTCGTCGTCCCCATTGCGAATTGCGGTCGCGAGCGCGGCGATGCCGGAGTCGGCGCTGAAGCGGTGGACTCGGTCAAGCGCGACCGTGTGGGATCGGAGCACCGAGTCGGGCAGGCCGGATGAGTCGATGAGATCACCCAAAACCGCCCCGGCCTCAACACTTGCGAGCTGGAACGGATCGCCAACGAGAATCACCCTTGCTTCGGGCCGAAGCGAATCGAGTAATCGGGCCATGAGAGGCAGCGAGACCATCGAGGTCTCGTCGACGACGACAACATCGAAAGGGAGGGGGTTAAGGCGGTCGTGGGCGAATCGGTTGCCTCCGCCAGGACCGAGGAGGCGGTGAATCGTCGTTGCCTCGATAGCGACGAGTTTGTTCGTCGCATCGCTATTGGCGTCGAGGCCTGACAGTTCCCGCTGCACTGCCTCGGTCATTCGAGCCGCCGCCTTGCCGGTAGGCGCTGCGAGCGCAACGGTCGTCTCGGTCCCATTTGCGGCCGAGAGGGAGAGCAGCGCGATCAGCATTCGTGCCACGGTGCGGGTCTTCCCCGTCCCCGGGCCACCCGCGATGATCGCGAGTTTCTCGGTCAGGGCAATTTTGGCCGCAGCTCGCTGGGTGTCGGTCGGATCTGAGCTGAAGAGATCGTCGAGCATCGGTTCGAGTTCGCTTGATGGCGCTGGCATTGGGCTCTTTGCTCTGGCTCGAAGCGCCTCGGCGACGAGTTGTTCGTAGCGAGCGAAACGATCGAGGTAGAGGCGGGACCCATCGATTGCCATCGGCTGACGGTGGAGGCCCTTTGGCTCGCCCGCGAGAAGCGGCCGGACCAGAGGACTTGCGCGAACCAGTTCGATCCATGCGGCTGCATCGGGCCATGGCAGCTCACACGTTGGATCGTCAACGGGAATTTGCTCGGCCGCACGCATGAGGTCGACACATACGTGTCCCCAAATGGGCGCCCGCATCGCGAGCGCAAATGCGAGCAGCACGTCGTTCGGAGTATCTGGCTGCAGCCGGGCGATGGTGGATGCGGCCTGGATCTCAGTGGGACCAAGAACGCCAGCTTCCCGATAGGGCTCGAGGTCGGGCTGCGAAGGCCGATATGGGTTGACGTCGGTTGCGGTGTCGGTCATGGCGTCAGTCCGTCCAACAGGTCGCTGAGTTCGAGAATCAGAGAGGTCGCAGGGCGCCAGCAGAACACGCCTTGTCGGTGCCCGGCATATGCCTTGTCGTGGCTCACTGGTGTGTCGGGGCCGGTCATGCCTCGCACGAAGAGGTAGGCCATTCCCCCGAGGTGACGATCGGGGTCGTAATCGGCGAGCCGCCAGCGAAGGAAGCGGTGTAGGGCCACGGAATACAACAGGCCCTGCAGAGGGTAGTGGTGATGCGCCATCGCTTCGGGCAGTCTGGCAGGCGCGTAGTCGGCCCCGCTTGTTGGCTCGCCTGGTATGGACAGCTTGTTGGTCTTGTAGTCAACAACGAAGTAGGTATTGTCGATCGGGTGGCGCAGCACGATGTCGATTGAGCCAGTGAGGTGGCCCGCGAGTGTGACGTCGAACGCTCCACTGGCAACGTCGGTGGCCCAGGCTTCAAGTGGGTCGCCTGGCGCCATGTGTCGCAAGATCGCTTCGCCAATTTGATAACCGGTAGCACGGCTACCGCTTTGGCCGAGGTTGAGTTCGAACCCGAGTTCGTCGAGTCGGTCTGCCCGCGTGAACGCTTGAAGCGACAGGTCGCCGAATGGCTGCCCGAGCGGTGTCTGGATTGCCTGAACAATCCCGTCGACAATCACATCGTCATCGGCCGGCCAGTCGGCCGAGCGACCGAGCTGCGCGACCCACGCCGAAACCTCGGCTCGGAGATCAGCGGCGCAAAAGTCAATCTGCTCATAAACCAGGTGGACAAGCGTGCCAAACGCGGCGCTTCCTGGCACGTTGCCCCACGCAAGCTCAGAGTCGCTCAGCTCAGGCACGACTACAAGCGGCTGCTGCGCCTCGTCGCTTTTCAACCCACTGTCTTCGAGGCGGCTGGCCTGGCGGTTGGTTATGAGAGTGAACGACCACCGTTCGGGGACCCGGTCGAGGGTCCGGTCGAGTCGCCTGATGCCGAGTGAGTCAGAGCCCTCAAACGTTGGCGCCGTGTAGCGATCGTATGGTTCTTGGGGATAGCCGGGCATTGACGAAATCGACAGTGCCGGGCCGCCGAGCCCTTCGGCGCCCCTGGCTATTACGGGAGCGAGAGCGTCGACTGCGTCTTCGTCACTTGGCACCTCAACCGTTGCACGGGCGAAGGCAACGGGATCAATTGCGCCGGTGGCGTCTCTGGCAAACAGGAGTTTCGCGAGTGGAGTTTTGCCATTGTCGCCTCGGTCGGCCCACCAGGCAACAACATGGTGTTGTGCCCTAGTGAGCGCGACATAGGCCAGCCGCAGTCGCTCCGCTTGGCGCTCGGCGGCGGCGGCAGCCCGTGCCTCTTTCGGCGCGCCGTTCTTCTCGGCGTTTTTGCGAAGGTCGAGCACACGTTGGCCTGACGTCGTGTAGACAACGGGCAGCTTCCAGTCAGCAGTGCCAGGCTGCCCGAGCGAGGGGCAAAGAACGATTGGAAACTCAAGGCCCTTTGAGGAGTGCATGGTGACCACTTGGACGGCATCGGCATCGGTTTCTACCCGCCGCTGAGTGGCTTCAGCCTCAGTTTCATCACGGCGAGCGGCGAGTTCGTCGAGCAGGTCAACAAGGCTTGAGGCGCTGACTTGACGACTTCCGGCTTCGACTTGGACGACCTCGGCCAGGTGTTGGAGGTCAGTGAGCGAACGATCGCCCTCAGGACGGCCAAGGACGTGGCTCGCAACCTCGCTCTGGTTCGCCACCTTGTTGAAGAAGGCGGTTAAGCCTCGCCTCTGGAGCGTCTCGGCCCAGTCGTGAAGCTGACCCTGCACCGTGGCGACTTCAGTGTCTGACGCTGCGTTGAGTTGCTCGGGCGTCCACCCGAAGAACCAACCAATTGCCGCGGCGCGTGCTCGAGCTGGATTGGACGGCTGTGCGACCGCAGCGATTAGTCGGCGCCATTGGAGAGCAGCCGGTGATTCGAAAACGTTGCCGCTCCGCAGAACCACCGCGGGGACACCGGCGTCGCTGAGCGCCCGCTGGAATGACTGCGCTTCTCTGTTGCTGCTCACAAGAATGGCAATGTCTGACGGCACGACCGGGCGGTGTTGCTCGCCGGTAGGTAGTTCGCCAGCATGCAGTAGTTCAAGCACTTGATTGACGAGATCTGTCTTCACGAGAACCTGGGCTGCGGGCGACAGGAGATGCTTCCCTTTGGAGTCGCGCCCAAACCCAGATGGACTCGAGAGTCTGATGGCCACGCCGGGGGCGGGTGCGCCGTTGAGAAGAAGACGCTGTGGTTCGTGTAAGGCTGTTGCTGCCACCGGCACAAATGGGATGGTGTCGCCGAAAGTTGCACCTTCGAATAGAACGTGCAGACCGCTGATAACAGCGCCGTTCGACCGCCAGTTTGTTGGCAGGGACGAACGTTGGACTCCCGGCGTCGCCATCGCCTGAAGATAGGTGTCGACGCTTGCGCCCCTGAAGGCATAAATGGCTTGTTTCGGGTCACCAACGAGCACGAGCGACGACGGAGGCATGAGACTCTCGGGGCGGTCGCTCGAGGCGAAAATGGTTGAGAAAATGTCCCACTGCACAAGGTCGGTGTCTTGGAACTCGTCGATAAGGGCAACCCTAAACCTTCGTCGTAGCGCATCGCGGGCGTCGCCATGTTCGTTGTGGAGCGCGTCGCGTAGCCGGGTCAGGATGTCGTCGAACGACATGGTGCCTGCCGCTTGCCGCCGTTTCTGGACGGTGTCTGCGATTGCGAGAATCAGTTCTCGCGTGACCGCCATTGGCGCTTCGACTCCGTCGTCATCGAGCTCAGGAGCGAGTCGCATACCAGGGTTGCCGAGTATCTGTTTCACGCCTTTGATGAGTTCGTCGAGTTGCGGAAGCAGAGCGGCCGGCTCTGTCCCATTCTGCAGCGCGGCGGACGCAATTCTGCCGTAGGTCTGGTCGGCCAGGAGAGCGGGCTGTTCTACACCGATTGAGAGGGCGGCGAGGTGGTCGCTCGCCACGGCCAGGACGAGGTCGCTTGTATCGTCGACAAGACGGGCGTCGGGGTCGCCGGGTGCGCCGACCCCAAGAGTTGCAAGTATCTGCTGGGCGAACCCGTGGATCGTCGTGATGGTGGCGGCGTCGAAGTCGTTGAGTGCGGTTTCAAGCCGCTCCAACCGAAGCGCCCGTTCGCTATCGTCGGTGTTGAGAAGGTGGGTGAGTAAGCGGTCATCGGGGTTCGCCGAGTTCTCTCGAAGGGCTACGACCGCCTCGGAGATTCGGGCCCTGACTCGATCACGAAGCTCGGCTGCCGCCGCTCGAGTAAACGTCACGACGAGGTGTTCGTCGACGGTGACACCGGCTTCGGCGATGTAGCGGACGACCAGGCTCGAAAGGGTGAAGGTCTTGCCAGTGCCGGCGCTCGCCTCAATCGCGGAGACTCCCCACGGCAGCGGGCCGTCGAGCAAGAATGGTGTGGGAAAGTCAGACATTGACAGGCCCATCGATCGAGTCGCTTACGATGCTCCAGAGCAGGTTGGCGAATCGCACAAACCGACCGGGATGAGCGCCAGTTGGGTCGTGCGGCATCGCGGGTAGGTCGAGCAGAGTGTCGAGATCCTCGCCGCCCCACACCTCTTGGTTGTACGCGTCGTCGGCTTCGCCGGAGAAACCCCATGGTTTCCAGCTTCCACCGCCAGTATCGCCGAGGAAAAGTTCGCCAGAGGTTTTGGCGAAGAGGGGAAGCGGTTCGTTGAGCGCCCGTTGATAGAGGTCGAGTAGCTGCGTCAGCGCGGCATCGGCGCGCACAAGACGCTCCTCGGTGCTGTCGCCCGCGATGCTCATAGAAATGGCAACGACGGGCTGCTTTACCGACTTTTTCTTGTTGCGGGCCACGAGCGTCGCCCGCCAACGCACATCGGGTTGGGCGAGCGTTGCGATAACTAGCTCGAACCAGAGAGCGAGGACAAGCTTAGGGTTCGACTTGCTGTTACTCAGATGCAGAATGGCGGGCTCTGTCTCGTTTGAGACGAGCCGATCAATGACCCCAATGATGCGTGTGTGGCCGTGATGCAGGTTGACGTCCAGCGGTTCGACAGGCGCTCCAGGTTGAAATGCGTCGTGTGCTGCTTCGGTCAGCGCGGCCACTGTCTCTGTGAGCTGATCGATCGTGATTTTGGCTGCAGCGCCGGCCGGGAGATCGCCTGTTTGTTGATAGAAGTATGCCCAGTCGTCGGTCTCAGATGGTGAGTTGAGAAGCTTGTCGGCGAGTGTCCAGTTTGCGAGCGAGTCCAGAGTGATCGGTAGGTTTTCGTCTGGCACTTCGTCAACAGAGGTGAGCCTGACCTGCAGTCTGGTAGTGAAGAATGTACGAACCGGTGCGCTGAGAAACGAACGAAGTTCTTTCAGCGTGAGCTGTGTGATTTCTTGATCGGAAAGCGGGCGTTCCATCCACCGATCGTGAGTCTCGCGTGATTCTTTCGAGTGTGCTGATCGAAGCGCTCGCTCGTCGAAAGTGGTGGTTGTTCCCGGCTGGAGGTGGCGAGGGTCGAATATTTGGCGGGCGTGGTCTGAGGTCGTGAACTTGCCGCTTGTCATCGTGGCGAGCACGTCGAGTAATTCAGAAACGGCGATGGCGGGTGGGACCGAAGCGTTGGTCCGTTCGTTATTGGCGGTTCGGGTGATAATCAACTTGTCGGTGGTGCTGAGGATTGTTTCGAGCACGCTCTGGCGCCGATCGGCTCGAGGCTCAACATCGCCAAGCGTCGAGTGCTGGGCAACGAGGTCATCGCCTGTGCCAAATGGTGCTGCGAACGCAGATTCATCGAGGCCGACGAGGCATGTGATGCGCGAAGGGAGCCATCGCATTGGTTGCATACTCGTGATCGTGACACCTCCGGTGTAGAACCGGTTTCGTCCAGGGGAACCCCGCAACGCTCGACTCAACAACTGGGAGAACTCGGTGAACGTGACCTCAGGGCTTGCGCCGTCGGCCTCGGCGGCGTCGGCCAGAGAAGTGAGGAGTTCGCGCACTTGATCGTGTTGCCACTCTTCGTCGTCTGGGGGTGTGAGCAGTTCGTCGGTCGCCAAGCGCCACCAAGTCGTCCAGCCGCCGATGGTGCGGCGCTCGGCGAGCGAGGCAACAAGCTGTTCGAGGAGGTCGACGAGACGAGCGAGGCGTCCGAGGAGTTCGACGTCGTTACCTTCGACACCTCGGGCGGCAACGTCTCCGGGACCAAGGGCGGGCAGGTCGTCAAAGATTGCTACCCCAAGAAGGAGTTGGTCGAGTGCGCTTCGCCACGTGTTGGCCTCGAATACCTCAGGGATAGACCAGCGCTCGCGGTGGCTGGCATTGAGCCCCCATCTGACGTTGCACCAGATGCTCCATTGTTCGATTTGGGTGACCGCATCATCGTCGAGACTGAATCTACGTCGGACCGCCGCCTGGCCCGCGAACTCGAGTAGATCCGATCGCGAGAATCTGCCGGGAAGTAGGCGGAGGAGTGAGAGGACACCCTCAACATATTCAGTTGTCGTTTCTAGCGAGCGATCGGTGACGACATAGCGGAGCGAAGGGGTTGGCGCATCTCGTGTGTGGTCGCCGCCGATCGTGGCTGAGGGACCGAACACCGAAGGGATGAGGGGGGCGAACCGAACGAGGTCGGGTATCAGAATGTTAATGTCAGATTCTTGAAGTGTCGGATCGTCGGCCAACGCAGCGAGCACGGCATCACGACACGCTTCGAGCTGGCGAATCGGTCCAAAGCAGTTGTGGATCTGCACGCTGTCATCGACGGGGACAACACCTCTCGGAGCTGAGTTTGAGTGAATGTCGGATTGCAGGCTTCGGAGGATTGTGGTGGCGCCTGACACCGTTCCATTCACCGACACCGTTCCATCCACTGACGGTGTGCCACTTACTGTGTGCTCGGTCAGGCTGTTTTCGCGGCCAAGTTCGGCCGCCTCGTGTGATGGCTTTCCCCAGGTCCGAAGTAGGGGGTTGATCGGATCGGCAACACGAGAAGCGAGTGACGGCGCGACCAAGTAGAGGTCGACTGTGCGATGGACGGCAAGTGCTTCGAGAAGATCGATGAACTCTTGGCCCCCCGGAAATGAGGAGGTGCCGAACACAGTCAGTCGACTCGGTAGCTCGTTGCTGAAGGCGCCTGGGTCGGTGTGGAGCTGGTGGAGAAGGCTTGGGAGTCGTTCAGCATTGCTTTCTGTACCGATGGCATCTCGAACGAGACGCCACAACGCCGGTTGCCACCGTTGGTTGGGGGCCAGAATTTCTCCCGACGGGTCGACATCGAAGCCGCTCCGCCATGAACGAAGCATGGCCGGCCGGTGCACGCTGTAGTGATCGAAGAGATCGGCGATCGAGCGGGCCCGTCCAAACCAAGTTGCGCCAACGGGGAGCGTGCTGAGCGGCCCGAGAATTGGTGCGTTGGCATCGTCTTGGATGATGCGCAGCACGGTCCACACCAGCCGTTCGATCGACCAGGGCTCTGGTAGTCCGGCCGGATCGTGTTCGTTGGTCGTGGCCACGAGCCGTGAACGAATGGTGCCGGGAAAGACAAAGTCGATATTGGCGGCGACGCCATCGTGGCGCCCTGGTGTTGCGCCGAGGTGGCGTGCGAGCACCAGGCGAATCCAACGATTCATGCCACCGCCGGGAACAGCTACAAGCTCTCGTTCGAGCGGGTTTGGGCCAGGAACGCGAAGGCGCTCGGCAAGACGCTCACCGAGCGGTTTGATTGATTCGCCAACGAAGACCTGAAGCACCAGAGGAACATAGCCGAGCCCAGTGACAGTCGATTAGTCTGCGGCCATGACCTGGAGACTGATTTTGGTGATGGCCGTTCTGGCGGCGGGTTGTAGCTCCACGCCACCGGTTGATTCTGCGGTGCTAACCGAATCGGGAACCGTCAGCGTTGGCGGGGCGTCGATTCGCTACCAAACCGCAGGCCTCAGCGACGACGCCCCTCTCACCTTCTTATTCCTCCACGGTGCCGCGTTCACGTCCGAAACTTGGATCGAAAACGGCATCCTTGCTGGATCGAGCGATGGTGACGCCCAGTCGATTGCCATTGATCTTCCTGGCTACGGAGAATCAGAGTCTCCATCCCTCAGCGACGAAGAATTCGTGCCCGAAGCAATTCGCAGCCTCGGTCTCACACCGGAGGAAACGATTATCGTCTCGCCTTCGGTGTCTGGCATGTTCACGCTTCCCGCGTTGAGGCGCGGGTCGCTTGACGGGCTCGCTGGTTTTGTTGGTGTGGCTCCGGTCGGGTCAGACGGGTTCGCCGATTCGCTCGGAGCACCCCTCGTGATTGCGATGCGAGCGGTGTGGGGTGATGGGGATGGTGCCGACCCGCTGGCCGCTGCGAATGCGCTGGCAGCCGGATTTGTCGGAGGCGAAACACGTCTGATCTCTGACGCCGGGCATGCGGCCTATAACCAACAACCTCAAGTATTTACCGAGCTTCTTCGGGAATTCGCCAACACGCTCGCGCTGTGCGATGGCCGTTGCTAGCGAGTGTCGGTCTGGATTTTGAATTCTTGCGACTCGCTGAACCCCAGGAGGACGGCGGTTCGCCCGTTCGCTCCGACGATCTCGGTCCAGTAGGCAAGCCCCTGGTCATCAGGCGAGCGGTCGAGAACGTTTTGATAGATGAGGTCGACAAATTCATCGGCACTGAGATCGCCGTAGCTTGTTACCCATTCTTCGCTCGACATGAAGTAGGTCGCCATCTGCCGCACCGTCAGGCCCGAGTAGCGCCAATGGACGAAACCATCGAGGTCGGGTTCTCGTAGGAACGCAGCTGCGTACAACCGAACGACGGAACCGTTGACGCCTGCCATCGACTCGTATGAGAAGGCCTCGCCGGCGAGAGTATTGAGACTTATGGCCGATCCAGTTGCTGGCAGGGACTCGACGAAGTTGAAGGGCACGCTGTTGTTGGTGTCACAGTCGACAACGGTGAAATGAAGGTGATAGCCACGGCCGAGCGGCCGCGTATAGCCGGTGTTGCCGACGAGACCGAGCGTCTCGCCCTGGGCCACCGAGGCGCCGACCTGGATGGAGTCAGGCAAGGATTGGTATGACATGTGGAGGTAGCGGGTGCACAACCCGTTGGCATGCTGAATCTTTACGTAGTTCCCAGCGCCGCCACGGCCGGTTTGTCCCTGGGCATCACGCCTGACGTCCACAACCACGCCGGGAGCGCTCGCCTTGATTTCCCAACCCCTATCGCCAAAGTCGAAGGCGTAGCAGCTACGTCCGGGGCAGCTGTGGGAGAAGCTACCGTCAGGTTGCTGGGTGATCGGGTGACTCTGTCCTGCAGCCCACGGTAGGTAAAAGTCGACTGTGGCCTCGGCTGCCGCTGGTGAAGAATTGAGGGGGACGATCCCAACTGCGGTGACAAGAGAAATGAGCAAAAAAGCGAGAGGGCGAAACACGGGGCGTGAACCTAACGGGCTCTTGGTCGAGCTGCTACCTCTCGCCACGAATGTCACACCTGCCATCTACAGTCATCACCTATGCGAATTCTGCACACAAGTGATTGGCACTTGGGCCGCTCCTTCGGCGATTTCCGACTACTCGACGACCAACGAGACTTTCTCCAGTGGCTCGTCGAGCTCTGCAAGGATCGCGAAGTCGAATTGGTCGCAATCGCTGGTGACCTATTCGATCGCTCTGTCCCGCCCGCCGATGCGGTTGCCTTGCTTCGAGACACCCTTCGATCATTTCAGGCCGCTCACATCGAAGTCGTCGCGATTGCGGGCAACCACGACAGCGGCGACCGGCTCGCGGCCTACGACGGCTTGACCGAAGCCTCGGGCTTGCTCATACGGGGCGGCTACGAACGAGCGGCGCAGGTCGAAGTCCGGGACTTCAGCGATGGCCCGCTCGCGATTGCCGCCGTGCCGTTCCTCGACCCAGTCTTGGCCCCAGAGGGCTACCTCGAACCAGACGAGTCCGTGGGTCGACTGCACCGGTATAGCCACGAAGGCGTGCTGCGTGCTTGTCTAGATCAGATCCGAGCATCGGTGGCGGAGCACCCTCGGTCGCTGGTCTTGGCTCACGCCTTCGTTGCTGGCGGAGCAGAGAGTACGAGTGAACGCGAACTCTCGATTGGGGCGGCGAGCATGGTCTCCGCGTCCGTCTTCGACGACTTCTCCTACTGCGCCCTCGGACACCTCCACCGTCCCCAGGTCGTCGATAAGCGACCTCATGTTCGCTACTCGGGATCGCCACTCGCCTACTCGTTTTCTGAGCGCGAAGACTCGAAAGAGGTGGTGTTGGTCGAACTCGATCCTGAGGGAAACGCCTCAATTGAGTCGATCAAGGTTCCTGGCGGCCGGCGAGCCCGTGTAATCACCGACCGGTTCGATCAAGTGATGCAGCATCCAGGCTTTGACGACGACCCGTTTGTCCGAATCGAGCTGCTCGACCAGACACGAATTATTGACGCCCATCGGCGACTCCGAGAGAAGTTTCCTTACCTCGCCGAGATCGCCTATATCGCTGAAGACACCAGCCCCACCTCAGCGGCTCCTCGCTCGGCGGTGCTTCGTGAGCTGTCCCCGCTTGCCCAGGTCCAGGCCTTCTGGAGCGCAAACGCAGCCGGCGAGTTGGAGCCAGATCAAGAGTCTTTAGTGGTCGACGTACTCGAAGAACTGCAGCGAGAAGAGGCGGCGCGATGAAGCCGATCTGGCTGCGAATGCAGGCCTTCGGCCCATACGCGGGCACGGCGGAAGTCGACTTCCTTCGATTGAGCGAGGTTGGGCTCTTTGTCGTAAGCGGGCCGACAGGAGCAGGTAAAACATCGATTTTCGACGCGATGGCCTACGCCTTGTTTGGCGATCTGCCGGGTGAGAGGAGTGGTTTCAATGAGCTTCGATCGGATCACGCGGCCCTTGATCTGCTCTGCGAGGTCGAGTTCCATTTTGATGCCGCCGGCAAACGCTGGCGAGTACATCGTGTGCCGACTCAAGAACGGGCCAAGAAACGGGGGACCGGCACTGCGAAGGAGTTGGCAAAGGCATCACTTGATCGGTTTGAAAACGGTGAATGGCAGGCGGTGTCGTCGTCGGTTCGCGACGTAAGTGAGCGCTGCAGTGACCTGATTGGTCTCAACGCCGACCAGTTTCAGCGGGTTGTCCTTCTACCCCAAGGGCAGTTTCAGCAGGTGCTTAAAGCCAAGTCAGCAGAACGCCGTGAATTGCTACGCACCCTGTTCTCGTCGTCGCTTTATAGCAAGATCGAGCTGAGACTGAAGGAACGAGCCAGCGCCGCCGAATCCGTGCTTGACGACCTCGGTCGCCAACAGGGAAGCGACCATGAAGTCGCACGCACCGCTCTCTTCGACGCGGCCAAGGTCCTCGAGGCCGATGAGCCACAACTTGATCTCAGTTCGACGCTTGAAACGCTCGACTCGTTAGCTGCTGCCCTCTGCGACCCCGTCCTCAGCACCAAGCGCGAACTGCTCGTAGGCAGCGTGGCCGCAATGCATGCTGCTGCCACGGCGCGCGAGAAGGCCGAAGCGCAGGTTCGAGTACTAGAGCGGCTCGAGATGCTAGGGACTCGGCAAGCTTCCCTCGCGGGCCAAGCCGCCCAGCAGGCCGCGACCCGCCACCGGGTCGAGCAGGCAGAACGAGCACGGCCATTGGCAAAGACCGCCGAGTCAGTCAACGCCCACGCGGCTCAGGCATCCGAAGCCCGAGATGTTGCACTGCGCCTTACCCGGCAGTTGGCTACGCAGGGCGAAGAAGCCGGTATCGCAACCGCCGGCGTGGTTGTCGGTGAAGTTCCTGCCCGCCAAGCCATAGCTGACGCTCGATCTCAAGCCGGAGTAGTGGCCGACGCGACGCGTCAAGCCACAGAGCGTTTGGTCAGTGCCAAGAAGGCGCAGGCTGACGCCTTGGCTGCTACCGCGGCATGCGCCGAAGAGTCCGACAACCTAGCGTTGCTTGAGAAGCGCAGATCAGATCTCGATCAACAGCAAATCGAGCGTCGTGCTGCGGTCTCAGCCTTGGAGACCACGGCAGCCGGGACCGAGCAAAAGGTCGCCGATCACGTCGCCGCGACCGAGCGGCTCTCGCTCGCTCGCCGGCTTGGCGCTTTGGTATCGCTGGCGGCCGAGATCGAGGCCAATGCTGCAGCACAGGAGGCGATCCAAGAAACGATACTCGCACAGCTGGTCGCTCTTGAGCCAGCCATTGAAGCCATCAGAGAACGAGCCAACGCACTTGATGCGCGCACACAAAGAGCGGTTCAACTCCGGTCGGTTCGTGAACGGCGAGACCGGTTGAGTGAGTCTCATCTCGCAGCGGCTGAGCTGAGCACCAAATCGCTGGCCGCAAGCGAACGGGCCACCGCAACTCTTCGTCGGTTTGAGCGAGCAGCGAGCCCTCGATTGGCGGAATCGCTGGTCGACGGCGAGCCATGCGTTGTGTGCGGCTCGCGTGAGCACCCAGCTCCCGCAACCGCAGACTCAGCCGATTCCGACAGGGCCGACCTGGCCGCCGTTGAGCAAACCAATGCGGCGGCGAGCGAACTTGTCCGCCAATTGGGCGAGGCCACGGCTACTGCCGAAGCGCTTATTGAGGCGCTTGGCGAGCACGTTTCGATTGAGATCGACGAACTAAATAGGCAGACCGGGGAAGCTGAGGCCAGCATCGCTGACGCCGAACTCGCGGTCAGACAGCTCGCTGAATCGCAGGCCGAGCAAGTTGACCTTCGGGCCCAATCGGAGCGCGTCAGTGCGCTAATTGTTGGAATCAACGACGAGCTCCGCACGGTGCAGTCTGAACGAGCTCATGTTGAAGGGGCGCTCGGCGCGGCGGCAAGTCTTCCAATCGAAGACCTCAGCGAACGAGTTGCTGCTGCCGACGCGCTCGTTGTCGAGGCCCGAGCGAGCGTGGAGCGCATCGACATCGTCAACGCCGAACTGCAGCAGGCCGATGTGGCCCTGGCCCAATGTGCGGCCGACATCGTCCAAACCCAACAGGCCCACGCGCGTCACGAGCAAACGAGAGAGATTGAAACAGCACGGGCCGACGAGATTCTCGCCGGCATCGACGGAAGCCTCGACGACTACATTGCACGAGGCCTTCTTGTCGACGAGTTCCTCGGTGCCGTCGAACGACTCAGCGACGCTCAACTGGCGGTGGCTGAGCACGAAGCGAGACGCGAAGCGCTTTCTGTTGCGCTCAGCGAGCAGCTTGGTGAGTCCGACTTCGCTTCAATAGAAGTCGCGCTGGAATCAGTGCTCGAGCCTGCTCATCAGAAGCAACTACAGGCGTCGTTCGACGATTGGGAGACGAAGTCGGCCGAGGTGGCCGCCGCAATTAGAGAGGTCCGTCAGGGCGATCTGCCCGATGAGGCACCTAACGTTGAGGCACTGGTCGAGGCCGAAAAGGCCGCAGCCGCTCACGAGCAGAACGTGCGGGCCCAGGTAACGGCAGCCGACTTGCACCTCACACAGGCAACTGAGCGGCTCGCTCGTATTCGGACCTTAGAAGCGGCGGTTGCCGAAACCCGCGCCTCGGCTCAGCGGGTCAAAGAACTCGCCGACGTATGCGCCGGAAATGGCCCAACACGACGCTCACTCGAGTCATGGGTCCTCGCGGCCCACCTTCGTGACGTCGTCGAACTGGCAAATAAACACCTCGCACCGATGAGCAGCGGTCGCTATGAGCTTGTGGTTGCCGACGCCCCAGACGACCGTCGCCGCGAGGCTGGCCTCGATCTCACTGTGCTCGATGCCCGAAGCGGAAAAGCCCGACCCGTTGCATCCTTGTCGGGTGGTGAGACGTTTCAGGCCTCACTCGCACTGGCACTCGGCCTGGCCGATGTGGTGTCTGCCAACAGGGGCGGGGTTCAGATCGACGCACTCTTTGTCGACGAAGGCTTCGGATCGCTCGACGCGGAAGCGCTAGATCACGCAATTGACGTACTCGATGGCCTCCGCAGCCGGGGTTCGCTCGTCGGCGTCATCACCCACGTCGAAGCGATGAAGCAGGCGCTCCAGGTTGGGATTGTCGTCGAACGAGACCCGACTGGCAACGGATCACGCCTGACCCAGTTGGTGTAACGAGCGAGGTACGCGAATCGGCCAGCGCCATAACTTGACAAATTGTTGAATTGTGGCACCATGTACCAGTGATCGGAACCCATTTACGCGTCAGTCGCGATCGACTTCTCGATCGTCTGGCCGAGCTCTCAGCCATTGGCGGCATCGAAGGAACAACGGGTTCAGCGAGGCTGGCCCTGACCGATGAAGACAAACTTGGTCGTGATCTCGTCGTGTCGTGGATGCACGACCTTGGGCTGACCGTCACTACCGACACGATCGGCAACACCATCGGGATTAGAGCCGGCACCGACGACCTTCCAGTTGTTCTGACCGGAAGCCACATAGATACCGTCCGCACCGGTGGTCGCTACGACGGTAATCTCGGCGTGCTCGCCGGTCTTGAGGCGATTGAGACATTGGCTACCGCCGGGGTTGTGACAAAACACCCCATTGGCGTCGGATTCTTCACCAACGAAGAAGGGGCCCGCTTCGCACCAGACATGATGGGTTCGTTGGTGTACGTCGGCGGCATGCCGGTTGAAGAAGCACACGACACGATCGGCATTGACGGAGCCCGCGTCGGCGACGAACTCGATCGAATCGGATACCTGGGGTCGTCGCCTTGCCCCGGACTTACACCGCATGCGTTCGTCGAACTGCACATTGAACAGGGGCCAGTGCTCGAAGAGGCTGGAATCCAGATTGGCGTTGTCGAGGGCGTCCAAGGCATCTCGTGGACCGAAATCCTCATCACAGGACAATCGAACCATGCGGGTACGACACCAATGCGGTTGCGCCACGACCCCGGCTATGCGGCGGCTCGCATCGCCACGTTTGTCCGAGAACTCGTCGATGAGATCGGCCACCCACAGGTCGGAACCGTTGGTGTCCTTAACCTCGCACCAAATTTGATCAATGTGGTGGCGGCGAGCGCCATCTTGACTGTCGACCTTCGCAATACGGATGAGGAAGTGCTGCAAGCGGTCGAGGCCAGGTTCGCGGCGTTCTGTGATGCCCTGGCTCAATCGGAGGGTGTCACGATTGAGCGACGCACTCTGGCCCGATTTTCGCCGGTAGTTTTTGACGATCGGCTGATCGACCTTATTCAGCAGTCAGCGACGACTGCCGGGCTCTCAACCAAACGACTTCCGTCAGGAGCCGGGCATGATGCACAGATGATGGCTCGAATCTGCCCGACAGGAATGATCTTCACACCGAGTGAAAATGGGCTAAGCCATAACCCTGCAGAACACACAGACGCCGCCGATCTGGAAGCAGGCGCAAACGTGCTGCTTGACGTATTGGTCACGTTGGCCACTGGAGAAATCGTATGATTGCCGAGCGTTCGATAACCGTTGGCGCAGCCCAGATGGGCCCTATCCAACGAGAGCACACCAGGAAAGAGGTTGTCGAGCGACTCATCGCGTTGCTTCACGATGGAGCGAAGCGTGGCGTCGACCTCGTGGTCTATCCCGAGCTCGCACTCACAACGTTCTTCCCCCGGTGGCACATTACCGATCAAGACGAAATTGACGCTTGGTACGAGACAGAGATGCCGGGGCCGGTCACCCAGCCACTATTCGACGAGGCGAAGCGTCTCGGGATCGGGTTTGCACTTGGCTACGCCGAGCTGCAAACCGATGACGACGGCACGGTGCATCACTACAACACGATGATGTTGGTCGATCGAGCTGGCGCGACTGTCGCCAAGTATCGCAAGGTCCATATTCCGGGCCACGACTCTCACGAACCCGATCGTCCTTTCCAGCACATGGAGCGTTTCTACTTTGAACCGGGGCCAGATGGCTTTGGAGCGTGGCGAGCGTTCGACGGCATCTTGGGGATGATGATCTGCAACGATCGCCGCTGGCCTGAGACCTATCGCGAGATGGGTCTCCAAGGCGTCGAGATGATTCTCTGTGGCTTCAATACGCCGCTGTATTACGCCCCTGACCCTGGCCAGAATGTGTTGCAGGGCTTTCACAACCACTTAGTCATGCAAGCTGGTGCATACCAGAACGGGACTTGGGTGATCGGTGTTGCCAAGGGCGGCGTCGAAGAGGGTGTCGAGTCGCTGTGCCAAACCGCAATCATTGCACCGTCTGGCCAAATCGTGGCTCAAGCGATCACCCAAGGTGATGAGCTTGTCGTCGCGTCGTGTGACCTTGACTGGTGCAACAACTACAAGGACACGCTGTTCAACCTTGAGTATTACCGGATGCCCCAGTACTACACGAGAATTACCAGCCAACGCGGCGCAGTGCTGCCCGCAGAGAAAGTGGACCAATCATGACCATCGCATCGACGGGAACCGTCTCGCTCACAGTTAATGGTGAACAGGTCGAAGTCTCTGATCAGCATCCAAACCTTCTCTTTGCCTTGCGCGAGGAGCTGAAGCTCATCTCGCCAAAGGACGGCTGCTCGCCGTCAGGGCAGTGTGGTTGCTGCACCGTGCTTGTCGGCGGCAAGGCCATGGTGTCGTGCACCACCTCACTGGAGAAGGCCATCGGCAAAGAGGTCGTGACGCTCGAAGGCATGCCCGAAGACGAGGTCAATCGGTTCGCCGATGTTTTCGCTGCGTGTGGTGCCCTTCAGTGCGGCTTTTGCACGCCTGGCATCGTGGTCCGGGCCAAGTCGCTCATCGACAAGAAGGGTGCAGGGCTCAAGCGAGACGACGCGGCGCGCCACCTTGGCGCCCACCTCTGCCGCTGCACCGGCTACGTCAAAATCCTCGATGCCATTGAGCTGTTGGCTCAGGGAACGGCCGTCACGCTCACACGCAATGGTGGTGTCGGGTCGTCTGGCGTTAAGTACGAGGGTCGTGAGCTGGCCATCGGCAAGCGTCCGTTCATCGACGACATGGACCTCGAGGGCATGCTCCACGGCGCCCTTCATCTTTCCGAGCACGCCCGGGCAAACATCGTTGCGATCGACGCGTCGGCCGCCTTGGCTATCGAAGGCGTCGAAGCCGTCTACACCGGAGCTGACGTTCCCGGCGACCTAAGAACCGGCCTGATCCACAAGGACTGGCCCTGTTTCATTCCCGTCGGTGGCCGCACGAGCTATCGCGGCGACGTGCTTGCCATCGTGGTCGCTACTTCGAAGCAACTCGCCCGCGACGCGGCCGATCTCATCGAGATCACCTACGACGTTCTGACCCCAATTACCGATCCTGTTGCCGCGGTGAATGGAGCGGAAGATGCGGTCTGGCAACTCGATGGAAATGTGCTGTCGACCTCGGCCTACACAATCGGTACAGATGTGACAGAGGCACTCGACGGTTGCGCCCACGTGTCGCATGAGATCTTCGAGACTCAGCGAATTGAGCATGCGTTCGTTGAGCCAGAGTCGAGCCTCGCCGAACCACGAGAAGATGGCTCGATCTATGTCTGGTCAGGGGGTCAGGGTATATGGGACGACCGTGACTCGATCGCTGCAATTCTTGCGCTTGATCCCTCAAAGGTCACGGTTGAGTTGGTGTCGAACGGCGGTGCCTTTGGCGGCAAAGAAGACATGTCGAACCAGGGCCAAACCGCCCTTGCGGCCCATCTGATTGGTCGCCCAGTAAAGACCACACTCACCCGCGAGCAGTCGTTTCGGATGCACGCCAAGCGCCACCCAATCAAGATCGAGAGCTGGGCCGGCTGCGACGAAAACGGTGTCATGCAGGCCCTGAAACTTCGCATGATCGGCGACTCGGGGCCATACGCCTCGGTCGGTATGAAAGTACTCGAACGAGCGGCCGGACACGGTTGCGGCCCATACGCAATTCCAAACATCGACATCGAAGCCATCGCGGCTCGAACGAACAACCCGGTTTGTGGTGCGTTCCGCGGCTTCGGCGCCAATCAGGCGCAGTTCGCCATGGAGGGCCAGATGGATCGGCTCGCCGAGAAGGCAGGAATCTCTGGCTGGGAGATTCGTAACCGCAACGTTATTAAGCCCGGCATGACCTGGGGCCCGGGTCAGATCATGGACAGCGGTGCCGGTGGAGCGCAGGAATGCCTCGACCAAGCGAAGCCGTTCATCGACGCAGCTGTCGCAGCAGGCAAGGCCGTTGGGCTTGGGCTTGGCCTCAAGAATTCGGGGCTTGGTAACGGTTTCATAGAGATAGCGAAGGCCGTCATCCACTATCGCGAAGACGGCAAGGTCGAGGTGCGACATTGCTGGACCGAGATGGGCCAAGGTGTGCACACGGTGGCGATGCAAGTTGCCATTGAGGAGCTAGGCCTCGATCCAGACTGCATTGAAGTGATTGTCGATACTTCCCGTGAGCTGGGCCTTGGGCAAACGACAGGCTCCCGCGGCACGGTTATGGCCGCTGGTTCGGTGCAAGACGCCTGCCGGGTGGCGAAAGAAGGCGGCTGCCAGATCGGGGTCGACTATGAAGGCGAGTACAGGGTCGATTGGACCACCAAGCTCGGTGACCCAAATGTCGTTAACCCTCTAATTCACTCGACGTTCTCCTACGCAGCCCAGATCGCTATTGCCGACAAGGAATCAGGCAAGATTGAGAAGGTCGTTGCGATCCACGACGTCGGCCGCGCCGTCAACCCACTGCTCGTGATCGGGCAGGTCGAAGGGTCAGTCCACATGGGCCTCGGCTATGCGCTAACTGAAGACTTCCCAACCGACGACGAAGGTCGGTTGCTCCACACCACACTTCGTTCGCTCGACATCATTCGGCCAAAAGATGTTCCCGAGATTGAGGTTGTGCTTGTTGAAGTGCCACAACCAGACTCACCATACGGAATCAAGGGTGTCGGCGAGATCGGTCTAGTTCCGACAGCAGGTGCAGTGGCGTCTGCACTCCATAAGGTTGACGGTCGCTGGCGCAACAAGCTCCCCATGAAAGATTAGTGTGCAACTGTGACTGAAACTGGTGTAACTCCTGGCCTGGTGTGTGGACACCACCACCTCTACTCTGCACTCGCTCGGGGTATGCCTGCACCACCGGTTACGCCCGGTGGCTTCATCCAGATTCTTGAGCAGGTGTGGTGGCGGCTTGACACGGCGCTCGACCTCGAGATGCTTCGGTGGTCGGCCATGCTCGGGGCAATGGAAGCGCTGAAGTCTGGCACCACTGCGATCATTGATCATCACGAGTCGCCAAACGCAATTGAGGGTTCGCTCACTGTTATCGCCGAGGCGTGCGCCGAAGTGGGTGTTCGCGTCAACTGCGCATACGGCGTGACCGACCGGCATGGCGCCGATGGTGCCAGGGCGGGTCTCAAAGAGAACGAACGCTTCATTCGTGGCGGTGGACGAGGCATGGTTGGGCTTCACGCTGCGTTTACTTGCGAGAACAAGACCCTTGACGATGCAGTTGGTCTTGCTGACGATCTTGGGGTTGGCATCCATGTGCACGTCGCAGAAGGAATCGGCGATGCGGGCAGTGGAGCGGCGCTAGCCCGACGGGCCAAAGACAACTGGTTGCTCGTGCACGGTGTCAACCTTCCCGATGGCATCGTGACTGCGGGAACGCTGGCGCACAATCCGCGTTCCAACATGAACAACTCAGTTGGCTATGCCCACCCAAACCGCTTTGATGTGCCAGTCATACTTGGCACCGATGGCATTGGCGCCGACATGCTCGATGAGTTTCGCCTTGCGTATGTCCGCCTTCGTGAGCTTGATGTGACCGCAACTCCAGACACGGTTTGGGCATGGCTTGAAAACGGCTGGAAGTTTTTCCCTGAGGCCAAAGACGACGTCGTGACGTGGAACTACCCAACCATGGAACCGTGGCACCTCGCGTTTACGACTGGCGTTCACCCGGTTGACATCGTCGTCGACGGTGAGCACGTGCTTAAAGATGGCAAAACGACGCGCGTCGATGAAGCCGAGGTCAGGGCAAAGGCCGCCGAGCAGGCAGCCCGACTCCACGCCCTCCTTTAGTGAACGGCTCGGGGCTTGCGGTTGAGACGGTGGGAACTTGCGACAAACTGCACCGTGAGGCCAGCGATCGTCATGCCGATCAAACAGACGGCTCCGAGTAGGGCAAACGAGCCAGCTCCGGCCAGCGTGCCACCGATAATGGGTCCGGCGACCCGTCCCATCGCCATTGCGGCCTGAGCATCGCCCACTCGATCGGCCGGATGCACCGAGCGATCTTGAAGGATGAAGAAGGTCTCGGGAACTGACGTCCAGAACGCAAGACCCCAGATCCCGAGGATGACGAAGAACATCCACTCCTGGGTGGCCTGGGTCAACGAAAACGCACAGAATCCGGTCACAATCATCCATAGGCCGGGCATCCGTCGTCGGCCCGCAAACTTTGCGCCAGGAATACCAGCCAAGGCATTGAAACTCATTGCCAGTGATAGATGAACCCCTGACATGCCGGCATTCTCGCTAGCGAGCACGCTGGCGAAAATGAATGCGGCCGAGCCGCCGGCGGTGAATACTGCGAGCGCCGCCAATATTGGCTTCACGCCTGAGGCGGCAATGGGGTTTCGGATCTTGGGTAGCTTCACACTGACCCTGAAGGTGAACGGAAGCGGTGCCAGAGCAAGCACACCCAGGAAAAGGTAGATGCCTTCGAGACCGGCGTAGTCGGCAGCGAGCGCGACGATAACGGAGGTGACGATTGCGGATGCCGGTCCGACTGCGGCCACCTCGCCCCGCCCTTTGGAGTCATCGGCTGTGTCGGTCCACGCAATCCATGTGATGAGGCCCATAGCGAAGCCAGCGACGAAACGAAGAGCGAGCAAACCAGGGTAGTTGGGTGCAAAGGCGCTCAGAAGATTGGCGGCCGCGATGACGAGCACGGTTTGTCGAGCGAGAGCGACCGTCGGTTTGAACACTCGTGAGCCGAGCAGGTTGGCGAGCGTAAAACCGAAAACCTGAACCGCTGACATCATCGCCGCAGCACCGCGGCCAACTTCGAACTCCTCAATGATCTCTGCCACCACGAATGCTGACGCAGTAAACGTCGCCGCCACCACCGCGGCCGCAACGAGTACGCCCGGCGAAGCATTCGGTTTGAATGCGCTCGCCGCGCTGACCGGAATAGAAACACTCATCGAGTGACACTCTCGCGGGTTGGGTTAGCCGCATGCAACTGAGCTGTGGAGAAGTTGCTAGGACAGGGGCATCCTAGTGGCGTGCAGCATTCTGATTCTCAACAAGACGAGGTCCGACGTAAGGACCTCGCACGGATGAAAACCGCCGCGACCGGCCTCCTCGTGGCCGTCGCCATCATCTTTGTTATTACTCGGGTGATTGAACAGAACCATCATTGGGTTGGCTACATAAGGGCCACCGCTGAAGCGGCGATGGTCGGAGCGCTGGCCGACTGGTTTGCTGTGACGGCTCTCTTCAAACACCCGCTCAACCTGCCGATACCCCACACCGCCATTATCCAGAAACGTAAAGACCAGATCGGTGAAAGCCTCGGAGAATTCGTCAAAGACAACTTTCTGACTAGCGAAGTTGTCAGCGATCGCCTGGAAGACGCTGAGCTAGCGCTTCGCCTCGGCGAATGGCTTGAAGATCCTGGCCATGCCAAGAACGTCGGCGAGCAAAGTGCGGCAATCGTCCGAGGCCTCACCGAGGTGCTGCAAGACGACATGGTGCAAGGTGGTATCGACCAGGTCGTCACAAAGCGAGTGCAAGCGATTCCGGTTGCTCCCCTCGCTGGACGCGTCGTCGACGTTGCAATTGAGGGTCAGCATCACCAGGTGCTCATCGATTCGACTCTCGTCGGATTGGCCAAGTTCCTGAACGAGAACCGAGGACCGTTTCGCAAGCGCCTAAACCAAGAATCGCCGTGGTGGGTGCCAGAACAGGTCGATGATCGGATCTTTGAGAAGATCTATGACGCGCTCAACCGCTTCGTCGACGATGTTGGCGTCGATCGAACACACGAACTACGGGTGCAGCTCGACGCCAGGACGCGTGAGCTTGCAGAGCGGCTGAAGAGCTCGCCTGAGCTTCTAGTCAAGGGCGAAGAGCTCAAGGCCGAGTTGCTCGCCCATCCTGAGGTTCGGGCCTGGGTGGCGTCCCTATGGGATCGCATTAAGGTCGCCTTGATCGAGGCCACCGAAGACCCCAATTCCGACCTTCGACGCCAGCTCGACAACGCGCTCGCCGACGCTGGTCGATCGCTACGGACCGACCCGGCAATGAGGGCCAAAGTTGACAAGTGGATTGTCGACGGGACGAGCTATATCGCCGAGCAGTTCAGGGGAGAGGTGGCAGGGCTCATAGCGACAACAGTTCAAAGCTGGGACACCCAAGAAACTGCAGATCGGCTGGAGCTTCAGGTTGGGCGCGATCTTCAGTTCATCCGAATCAACGGCACGATCGTCGGAGGACTCGCAGGACTCTTGATCTACACGCTCTCGGAGTTCTTGCTCTAACCATCTGAAGTTGCGTTTCGGAGCGATGCGGGCTTGCATTGCACGATGCGTTTGCCTCCCGAACCGACGAGCAAAGTAATCCATGACCGCACGTACACCGTGCGGGCATATCGCGAGAGCGCCGACCGGATGAGGCTGCGGGGCATGGTTAATGACCAGAAGCCACCTTCGCTCTACTTCCCTGATGACCCAGAGCCGCTCGACGTACACCTGATGGTGGTCGACCTTGTCCTTGATTTTCCGTCGCTTGAGATCGTCGAAGCTGACGTTGTCATGGAGGTCACGCCACACACTGGGTGCACGAAGATCGAAGTCGAATATCAGAAACTGGTTGGCCTCTCGATCGCCAGGGGGTTTTCTCGAAAGGTCAAAGACCTTTTCGGTGGTCCGTCCGGCTGTACCCACATTGGCGCCTTGCTCCAGGCAATGGCTCCAGTGGCGATTCAGTCGATGTGGTCGATGCGAGCCCTGAACCCTGGCTCATCGGTCTCCATCAACAAGGAAGCTGATGTGGAGTCTCGTCGCAAGGCCATGTCATTCAACATCAACACCTGTCACATATGGGACGAAGAAGGCGACCTCACAAAGGCAGCACTCGCGGGAGAGCCGATCGAGGTTCCAGTGTGGGCGGTCGAACGATTGAAGAAACTGGGGCGCTCAACCAGCGAGTGGGGCGATAACAGCGGCGAGTAGCGTATGGGGTTCACGGGGGAGTCGGTCGATATCGAATCGTTCGACAAGTTCCTTCGCCGTGAGTGTCTCGGTCGAATCGCACAGCCCGAGCGTCGAAGCTAAGAACGACACGACTTCGGTAGGAGTCTCACCGAGTTCACGTCTATCGGCCAGGGTCACCGCGCCGTCTCGCTTGGCCAGTCGCTCGCCGCTAGGGGCGAGTACAAGGGGCACGTGTAGGTACGCGGGAACGGTAAGTCCGAGCAAGCCAGCAAGATAGATGTGTCCAAACGTCGGCTCGATCAGATCATCTCCTCGCACGACCAGCTCGATGCCCTGGGCGACGTCGTCGACTACGACGGCAAGGTTGTAGGCGGGGAGACCGTCGTTGCGACGGAGGACAAAGTCGTCAACCCTTCCAGCGAGCTCGCCGTGGAGTAGGTCGGTGAAGCGCGTCGTGGCGCCGCCGGCTCGAAGCCGGATGGCGGGAGCCCGCCCCTTGGCAATCTGCTTGGCTTCTCCAGCCGCGCTGAGCGAACGACAAGTACCGGGATACGGGATGGCCTGGCCGTGGGGAGCCTGAGTGGCCTCTCTGATATCGCGTCGGCTGCAGTAACAGGGATAGGTAAGCCCTTGGTCGACGAGCTCGGCTAGCGCCATTTCGTAGTGGTCAAGCCGCCCGGTTTGGCGAGCTACGGGTCCATCCCAGTCGAGCCCAAGCGCTGCGAGGTCCTCAAGTTGGCTGTCGTAGTACTCAGGTCGTACCCGGCTTTGCTCGAGATCTTCCATGCGAATTGCGAACGATGACTGGGTCGATCGAGCAGCCAACCAGGCGACAAGCGCGGTCCGGAGATTTCCGAGGTGAAGATCGCCGCTTGGGCTCGGCGCAAAACGTCCTGTAGGCACAGCGCGTTATCGTAGTTCGGTCGTAGGATCCTTCGGTGCAGGTCGTCGAACAGGTTTCAGCCGAGGACGCAGTTCCTCATCCATCCCCAGGAGCAGCGGCCGCGGCCCTGCTCTTTGGCTTCAGCTTGCTGATGATCGGCAATGGCCTCCAAGGCTCCCTCATCGGTATCCGTTCCGAGGCCGAGGGATTTGCGGGGCTGGCAACCACGCTCATCATCACGGCCTACTTTGCTGGCTTCTTGATAGGCGCGAAGCTCGCATCGCGGGCCTTGGGTAGCGTCGGCCACGTTCGAGTGTTCACTGCGCTTGCATCGCTCGCCTCGACCGCTGCACTGCTGCACGCAACCTTCGTCAATCCAGGGGTGTGGATCGCAATGCGATTCTTAACCGGCGTGTGTATGGCCGGACTCTACGTTGTCGCCGAATCGTGGCTAAACGACATAACGACTAACGCCACGCGGGGACGCCTCCTCGCCGCATACCAAATCGTGACAATGGGCGGATTCGCCGTCGGGCAGCTACTCCTCAACGTGAGGGACCCAAGAAACTTCATCTTGTTCGTCATAGCTTCGGTGCTGTGCTCCTTGGCCCTCGTTCCAATTGCCTTGTCGACCTCGGCGGCCCCGGCCCTACGAGTACCCGAACCGATGCCCCTCATCGAGATGGCGCGGCTCATTCCGACAGGACTTGTCTCTGCGATGCTCATCGGCGTTATCCAGGGAACGTTTATGGGCATGATGGCGGTCTACGCGTCTCGCTCCGGTCTAACGCCGGGTGAAATCTCGCGGTTCACGTTTGCGCCAATGATCGGAGCCGTTGTGTTCCAGTATCCGATCGGACACTTGTCAGACTCGGTATCGAGGCGTGGCCTGATGCTGGCAATTTGCCTCGTCACGACCGGCTTGTCGCTGGCCTTGATGAATACCGAGACGAGTTCGTGGCTCGCCGTTGGCCTCATGTTCCTGCTTGGCGGAGCGATCTTCCCGCTCTACTCGCTTTCGTTGGCCTTCATGAACGACTGGGTGCCGGCCAACAAGATCGTTGGTGCGTCAGCCACCTTCGTACTCGCTGGCGGTATTGGCGCAGTGTGCGGCCCAATTCTCAGTGGAATTATCATGGGCACCTTCGGCACCAGGATGTATTTTGTAGGGCTCATCGTGCCAAGCATGCTTCTCGCCGGGTACCTCGTGTGGCGGATCGTGGTCAAGGAAGGCAACTTGACTGAGAACAAGGGCCTGTGGGTGCCTGTCGCGTCGCGTGGGTCATCGATCATCGCGGCAGTGGTTTCAGCCCCTGGTCGGATCAAGCGACCGCCGAGCAATGGTGATAGCGACTAGGGCCTAACCCTGAGCGCCAATCATCTCGATCCAGTGGTCGATCGCTTCCCATGCGAGATAGAGCATTTCTTCCTGGCCCGCTCCGGTACGCGGGATCTGATCAGAAGGAAGCACGACCCAGTTGATGTGAAGTGTTTTCGCTTGTGGAATAGCTGACCAAAGGTCGGCAATCGTTGCAATCTCGTCAATGCCGGTGTGAGCGACGAACACCGCATCTGCCGTCGGGCACGCGGCCAGAGCCGCCTTGGTGCCAGCGGGTCGCGGGGGTAATACATTTCGAAGCTCGGTGGCTCGACGAGCAGCCAGTTCGTAGCCGCCTTCACGAAGGCGGTCGATCGCACGAAGCCGACGCTGTTCGCTGAAGTTGCCACCCTCAGGGAAGATCACGAACGCGTCGAGGTTGGTCATGTCAGCCGCAAGCTCAGAGATTGCGATGAGCGTGTCGTCGGATCTACTGGGGTTTGGGGTGATGAACCGATTCGGCAACCGGTTGAGCATGATGTCGAGCGCCGGGTCGAACTGGAGGAGGTCTTTCGCCACAATCCTGGGGCGGCGACCCCGCCACGACATTACCTGATGTAGCAGGAGGAGCGAATCGGCAGGGCCGGCATGGCGACTCATCACGATGAGGGGAACTTCGGTGGTGTGCTCGAGCCCGTCGTCTGAAGGCAGGTCAGGGCCATCGGCTGCGATCTCTAGCGAAAACAGCCTACGAGCGGCCAGGACGAGCACTCGAACGGCCTGGCGTAGCATCCAGTAGTGGGCAGCAACGAAGCGTTCGGCCTTAAGTTTCCAGCCGAACCCGCTCACGATCCACAACGCCAGCGAGGCGACGACAATCGCCGCCTCTACGAATAGGTAGATCGTCGCGAGTCCGAGTATTCGAACGGCCCGAAGTTTTCCTGGCAGGCGGTAGGAGACGATCAATGCCGCAATGAGGAGGAGTGGCACGGTGGTTACATAGAAGAACACGGCCACAACTGGAATGGGCCAGAGCAGCAGTCGGCGAACCCAGCGGGGAGGTAGTTTCATTCGCAATTCGATTTGAGGTAGTCGGAGGTCGCCACGTATGAGCGAGCAATACGTTCTTCGACCCCGCCTTCTGCTTTTTCGCGGTATTGGCTTAGGTCATTAAATGCCTTTGGATCGCCAGTCGGTAGCACGTGCACCTCGACGCCATCGGGGAGCGACTGTAGGGCCTCGCTAAATCGATGGCGTCGGGAAATCTCGAACGAGATCATCGCTACCTCCCATGGCTTCGAGGGGGCGACGAGCGGTTCCTCGATCCGCCCAACCTGAAGCACATAGATCTTGTTCGCGCCACGATGCACTGCTCGGTCGAGAGGGATCGACGCGACGAGACCACCGTCAAGGAAGTGCTCGCCGTTTATCTCGACTGGGGGCAGCAGCCCGGGCACCGCGGATGATGCCAGAACCGCGTCGACTATTGAGCCCTCAGAGAAATACCTAGCCCTCGATTGTTCGATACTTGCGGCGACACACTCGAACGGCACCGCCAGATCCTCAAACCGCTGAACGGTTAGCGCATCGGTCAGGATTTTGCGCAGAGGCTCGTTGCTGTAGATATGAGTCTTCGTCTGAGCAAGCGTTCGAAGCTGGTCGAACACGGAGCCGCTGAAGATGCCAGCCCGGTTGAGCGAAGTCCAAAGATTCGTGAGGCGTTCGACCGTTGCGATTGTCGGATCGGTAGCTACAACGGCACCGTTAACTGCGCCGATCGACGTGCCGATGATCATGTCTGGACTGACGCCATGCTCGAATAGGGCTTGGAGCATGCCGACCTGATGCGCTCCCAGATGCCCGCCGCCCCCGAGCACGAACGCTGTGGTATCCGAATCGGTTGGCGAGGTCATCGTCGAACTCTAACCATCGTGCCGTACCCACCCGCCACGAACGGTCCGGGGTCAGACCCCAGACCGTTCGTAGGTCGGGCCGCGACAGGCAGACGTCAGGTGCGGGCAACGTAGTTAACACAATGGAAACAATCCGGAAACACCGGCGCAAGACCCACCCTGCATCCTGTTGCAGCGAACACACGCTTGTGCTCGTCTGCTTTGAAAGGCTGCTCGATGGATTCTGGTTCAATCGCCTGGATATTGGTCTCTGGGGCCATGGTGCTCTTCATGGTTCCCGGACTCGCTCTGTTCTACGGCGGCATGGCGCGCAGCAAGAACATGCTCAACATGTTGATGATGAACATGGTTTGCCTCGGCATCGTGCCTGTCGTCTGGGTCATCGCTGGCTACTCGCTCTCGTCGGCTGAGACCTCGCATGGGTGGATCGGCAACTTTGATCACCTCTTCATGGCCGACATCACGGCGAATCAAGACGGCGGCGAAACCCTGCTTCTCGCCTTCTTCGCGCTGACCTTCGCATCGATCACTCCCGCGTTGATCTCGGGGGCGGTGGCCGACCGGATGAAGTTCTCGGCGTGGGTCGCGTTCGTTCCAATCTGGCTCATGGTCGTCTTTGTGCCTGCGTGGGCCTGGGTGTTCGGCCCGAATGGATGGCTCAAGGCGCGTGGCAGCCTCGACTTTGCGGGCGGAACCGTCGTGCACGTCGCCGCTGGTGCCGCGGCCCTTGCCCTGGCCATCGTGCTTGGCCCTCGCCGGGGATGGAAGGTCGAGCCGATGCTTCCTCACAGCCTGCCGTTCACCATGCTGGGTGCTGGCATTCTCTGGTTCGGTTGGTTTGGGTTTAACGCAGGCTCCGCCCTGGCGGCCGACACTGTTGCGATCCAGGCATTCGTCAATACCTTCATCGCAGGTGCGGCCGGAATGTTGTCATGGCTCGTTGTTGAGCACTACAAGGACGGACACGCGACCACACTCGGTGGTGCGTCAGGAATCGTTGCCGGGCTCGTCGGAATCACGCCTGGTGCAGGATTCATGGGCGTGTGGGGAGCGATGATGGTCGGCCTCATCGTTGGCGCTGCATGCGCGCTCGCAGTTCGAATCAAATTCAGGTTTGGCTACGACGATGCACTGGACGTCGTCGGAGTTCACTTTGTCGGCGGACTTATTGGCGGCATCCTGATCGGCTTCTTCGCTTCGCCGGACTCGCTTGGTGGTGCCGATTTCGAAGCTGGCCTCTTCGAGGGGGGCGGCATCGGACTGCTGCTTGAGCAGATCTTTGCCAACGGCGTTGTGATGGTGTTCGCATTTGTTGCGACCTTCGCCATAGCGAAGGGTCTCGATGCCACAATCGGTCTGCGAGTCGGCATTGACGAGGAGCGGGCTGGCCTCGACACCACGCAGCATGCGGAGACTGCATACAACAGCTAACGAGCCGCCATACTGGTTCGGTGAGCGAATCTCTCAGCAAACTAGATCCCGGTCAGCCAATTTTGTTCGGAGGCAACCGCGTTGTCCGAGTGAGCGACGCTCTCGCGGCTGAGTTCATCGACGGCGATCAACTGCTAGTTGCTGATGGCGAACTTCTCCATATACCTGCGATCGAGGCAGCTACCGCCGCCGCAGCGGTTGACCGGGCCGTTCGAGCCTTCGCCGAGATGGGCACGGTGACCGACGATGCCATCACGCTGTTCTTCGACGAGTTTGCGATGCGGCTCGCCGACGACGTCGCCTTCGCTCCGATTCAGACCGCGAACGATGACGACATCGAGAAGGCTCGAGGTCGCGGTAGATCGACAACAAGGCTCGAACTCTCAGACACCATGCGCGCCGACATGATCGCCGGTCTCACCGCCTGGCGCGATGCAGCCTCGGCTCGAGACTCGGTCATCGAAACCGTTGAACATGATGGTTGGTCGCTCGAGCAACGGGTCGCAGGGCTTGGGCCGATCGGATTCGTATTTGAGGGCAGGCCGAATGTCTTCGCCGACGCGTGTGGCGTGCTCCGCAGCGGCAATACTGTTGTGTTCCGCATTGGTTCTGACGCACTCGGCACCGCGAAAGCGATCGTGAAGCATGCCCTGAATCCAGCGCTCAAGGCTGCGGGCTTACCCGACGGTGCAGCCTCGCTCGTCACGAGCTCGGCGCACGCAGCTGGTTGGGCCATGTTTAACGACAATCGGCTCGCCCTTGCGATTGCCCGTGGTAGTGGCAAAGCGGTTGCTCAACTTGGCACGGTAGCTCGGCAGGCTGGTGTGCCGGTTTCGCTGCACGGAACCGGAGGTGGCTGGATTGTGGCCAGTGCCTCCGCCGACGGTGACCGACTGGAGGCTGTTGTTGCGGCCTCACTCGACCGCAAGGTCTGCAACACGCTCAACACCATGTGTGTGACCGCCGATGCCGCTGAGCGTCTTATTCCTCGGGTGCTCGCCGGGGTCGGAACCGCGGCAGCAGCTCGTGGCGTGAATCCTAAGTATCACATCTCGAAGTCGGCGTCAGAGTTTGTGCCAGCCGGCTGGTTCGAGGCGTTAGTTCCCATCCGTCGAGCCGAAGGCGACATCGACGAACCGGTGGCCGACTCAATAGGTGACGACCAGCTCGGGGTTGAGTGGGAGTGGGAAGAGAGCCCCGAGATCACCCTTGTCGTCGTTGAGTCCATCGGCGATGCGGTCGACGCTTTTAACGTGCAGGCGCCTCGCTTTGTGGCATCCCTAGTGTCAGAAGATGCAAGTGAGCAAGAGGCCTTCTGGTCAACGATCGACGCCCCATTCGTAGGTGATGGCTTCACGCGCTGGGTCGATGGGCAGTACGCGCTCAACCGTCCCGAGCTTGGCCTCAGCAACTGGGAGAACGGTCGGCTTTTCGCTCGCGGCGGTGTGCTTTCTGGCGACAGCGTCTACACCGTCCGGTCACGAGTTCGCCAAACGGATCCCTCAGTTCACCGCTAGCAAACGCTGGTTGGGTTACGGGAGAACGGCCACGCCTTCGGCGAGTGTTGTTGGATCCCACGCCGGACGGCCGAAAACCTCGTTCACTTCTCCCCTAAAACTCTCGAGCGGGTCGATCGTCTCGTCCGGCTCGAAGCAGTTCTGGTCGAACCGAGCACAGAAGTCGAGGCAGAGGTCGTACCACTTGTGCCCAGCAAATTCGTCTCGGCCGTTGCGGTCTCCGCTGTAGAAGTGGGCGTAGTAGAAGCTCTGGAACACGCCATGCTGCTGAATGACCCAATGCACCTCTGCTCGAACGTAGGGACGAAGGAGCGCAGCCGCGAGTTCTGAGTGGTTGTACGGGGCAAGTTCGTCGCCGATGTCATGCACGAGCGCGGCCACGACCCAATCGATGTCGGCGCCGGCCTTTCGCATTCTTGTCGCCGACTGGAGCGAGTGTTCAAGACGGCTGATCTGGTAGCCACCCATCGAACCGTCGAGACGACCAAGTGTGTCCATCACATGGTTTGGCAGGCTGGCCGCGTGGGCACGCTCAAATTGGCCGAGGAGCTCGTAGTCATCCGCCGTTCCGTCTTCCATCGCACGGAAACTCACGATGCCGGTTGGCATGTTTCCGTCGAATGTTTCCCTGACGAGAGCTGGTTCGGTCATAGTTCTTCCCCGGATATGTCAAGGCCGAGCTGGTTCCGGCGATACGCCAGACGGTACAACGTGTCGATCCGCTCATGATCGATGTAGCAGCCCTCCAAGTGGCGAGGACCGGTGTTGGCATCGAAGGCCGTTCGACCGTGCAGCAGTCGATGGTTATCCATGATCAGCACTTCGCCCGCTTCCAAGCGGAAGGTCAACTCGTTCGTATCGTCTGCGAAGTAGTCACGCAGCCACCGTCGACCGCGATAGAACGCATCGAGTCGAGGCGGCGCAGCCGACTCAACGTAGTCGAGCCTGGTCGAGTAGCGAAGCTGTTTGAACCGTCCGGCGGCATCAAGGGCGATGATCGGTGCTCGGTCGATCATGACTGAGCTTGGCGTGTCGTAGACGAACTCGACTTCGAGTTCTGACAGAGCCGAGAATGCTTCAGGGTCGGCACTGGCGAGAGCAGCCACAGCCGCCGATCCGTCGACGAGCGTTGAGTCGCCACCGACGGCACCATTGACGATCGCGTGCAACATCTGGATACCGGCGACTGGTTTGCGATACGGCTGGTCGGTGTGGGCTGCGAGTCGGAGGCCGGTGTAGGCAAGGTCGGTCGGGTTTGGTTTTGACTGGACCTGAAACGTTGTGCCGAAGGCACTTGGAACCAGAAATCCAAAGTGATTGGCCACGTCGACAACTGAGCCGACGACGGTGGGCACGTTGGACACCACGATCCAACCGAAGCGGAAGAAGGCGGTGAGTGCATCGAGCATTTCAGGGCCAGTTTGATCGCTGAGCGTTGACCACGAGAACCGCGAGATTGTCGCATTTGCGGTCGACCAATGTGAGGGAGCCGGTGGGGCATCGGCCCGTTGTTTCCATCCAAGCCACATCGCAATCTGGTCGACGGGAAAGTCAGCTTCGCAGCCGTCGGTAAATACGACCTGCAAAACGTCGCCAACGAACGCATGGTGTCTGACACCAAAGTGTTCGTTTAAGTCGCATGGGTCGTAGAGACGCTGGCCATTGCTTGGATCGAACGCGCCAACAACGGGTGCTCGCTCGCGGAGCCAGAGCGGATGAAGCTGGGTATGCATCGCTCCAACGTGAAAGTCGATGAGTCCACTGGTTCGAGGGTTGGTCAATGTCACGAGAGCTAGTTTGACTGATGGTGAATCAATTGGAAAGAGGCAAAATCGTACCCCTACCCCTCATTCAAGTTATGGTGCCGAATGACGAAACAACGGCCCCGGAAGTTGCTCCAATCGATTCCTCGCCTGCAACGGCTAGCGGTGTTCGATGCTGCGGCCCGATTGGGCAGCTTCACCGCCGCTGCCGCTGAGCTTGGTATGACCCAACCCGCAGTTACTCGTCACATCAAAGAACTAGAACGAGACCTTGGCGTGACGCTCTTCCTTCGCAGCGCGAACCGCAGCGAGCTTTCGGAGCTCGGGTGGGCCTTTCGGCACGCGGTCGAGGAGTCGTTCGCTGTTCTCGAACGATCTATAACCGACCTTGTGGCTACGCCGACGGAGTTTGTCCTCGCGACTCACCCCGGCCTGGCCCAGCATTGGCTTGTGCCCCGCATCGACCGACTGCAAGCAACACTCGGCGATGTCGACCTGCGGCTCTGGATCTTTGACCGTGATGCGGAACTCGTGCCGAGCGGTTTCGATGCGGCCATTCGTGTTGGCGACGGCTCATGGAGCGGTATTTCATCGAGGCTGCTGTTTCCCGAGGTCGTAACTCCCGTTGCGTCGCCCGAATTCGCTGCGCAACACCAACTAAACGCACAAAGTTCAGCGTCCGATGTGTTCGCGGCGCCATTGCTCCACATGGACCATGGAGACCGCCCGTGGATGTCGTGGGGCGCGTGGCTCGATTGGTTCGACATCGAATTGCCGCGCCGGGCGACCCGAGTGCTTTACAACAACTATCCGGTCGTAATCCAGGAAGCGCTCGCCGGTCGGGGCGTCGCACTCGGTTGGAGTCATCTTGTAGATGAATTGCTCGAGAGCGGGCTCCTTGTCCCTGTTGGTCCGACAGTTGAGGTTGAGGGGATTGGCTATTACCTATGTTGGCCGAACTCTCGCCCTCACGGAGTCGTTCCGCTACTCACAGACTGGCTTGTCGCGGAGTTCGGAGAAGATTCGTAGGCTCCACGGATGACTTCGATTCTGATCTTCTCCGGTAGCGCCCGCCAAGGTTCGCTCAACACTGCGCTTGTCCGTTCTGCGGGGGACATTGCTGAGGCGGCTGGTGCAACCGTCGATGAGGTGAATCTCGCAGCTATGGCCCTTCCGATTTTCGATGGCGACTGGGAGACAATTCACGGCGTTCCCGTTGCCGCCTCCGAATTGGCGACCCGTGTCCAGGCCGCCGATGCGGTGCTCATCGGTTCGCCCGAATACAACGGCGGCCCAACCGCGATGCTCAAGAATGCAATCGACTGGGTCACTCGTGTCGACAAGACAGCGTTTCAGGGCCGGAAGATCGGCCTACTCGCAGCCACGCCAGGACAGAAGGGTGGTCAACACGGTCTCGGCGTTGTCGAGAGCATCTTCACCTGGATGCAGTGTGACGTGCACGAAACTTTCTCGCTCCCAAAGGCGCACGAGGCGGTCGTCGAAGGCTCCGTCGCCGACGACGAGCACGAACGTCTTACGACGTGGGTCGACCACCTCATGCAGTCGCTCAAGCCCTAGCTAGCTCGCCAGCAACTCGAAGTTGACCAACTAGAGATCGAGGAACCGCGCTCGCTCCTCGGTCGTCGGGAGCCGACACGCATCCTTCGAGAAACCGAGCCGCAGACGGTGTCGGGCCACCAGTCGGTAGCCAGCGTCTCGCACCACGCGGGGAATGAATCGCAAGTTTGAGCCGACACGCCATGGCCAATCGAGATGGCTCGCGATCCGGGCAGTCGAATCGCTCATGCGATAGGCCTTTCCTGCATCGATAAAGACCAGGCTGGTGAGGTCAGTTGGATCGATGCCGTACGGTTCACAAAGCTCGGCCGCGATTGAACTCTGTAGTGCGGCGAACGAAATGTCGTCAGCCCCGTTGTGGTCAAGTACGAACTGAACGGATCGCGTGCAAAGCCCGCATTCGCCGTCGTAGAGCAGGACTGGGCCAAGATCGGTCATTGGGTGGAAGGATAGCCGCCTGGCCGCTGAGGCCATTCAATCTCGACACAGAGACCAGCGTGGTCGCTCGCGATCAGCCCACCACTGCGTGATGTGTCGAAAACAACTGCCGCTTCGAGAACCCGCCCGGCGTCGCCGGCCCGAGAATACGCGTCGCCAACAAAGACGTAGTCGATTCGCTTTCTATGGACGTTGAGGCTTGCCGCGGTCGGGTTGATTCGCCAGTCTTGGGTGATCCCTCGATGATCGGCACCGGCAGTTCGCCACGCGTCCTGGTAGAAGGTGACCTTGCCGTGTAGCGGCGTCAGACCGGCGAGGAAACGGATCTCGTCACTGTCTGGCTCTGCGTTGAAGTCGCCGCACAGGATCGCGGGCATGTGGATTCGTTTCTCGCCGAAGCGAACCATGTCGTCTTTTGGTCCCCTGGACGCCTTGATGTGTTCGTCGATCGCGGCCACCTGGACCCGGCGGTGAAACTGATCAGTTGGCGCGGCGGCAAGATGAGTGGAGTACAGGTCAAGCCCCGCCGTTTGAGCGTGAAAAAGCTCCCACGGAACCTGACCAACGAACCCGTTGTCGTTTTTGTCGTCGATGGGGAGGCGCCAATAGTTGGTTGCGTCAATCGGCCAGCGAGAGAGCACTGCCGAGCCAAAGTGCATCGAGCGATCTTTCCACAGCTTCTCAGAAACGGAATCACCGCCAAAGGCCCAGAACCACGATTGACTCGCATTCTCCGCGAGCCATGACGCCGTGTTCTGTGTGTTGTCGTCTTGCCACGCCTCCTGCAGACACACGACATCGGGATCGAGGTGATCGAGCCAGGCGACAATCTCATGCCGACGATTCTCCCAATCGGGCTCGAGCAACGAACCAATGTTGAGCGAGACCACACGGAGCGACGGCATTCGGCGAGCTTAAGGGGCGCCTATTCTGCGGTCAAAGTGGTTCGATCTGACCTGGATACCGAGCTCGCTGGATCGGCGACGTCATCGACAAAATGAAATGTCGGTTGAAGTTCGGTGGCGCTCAACCCGAGCTCGAGCCAACCGTTTGTCGGATCGATGTAGTCGATCGTTGGACTCACAAGTGGCAGTAATGGTGCCAAATCAATGTATTCCGCCGAGAATTGCGAGCTGATTGCGGGGGCCATGAATTCATGGGCGATGGGTTCCTCGGCCAGATCGAACGACGGGAGGTAGCGCAACTGCATCGCGGAGTGCATGTCGCCCGAAACGAGGATCGGGTTTGTCACTTTCCGCAGTGCGGCAGTGAGCCTGTCTCGGTCGGTTGGGTGACCGGCCCACGTGTATGCGGTGAGATCACCGTCGAGCTGTTCCACTCCGGTTCCCGTCACGAGGACTGAACTGGCGATGATTGTCCAGGTTGCGGGTTGTTGGAGCTGCGTTTCGAACCACTGCCACTGCGCCTCGGAGAGCATGTGGTCTGTAGTCGCGTCTTGGCGGCAATCAAGCACGATGAGATTGATCAGGTCGCCGAACGTCGCCGAGTGGTAGATCGTCGGGGGCTCATCAATTGGGGCCGGCAGACGGACCGGCATGTTCTCCCACCACGCCTGATAGCCCGCGAGCCGACGGTCAGGGTCGACCGACTGGTCATAGTCGTTGACGACCTCGTGGTCATCCCATGTACAGAACCACGGATGTGCGGCCGAACTGAGCTGAAGGAGCTCATCACGACGGTACTGCGCATAGCGGGCCCGGTACTCCGGCAACGTCACAGCCTCTTGGCCTTCGATGAGCCGAACCTCGGTGCCCGATCCGAGTACGTACTCATAGATAAAGTCACCGAGCCAAACGAAAGCATCTATTGGGGAGTCGGCTATGTCACGATGAGCGGCGTAGTGGCCAGTTTCGAACAACTGGCACGACGAGAAACCAAGGGCGATCGA
The DNA here is from genome assembly GCA_037968895.1 of Acidimicrobiales bacterium. GTDB lineage: Bacteria > Actinomycetota > Acidimicrobiia > Acidimicrobiales > SZUA-35 > JBBKWJ01. The sequence goes on from JBBKWJ010000175.1 coordinate 46,572, forward strand.
GGCCACCTCGTCGGCAGCAGATGGAAGAGTTTTCGTCCGTCCGTGTGATGAAGTCTGACTATCGGAGCGAAATCGATACCAGTAGGTCGTGTGCGATTGAAGGCCGGTGACGTCGACGTGAACCGAATACCCAAAACGATCGGTGGCCACGGTCTCGCCTGTTGCGACGAGGAGCGCGAACTCAGGATCGGTACTGACCTCCCACACCAGTGGCACGTTCGCCGGCAGCTCGCCCACGAAGCGGGTCCAAAGAATGACCGACTCGGCGGTCGGAGCGCCGGATGCGACACCAAGGCCAAATGTCTCGGCGGGAAGGCTTACAGGTGGTGGTTCGAGACGGTCAACGCTGGCGAGAGTTGTCGTTGCTACCACGCCGGAACCGTCGGCCAACGGTGTGGTTCCCGATGACACTGCCGTACCAGCCGAGCCGCTTGTGCATCCGGCTGCGAGTAGCCCGGCCATCGATTGTAAGAATCGTCTGCGATCCATCTCGCTCCCCGGCTAGCTCGCTGTGAGTCTGCCTTCAATTGCGCTGCTATACGCCGATGGCCCTCGTTGCCCACGCCAACGAAGACGACGCCCGCGGCTCAGTGCCTGGTTTGCCTGCTGACTAGCCCGAGCGGAGCGAAAGAGCCACGGCGCCAATAATCAGCGGTGCGCCAATCCACACTGCGGTTGACGGGGCCTCGCTGAGCAGTAGCCAGGCCAAAAGACCGGCGCCAATAGGCTCGAGGAGAAGCGAGAGCGACACCGGAAGCGAGCCCAGCACCTCAAGAAGATGATTCAGGACCGTGTGGCCTAGAAGCTGAGGTCCGAGAATCATCGCGCCAACCGCGAACCACGTTTGGGTCGAATACCCGCCGAGACTCGTGCCGGTGATGAGGCAGGCCGGCAAGAGAACAACGGCCGCAACGGCATAGGTCATGGCCGAGTAGGTCGTGGTGGTAAAGGTGTCTCGCAGGTGTTCGCCCGTGAGCAGGTAGACGGCAACCGCGGCCGCCCCAGCCACTGCAAGGGCATCGCCTTGTAGCGCACTCCCCGTAGCGCCGAAATCGCCGCCAGCAATGATGGCCGACCCGATGAGCGCAACACCGACCGCGATCGTTGTGCGTTTCGTGATCGGCCGGCCAAGGGCAACGGAGAAGAGCGCGACGAAAATCGGAGCGGTGGCGACCAGCGTGGTCGAGGCGGCGACCGACGTGAGTTCAAGCGACCGGAGCCACAGCCAGAAATGAGCGGCTAGTGCACTGCCAGCCAAAAGCAGGGCGGCAGCCTGGCGTCTTGTCGGCACTCGAAAGTGAGAACGAGCAGGAATGATCAGGAGTAGGGCCCCGCCCGCGGTTCGCCAGAAGGACAATGCGAGCGCACTTGCGTCGGCCCAGCGAATGAGGATTGCCGCCGACGACACCGCAAAAACGGCAACCGCGAGGAGTCCAAGGTGCTTCCCGTCAAGGCGCTTGCCCTCCACGCCGCCCTGTTGAGCCGTTTGCATTTGCTGATCGTAGGGCGAACGGGGTGGTCATGCAGAGTGACGGATTTGATTAGAACGAATCAGTGACTTTGGCGGCGCTGACAGGCAAGATGGTGCGGTGAAACCGATCTTACTTATCATGGCCGCAGGCCTCGGTTCTCGTTTTGGCGGCGTCAAGCAGCTTGCTCGTGTCGGCGCTAACGGCGAAGCAATCCTTGATTTCAGCATTTCAGACGCAATGGAGGCCGGTTTCGGCTCTGTCGTCATGATTGTCCGCTCCGAGATCGAAGCTGATGTTCGTGCGCATATCGACGAGCAGCATCCTGGTCTCGACGTCACCTACGTTCGCCAGGATGACTTCGGTGTTGTGCGAGCAAAGCCTTGGGGCACCCTCCACGCCGTCTTGAGCGCAAGGCCAGTTCTTGACAAGCCGTTCGCTGTTATCAACGCCGACGACTACTACGGGCCGAAGTCGTTCGTGATTGCAGCTGAACAGCTTGCCTCGATCACGCCCGGTCACGCTGATCTCATCGCCTTCGAACTTGCCAACACGGTGCCGCCATCGGGTGCCGTCACCCGTGGCGTGTGCGAGATCGACGCCGGAATGCTGGTTGGAATCGTCGAAACTGACGGGTGCGAGAAGCTGCCTGGCGGCGTCTTGATGGCCGGAGGAGTCGAGGTCGAATACGACACGCCGGTTTCAATGAACCTTTGGTGCTTCCACGACAAGGTGCTCGCCGATTTCGACGCCCGCTGGCAAGCCTTCTTTGTTGAATTCGCTGACACGCCAAAGCGCGAATGCCAACTCCCGACTGTTGTCGGTGAGCTCATGGCTGACGGTCTTATCGAGGTTGCTGCGGTTCATTCGCCAGAGCAGTGGATCGGGATCACGAATCCAGACGACCTTGCGCTGGCCAAAGACGCTCTAGGGGATCGTTAGCCCTTCCACCATCGCTACCCTGCACAACGTGCGGGAGCTGAGATGGATGCAAACAGTGGTGCCCTTTTGCCTGCTTCTCGCAGCGTGTGGGGCAAGTTCGTCGACTGCCACCGCGACCGCCGACCAAGAATTCGCGTCGATTGATGACGTCAATATCGACGTCGGCGCGTATGAGGTTGCGGTCACATCAAGCGGGACTGAGCCGTTTGTTTCGTTATTTCGGCCACCCGCAGTCGGCCTGACCGAGACATACGACGTTGCTATTTGGCACACCGATGCGTCAGGCCGCGAGCAGGGGACTACGGCGAACGTGGAGATCACCGTCTTAACGTCGGCCGCCGATGGATCGGCGACCCAACTTCTTGCCCGCTTTGACGAGATTCAAGCCTGGACTGACCCGGACACACTTGACGTTCGTCTGTCTGATGACCTCTCGAGACTCTCCGGAGCGACAACGACATTTTGGCTCGATTCCAACCGAGTCGTAGCCCAAAGCACCACCGACTCGTCTTCGGCCGTTGTCGGTGCTGAGGCAACCGCGCTCGCCAACGAGCTATTTGATGTCCCCACCCTGCTCGCCGTGCCAACACCGGCGCAAGCACTTGGCGAGAACGCCACCTGGTCGGGCTCCACGAGGGCTGCGAACGGTGTAGAAACCGTGATCTCGGGGCGCGTCGATTCGGTGTCATCAGGCCGCTATCAAATCGTCATTGATCTGCAGCTAAACGCAGGCGCAACTGAAGCGAGCGGCTCGCTCGGCACGGGTCAACTCACCATAATCGGGGACGTCGATGCACCGTTTGCCGACAAGAAGCACCTCGTCGTAGAGGGTGCCGATGGTTCAGGGGCGGTTGCGACGATCGATTTTGTGCTCACCCCAGAAGGTGGCTGAGTTCGGCTCGTTTGATCTTGCCGAGGGCCGTCCGGGGGATCGCCTCGACGACTTTGATTCGGCGGGGGGCGTACCACACCGGCAGCGACTCCTTCACCAGAGCCCGTAGCTCGACCAGGAGGGGCACCGCTTCTGGGCTGGCCACGACGAGGGCAACAAGCTCGTGACCCCAATCGGGATGGGGCACGCCAACGACGGCCACGTCGGTAACGCCAGGCGCCCCCGCGAGCGCGGCCTCTGCTCGTGCGGGCCAGACCTTCTCGCCGCCCGTCATGATGACCTCTTGCTTTCGACCGCTCACAAACAGTGAGCCATCGTCGTTCCACCCTCCAAGGTCGCCCGTTGCGAACCAGCCGTCTGTCTTTGGGTCGGCGTCGAGGACCTTGTCGCCAATCCGTTGTCGGTACGCGCGAAGCAGCATCGGGGCTCGAAGATGAATCTCGCCAGACTCGTCAATCTCAATTTCGACCCCCGCGATCGGATGGCGGTCGTACACGACGCCCGAGCCGGTCTCGGTCATGCCGTAGGTCGCAAACACGTTGGCCGGGCGATCGGCCGGGGGAGCTGCACCTCCGATCACAATGGCTTCGAAGTCGTCTGGGTTGATCTGCGACAGCGCCCGCGTGACAAGAGAGGTGTGGGTTACGCCAGCCTTGGCGGCGGCAGTCGCGGCAGCGGCACTAAACCGCTCGTGCACGACGAGGGGCGTGTCAGTGAGGAGAGCTCGTGTAATAACCGAAAGGCCGCCGATATGAGCGACCGGCAGGCACGCAAGCCAGGTGTGGCGCTGTCGGTCGACGCCGATGTGGCGTGAGGTCGCGATTGCTGATGCGGCCACCGCATCGTGAGTGAGGATCACGCCTTTGGGGAGACCGGTTGTGCCTGACGTGGCCAAGACGAGTGCATCGCCGGCTTCGGCCGGTTGACCGCCTGCCAGGGCCCGGCGCTCGCCATCGGCCTCGACGATCGCGGTTGGTGCGACTACTGACAGCACACGATCTTGTTCGGACCTTGGTAGGCGGAGGTCAAGGGGGAAGACGGCGTCGCCTGAATCCCACACTGACTGGAGTGCGTCGACGAAGGCTGTTCCGGCTGGCAGCGCGAGGGCGACGACATCTGGCATGCCGTTAGGCTAATGGCCAAGGTTTGCGACGGCTATGGTCTGGCCGTGACGCAGATCTGGATCAACGGCGAGCTTCGACCATTCGAGGAAGCGACCATTCACGTGCTGAGCCACGCAGTGCAGCGGGGCTCCACTGTCTTCGACGTCATGCGCGTCGTCCAAGGCCCCGATGGTCCGGCTGCCTTTGGTCTTCGTCAACATGTCGCTCGATTCCAGAGGTCAATGGCGTTGATGGGTATGGAGCCTGAGTATTCGGTTGGTCAGCTTGAAGAGGCCGTTGCCAAAACGGTAGTTGCGAACGACGGAGCGGCCACCGTCAAGCTCGTCGCGACGTGGGGTGATATTCCGCTTGGAACGATGCCGTCTCGGCTGGCCCCGACCATAACGGTTGCTGCGTTGCAGCCGAGCGACATGGCCGTCTCGGACAGCGATCCAGAGACAGTCAGGTTGAAAGTGGCAACTGGACCAAAGATGCCAGCTGCGGTCTTGCCGCCTGCGCTCAAGGTTGGGGCCACCTATACCGCAGCTATTCGTGAGCGATTCGTCGCTCGGAATGAAGGTTTCGATGACATCGTCTTTCGCACCGCCGATGGGCATCTCGGCGAATCGACGAGCCAAGCAGTGTTCATCGTTCGGAGTGGCCGTCTACTTCTCCCGAGCCTTGACGTCGTCCTCGACAGCATCACTCGGCGGGCTGTCTTAGACATTGCGCACTCGGCTGGCATCACGGCTGAGGTTCGAACTGTCGAATGGGACGAGGTCATAAGTGCAGACGAGGTGTTCCTCTGCTCGACCAACCACCCGATCTGGCCGGTGTCCGCCATCGATCAGGACGAGTTTGTTGCACCCGGACCGGTCACGGCGCGGTTGGCGGTCCTGGTCAACGATCTCCTTGGCTCGACGCACGAGTTGTCGAAGCGCTGGCTCACGCCGCTCTACGCCGTTGCGGGGCGAGAATCTAAGTAAGAGCGGAGACGAGGAATCGTTGCCTCGATCTGCTTGGCGAGTACGGCGTCAAGTATGCCGTTCCAGAACCGGCCGCTGTAGTGCAAGCTCAGGTCGAGGTCGCTTCCCGTTTTTGACTCTGTGATTGACGACGTGAGCCGCCACTCGGCATGGTCACGACCGTCGACCTCAGACCGCACGAGCACGAACTCATGTGGGTCGTTCGCTGGTCGTTCTACCATCCGGAGCCGTTTCGATCGAGCAAGTGGCCCGACGTTCGCTCTGAGCGTAAGGAGCCACGCATCATCGTCCGGTTCAGCCTTTGTGACGAGCTCGAGCCACTCGGGATAGTTCGCCACATCGCGGACGACGCGAATCAGCGCGTCTGGTGTCGATTGGGTTTCCATCGTGATGAGGTGATCCACGCGTGCCAGTCTGCCCGCTCTACGATGCTCTTCAATGAATGGACACCAATGACGCTGCGGGCAACCACTCTTCGTATCGATGATGATCTTGACCCCATCGCTGTTGGCGCCGCGTCTGGCCTGCTTTGGGCGCATGGTGGCTTTGCCATTGCTGGTGTCGGTGAGGCAACCCGCATCCCGCTCTCACGACCGGGCGGCGCATCGGAGAGCCAGGCGGCGCTCACCGCGATGGTCGGCGAAGATGACACTCAGCGCCCTGGCACAGGACCGGTTGCGTTCGCCGCACTTCCGTTTGACCGCGAGCTCGACGGCGAGCTGATCGTGCCCCAGATGGTGCTTGGCTGCGGGCCAGAGGGTCAGCGCTGGCTGACTATTGTTGCTGATGACGCAAGCCGAATTGATGTTGATGAAGCGCGTGGTCAGATTCGAGCGGTTATCGCTGCCGAGCAGCGCCCTGAGCCGTCTGACTACACCTTCAAATCGGTCTTGGCGCCTGAGTTCTGGCGAGATGAGATCGTCGGTGCGGCTCGAGACAGGATCCTCGCTGGCGAATTGCAAAAGGCAGTGTTCGCTCGCGAGCTTCTGCTGACGACCGACAAACCTCTCGATCCTGCGGTCATCATTGGACGACTTCGGGCTCGATTCGGGTCAGCGATCCTCTTCAACGTCAACGGATTCCTCGGCGCAACGCCCGAGCTGCTCGTGGCCCGAGCAGGCGACGTAGTCAGCGCCCACCCGCTCGCAGGAACGGCTCCTCGCGGTGCCGACGCGGCCGCCGATGCGCTGCTGGCTGCGGAGCTTCTCGCGTCGACGAAGAACCAGTGGGAGCATCTCATCACTATCGAATGGCTGCTCGACACGCTGCTCCCCTTTTGCTCGTATGTCGACGCCGAACCCGAACCGAGCATCCTCACGCTCGCCAACGTGCATCATCTCGGCACGAAGGTCGAGGGTCGACTCTCGACACCAGCCGATTCGGTGCTGTCGCTGGTCGAGGCTCTTCACCCGACGCCAGCCGTCGGCGGCAACCCTCGTGACACTGCGCTACGGCTCATCGACGAACTCGAACACGCCGATCGGGGCCTCTATGCGGGGCCCGTGGGCTGGGTCGACGGGGCCGGCAACGGCTCGTTCGCAGTGGCGATTCGATCTGCGCACCTCGAAGGGACCCAGGCGCGGCTGTTCGCCGGGGTCGGTGTTGTTGGTGGGTCTGACCCCACAGCCGAGCTCGCGGAGACAAGGTCGAAGTTCGAGGCGCTGATGTCTGCCCTCTGCAAGCCCTAAAACGAACATTTTGGTGTCAGACACCAAAATGTTCGTTCTAGTAGAAGTAGGGGTAAGGGGACCAGTCGGGCTCTCGCTTTTGGAGGAACGAGTCTCTTCCCTCGACGGCCTCGTCGGTGCCGTAGATGAGGCGAGTGGCCTCACCTGCGTAGACCTGCTGGCCAACTAGCCCATCGTCGATGAGGTTGAACGCAAACTTTGCCATTCGCTGCGCCGTTGGTGACTTGCGACAAATCTCGGCGGCCCACGCTAGTGCGGTCGTTTCGAGCTCGGCATGAGGGACAACCCGGTTGACCATGCCCATGCGATGGGCATCGTCAGCGCTATAAGTCTCGCCAAGGAAGAAGATCTCGCGTGCGAACTTCTGGCCGACCTGTCGAGCCAAGTAAGCCGAGCCAAAGCCGCCGTCAACCGACGCCACGTCGGTGTCGGTCTGCTTAAACCGCGCGTGTTCGGCTGACGCAATGGTCAGATCGCATACGACGTGCAAGCTGTGTCCGCCACCGGCAGCCCAACCAGGCACCGCGGCGATGACGACCTTCGGCATGTGCCGAATCAGACGCTGGCACTCAAGAATGTGAAGGCGACCAGCTTGCGCGGGATCGATGGTGTCCGCCGTTTCGCCATCGGCGTACTTGTAGCCATCTTTGCCCCGAATGCGTTGATCGCCACCAGAGCAGAACGCCCAGCCGCCATCCTTCGACGAAGGACCGTTGCCGGTAAGGATGACCGCCCCGACATCGCCGCTCATACGTGCATGGTCGAGCGCTTTGTATAGCTCGTCAACGGTGTGGGGCCGGAACGCATTGCGAATCTCAGGTCGGTTGAACGCAATCCTGACGGCACCAACATCGTTGGCCCGGTGATACGTGATGTCGGTGAAGTCAAAGCCAGCTACGGCAGTCCACGCGGACGGGTCGAAGATCTCAGAAACCATCTCACTCATGCAGTGAGGCTACGAGTTCTTCGCCTGATCACCCAATTCGTTGGCGCTGGGGTGGTTGACCTTCGCTACTCTGCTCTGATGCAGCCAGGTTCAATGCATCGAGTCTCCGTGATTGGCAACTCGGGTTCCGGCAAGTCAACGACGGCCCGACGTCTCGCCGAGATTCTGGGCGCTGAACACATTGAGCTCGACTCGCTCTACCACCAGGCGAATTGGACGCCCCTGTCGAGAGATGAGTTTCGTCGCGTCTTGAGCGAGCGCCTGAGTGCTGCTGACGATGGTTGGGTTGTGTGCGGCGGCTACCAGTCGATGGTCGGCGACCTTGTCCAGGGTGGTGCTGACACCATCATCTGGGTTCGGCCACCTCGATGGCGAAACATGTACCAAGTCGTCGCCCGCACGGTGCGAAGATTGGTACGGGGTGAAGAGCTTTGGAACGGCAACCGGGAGCGATGGAACGCAATGTTCAAGCGCGACCCAGAAGAAAACATTGTGCTGTGGACATGGCGCAAGCACCCGGTCTACGAAGAACAGTTCGAAACCTCTCGGACCGATGGCTCGTGGGCCCACGCGAGCGTCATCGTGCTGCGGACTCGCCGCTCGGTCCACGAGCTACTTACTCGAGTGTCGCTTCAATCGCAGCAGTAGTCATTGCGACTAGCTCGGCCTGCTCGGCCAGCGATCGTGCCCGGTCACTCGAAGCGATCAGCATTCTGACACCGTCGATGGAGGAGAGCGCCTCTGGGCTCCATGGTTCCACCTGAATGCCGTGAGCAGCGGCCAAAGTGGCAATGTCGGTGCCGTGTGGCGTACCGAAGAGGAACTCAAACTGGGCCGTCGTCAGATTGGATGACTGGGGGAGGTGGGAGAAGATGCCGCCTCCGTCGTTGTCGACAACAACGATCGTCAGGTCGATTGGCCGCCGACTGAGCGCCGCAAGCGACGAGGCGTCGTGCAATAAGGCGACATCGCCGATGAAACAAATAGTTGGACCCGCCGCGTACGCGACGCCAGCAGCCGTAGCGATCACGCCATCGATGCCGTTCGCGCCTCGGTTGGAAAAGACCCTTCGCTCTCCCGAGTCTCCGGCGAACCACTCAACCTGACGTATTGGCATAGATGATGACAAAACTACGTTCGCCGTTGCCGGAGACGACAAAAGGATGGACCGGGCGACAGCAATCTCACTTGCGGGGTGATGCTCAGCGAACTGAGCGACGGCGGCTGACGCGGCGTCATTCGCCGTGGTCCACTCGGTTGTTCTTCCTGGAACTGTTGTGAAGTCAGCCTCGAGCAACGCAGTAGCGAGACCTTCCTCAGACAGAATCAACGAGGCGGCCCGATCGGGGTCGATCCAACGTCCGTTAGGCGTAGCGGCGATAATCGTTGCCCCGCTATGCGTGATCCACTGGTTTAGCGCCTTGCTCGACTGCTGCTCGCCAAACCGAAGTATCACCTCTGGCCTCTGGGCAACGGTGAAGCGGGCCGTGCGGGCGATGAGATCTCCGAACACCACTGCGTCGTCTGCACTCGCACAGCCTGAACGCTGGTCGGCGATCAGGGGCCATTGAAGCCGCTTGGCCAGTTCGATCACCGCCTCTGGGTCGGTGATCCCCGAACCGGCAACGACAACGCCATGCCTCCCGTTCAGGATGTCGACGATGCGAGCGAGATAGGCCGCGGTCGGCGATTTCGGCTCGGGTTTCCAAGGTATGGAGTTGCTGGTGCGTATTGGGAGTTCGTCTGGCGCTCCATCGAGAGGGTCACGAAAGGCGAGATTGCAGTGGACGGGGCCCGGCTTTCCTCTTGCCCCGATGGCGGCGGCGACGGTTCGTGCGCCAAAGGGCCGCCATTCGGCGAGATCGGCAGGGTCGGGGACGCCCGGTTCGACGAACAGACGAACGATTGGCCCGTAAAGATTGGTTTGGACGATGGTTTGCGGCGCCCCAACTCCTACGAGCTCGGGTGGGCGATCGGCGGTGCACACGATAAGTGGAACCGCGCTGAGGTCGGCTTCAACAACTGCTGCATGAAAATGTGTGCCCGCGGTGCCAGACGAGCACAACACGATTCCAGGGGTGTGAGTGGCGAGACCGTGACCGAGAGCGGCAAACGAGGCCGACCTTTCGTCATGGAACAGAGCAACGGCAATTTCTTCGCGATCGTGCAGCGCCAGAGCGAGTGGCGTCGACCGCGATCCAGGAGCGATGAACGCTCTGGTCACCCCGGCGTGTACCCACTCGTCGACGAGTGTGGCGCAGAAGGTTGCGGCGGCGGTGATCGGTCGGGCCATATCGGAAAGAGAACCACATATCGGCGGCGCCGTCAGGCATGATAAGGATGTGACCCTCCACAAGACAATTACTGGGTCGGGGCCTCGACTGGTTCTTCTACACGGGTTCACGCAGAACGCCGAGTGTTGGGGGCCGATTGTTGACGACCTCGCCCGCGACTTCACTGTCGTGAGCGTCGATGCCCCAGGGCACGGCGATTCATTCCATGACGCAGCTGATCTGTGGGAAGCCGGCCGCCTCGTCGGTGAGGCCGGTGGCGCAGGTCACTATGTCGGCTACTCGATGGGTGGTCGCATGGCGCTCCACCTCACGGCCCAGATGCCCGAGCTCGTAAAAAGCCTGACGCTCATTGGGGTGACGGCTGGTCTTGACACCGACGATGAGCGTTCTACGCGGAGGCGGGACGACGCGTCGCTCGCCGCCAAGATCGACGAGATCGGTCTGGAGGCGTTCCTTGAGTGGTGGATAGCGCTCCCTCTTTTCGATGGAGTCAGCGCCGAACAAGCCTGCCTCGCTCAACGACTAGAAAACCGCGCCGATGGACTGCGAGCGAGTTTGCTTGCGTGTGGCACGGGACGGCAGGAGCCGCTCTGGCCGCTGTTACACAGACTTCGCGTCCCTGTTCACGTTGTCGTTGGTGAGCGCGACACGAAGTTCGCCGCTATCGGCCAAAGGCTGGTCGAGTCTTTCGGCCCAAGCGCGTCGATGACGACGATTCGGGATGCTGGCCATGCCGCTCACCTCCAGATGCCGTCTGAGTTCACCGCAGATCTTCGATCATTCATCGACAGCATCGGTGCCGACGACGTAGCAGCGACCTAGGTCTAAGCCGAGCGCTCTCCCGGAGTGACGTGGCATGCGATGGTGAACTTGTCGAGCATGTCCTGGTCGGGGAGCGGCGCGATCCCAACCCCAGTCGGCGTGATGATGTCGCCATCGAGCAGTTGAATGTCGGGCCATGGGTCTTCAGCCAACCAGCGGCGCGCTGGCGACACATCGCCGACGACGGTGAACTCTGGTCGGGCTGCGATGCTGGCGAGAAGATGCCGGCCGAGCCCCGATTCGAGCATGCCGCCTGCCACGACGCCAATATCGTTGTCGTCTGCAATCCGCAGCATCGCCAGGGTGTTCCGTACGCCGCCGAGCCGTGATGGCTTCACCGCAATGGCCGAGACGGACTCAGAGTCGACGTAGCGGAGAAGGGTGTCGACGGAGTCGATTGCTTCGTCGGCGACAACCGTTGCGCCCGTCGCGATGAGCTTGTGGTTTGACTCGAGATCATTCTGGCGCCAGTCGAACGGTTGCTCGAACACCGTGACACCAAGCGCCTTGAGCCGGTACATCGTCGGGACGCCATCGCGTCCGTATGAACCGTTCGCGTCGACCTGGATCTCGAGGGTCGGCCACTCCAGCCTGACTGCATGCACCACATCGATGTCGTGACCTGGCTGTATCTTCAGTTTCACCCGGCTAATGCCCGAGTCGACAAGCTGTCCGACCTGGCTGCACACGCTGGTGATCTCGCCGAGTCCGACGACCGCGCCAGCAGGAAAGCTCAGTCGGCCTGCACCGATATGCCTCGCGAATGAAATGCCCTTCGATCTAAGGTGTGCGTCAAGGGCTGCCATTTCGAGAGCAGCCGCCGCCATCGGTGTTGAGTCATCATCGGAATCGCCCCCGATGCGGAACGCAGACAACTGATCAAAGCTGGACCGGGCCGTCTCATGCCAGTATGAGTTGCGGTTCATGGCCGAACACTCGCCCCACCCCGTCGCCCCTGCGTCGGTGGTCACGGCAACAACGGTGAGTTTTCGATCGTCTGGCGGTGTTTCGTCGTGGGCCGCGGCCATGCTCGCCTTCGTCGGAAGCGAAAGCAGTCGAACCTCTATACGAGTGAGTGGCGCAAGATCACGTGGCCAATTGATGAGCATCCCAGTCCTACGCTAGAGAGTGCGGGCGGAAAATCTCCTCGGCTGGCCCCGACGGGCCATTGAGTAGGCCTCGTCCGCTGGCGAATAGATCTTGGTCACACATGGCGCGTAACGCTTGGCCCGCCGTATGCTTGCCCCGCTCGGCAAATAAAGCCGAGCCCTTTCCCATCTAGCGAAGTCCGGTGAGATCCCGGCGCTGTCCCGCAACTGTGATGCCGACATTGATCGGTCAGCCAGGTCGCCTATTTGGAAGAGGTTTGAAACAGTGTCCTCGGAGGAAGGACCATTTCGCGAGGCACTGCCTCTCGAGAATCACACCTCCGAGCCAAGGAGGTATGACGTGAAACAGAACACAACATCGGCAACCACGGTGACGGTATTTGCCGCAACTATTGCGTTGCTTTTTGCCGCATGCGGAAGCAGCGATGTGGCGAGCGAAACATCGACCGTTGTCGACGAGACGGCAGAGTCGACCGAAACCACTGAGGCCATGGCCGAAGATGAGGCCCACACGACTGAGGCAATGGCTGATGAATCTGCCTTGCCATCACACATCGTGTCGCTTTCCGCAACGGCGACTGAGATGCTCTTCGCGATGGGCGCCGGCGACCAAGTAGTCGCTGTCGATTCCTATTCAGACTTTCCCGCAGAAGCTCCAACAACGGATCTGTCTGGCTTTGAGCCGAGCCTCGAAGCGATCATTGGTTACGAGCCCGATCTCGTCATCTTGTCGTTCGATCCAGGCGAAATCGTCAGCGGCCTTGAGCAAGCTGGAGTTCCGTCACTGCTCCTGCCAACTGCCGCAACGCTTGACGACATGTATGCCCAGATTGCCGACCTCGGTGTCGCTACTGGTCAAATCGATGGAGCGGCCGCACTAAACGCCTCGATTCAGGCCGACCTCGCTGCGATTTCCGAATCAGCAACTGCCGATGCGGGTGTGCGGGTCTATCACGAGCTTGATCAGACTTTCTACAGCGCATCGTCTGGCAGTTTCATCGGCCAGATCTACACCATGCTCGGTGCTACGAATATCGCCGACGAGGCCGACACCGATGGCTACGGCTACCCGCAGCTTGCGCCGGAGTACATCCTTCAGGCTGACCCAACACTGATCGTCATAACCGACCAGGGTGGCTACACCGTTGACGACGTCAGCGCTCGTCCAGGGTGGGACGCCATAACTGCGGTTTCATCTGGCAACGTTCTGGTGGTCGATGCCGATATTGCCTCCCGTTGGGGTCCACGCGTGGTCGACTTTGCCCAAGTAATTGCAGATCAGCTCGCTCTGGTTCCGGCTGGCTGATGGCCACCTCGGGCGTACTAGTCGGAGCTGACGAGACGACTGCGGTTACACGCGCGTTTCGACTGCCGATGATCTCGCTCTTCATTGCGTTGGCTGTCCTGATCGCATCGCTGTCGTTTGGCGTTGCGGTCGGGGCTGCCGATGTGCCATTCAATGGCATTCTCCGGTCACTTATTGACCACGTTCCTTTTGTGTCGTTGTCGACCGGACTTACCGACACGCAAGAGACGATCTTGTGGCAGTGGCGGATTCCTCGCCTCTTGCTTGGGGCGCTCGTCGGTTCGTCCCTTGCGGTTTCGGGCGCGGCATACCAAGGCGTCTTCCGCAACCCACTAGCCGATCCATTCCTGCTTGGCGCTGCGGCGGGCGCCGGCCTCGGGGCAACGCTGGTCATCGTGACGAGTTCCGACCGTTCGTTCGGTCCACTCGGAACCGTTCCGATGGCAGCGTTTGTCGGCGCCCTCCTCGGCGTCAGTATCTCGGCCGCACTCGGCCGATCGGCTGGTCGTTCAACCGCGTCGCTATTGCTCGCTGGTGTTGCGAGCGCAGCGTTTCTTACCGCCTGTCAAACCTTTCTAATGCAACGCCACGTCGAGTCGATCCAAGAGGTATACGGCTGGCTCATCGGTCGTTTATCCACATCGGGCTGGACCGAAGTCAACCTGCTGTTCCCCTATTTCCTGGTGTGCGGTTCGGTGATCTTCTTGCACCGCCGACACCTCGACGTGCTACGACTCGGCGACGATGAAGCGAAGAGCCTTGGCTTGAGACCAGGTCGAATCAGGCTGGTCGTCATCATTGCGGCGTCATTCTTGACTGCGGCCGCAGTTGCCGTCAGCGGGCTTATCGCGTTCGTTGGCATTGTGATTCCTCACATTGTTCGACTGGCCGTCGGGAGCAGTTATCGAGTTGTGATTCCGCTCAGCGCAATTCTTGGTGCTGCGTTCCTGAGCGTCGGCGATGTTGCGGCCAGAACTGTCCTGAGTCCGGCAGAGCTTCCGATCGGCGTCGTCACCGCATTCGTCGGTGCACCGTTCTTTGCCGTCGTTCTCTGGCGCACGAGGGGGCAAATGTGACCACCACTATTCGCAGATCTGCCCTGTCGTTCGATGACGTGTCCGTCGTGTATCGCGGCGTCCCCGTTCTTGATGGTGTGAGCGCGTCGATCGAGTCTGGCGAGTTCGTTGCCGTCATCGGGCCAAACGGTGCAGGCAAGTCGTCGTTGTTGAAGGCGATCGTTGGCGTAGCCAACCACAGCGGCAACATTTCGGTTTCCGACGGTCGGGGCGCAGTGAACGAGCCTCGAGATCGGGCCAGACAGATCGCCTATGTTCCACAACAGCCCGTCTTTCCGCATGGGATGTCGGTCGCTGAATATGTGCTTCTTGGTCGAACTGCTCATCTGTCGTGGCTTGGCGTCGAGTCGCAGGGCGATCGCAACCTCGCAACAGCGGCGCTTGAGCGGCTCGACCTCGAAAGGTTCGCGGGCCGCGAACTCCATGAGTTGTCGGGTGGCGAGGCTCAACGTGTGTCCCTGGCCAGGGCGCTGGTTCACGAAGCTCCAATTCTCATTCTCGACGAGCCGACAAGCGCGCTCGACCTCGGTCATCAACTCGCCGTTCTCGACCTAATCGATGAGTTGCGCCTCGAGCGGGGGCTCACCGTTATCACTGCGCTCCACGATCTCACGTCGGCGGCCCGTTACGCGGACCGAGTGATGCTGCTCAATAACGGCAAAGTTGCTGAGTTTGGGCGCCCCAACGCAGTAATGACCGAAGCAATTTTGAGTCGGCACTATGGTGCGAACATCGGAGTACTCCACGCTCGCGATGGCAGCCTCGTTGTGGTGCCGATGCCAAATGTCAATGCTGGCCGACAGGCGAGCTAAGGAGAATTATGGCAGCCGAAGACATTCCACTAGAGAAGGCCGACGCCACATCGATGACGGTGGCAAGCTCGCTCGTTCTCGTGAACACCGGTGACGGCAAAGGTAAGAGTACGGCCGCCTTCGGCACCCTTTTACGCGGTGTCGCTCAAGGCTGGCCGATCTGTGTCGTGCAATTCCTCAAGAGTGGCGACTGGGGAGTCGGCGAAGAGAAGGTGTGCCGCGATCTTGGCGTCGACTGGTTCGCCGCTGGAAACGGTTTCACCTGGGACTCCGAAGACATCGACGAGACGGCAGCGATCGCAGCTGCCGCGTGGGCCCTCGCCAAAGAGAAGATCATGTCTGGCGACTACCGACTCGTGGTGCTCGATGAGATCAGTTATGCAGCCACTTGGAAGTGGATCAGCACCGATGACGTCGTCGAGGCGCTTGTCAATCGGCCGAAGAAGACCAGTGTGATTCTTACCGGCCGAGCAATGCCACAGGCCATCGTCGACGTCGCAGACACTGTCACTGAGATGACCCCAATCAAGCACGCCTTTGACAACGGAATCGTTGCCAAAAAGGGCATTGACTACTAGGGCAGCCCTGTCGACGTTCCTCGTCGGCGGCGCTCGCTCGGGAAAGTCGACCTTGGCCCAACGTCTTGCCCTGGCCACAGGTGGGCCGGTGACGATCGTGGTGACCGCTGAACCGAGCGATGAAGAAATGGTGGAGCGGATTGAGCGCCACCAACTCGAGCGACCGATGGGTTGGACAACAGTAGAGGCGCCCCGCGGTCTTGTCGGCGCCGTTGCCGCCGTACCTCCTGAGCGGTGCATCGTGGTCGATTGTCTGACCCTCTGGCTGACCAATCTCTTGCTCGATGGGCAATCGGTTGCGGCTATTGAGCGTGAGGTCGACTTGGCAGTCACGGCGTTGACACAGCGACAAGCGGACGTCATCGTTGTCAGTAACGAGGTCGGCCTCGGGATTGTGCCGGGCGACGCTCTATCTCGGTCGTTCCGAGACATCCAGGGGCGCTGTAATCAACGTTTTGCTAGCCAATTCGACCGTTCGCTGTTCGTGGTCGCAGGCAACGTTCTCCCATTGGTCGCCCCCGAAACTGCGTGCGAGGAACTCAATTGACGGTCGACCATGACGTTGCCCTAGCTATAGCGACGACGATCGATCAGGCTAGCTTTGACGCCGTTGCTGCTCGCGCGGCGTCGACATTGCGTCCGGCTGGCGCATTCGGTCGGCTCGATGAGACTGCAGCGTGGCTTGCGGGCTGGCAGCGGACCGATCAGCCGGCGATCACTAGGCCGGGAGTAATCATTTTCGGGGCTGACCACGGAGTTGCCGCCCGAGGAGTGAGTAGCTACCCGGCCGAGATAACTGCGCTAATGAAAGACGCAATCTTGAACGGGGTCGCCACATCTTCGGCGCTGGCCGCAGCGGCTGGTGCCGAGCTTCGCTTCGTAGACGTTGGGGTTGGTAACCCGACTGAAGACTTCACGATCACCGATGCGATGACAGAGGCACGCTTCCAGTCGTCGTGGGATGCCGGCGCTGAGGCGGTGCGGTCCTGCGACTACGACGTACTCATTCTCGGCGAGCTTGGAATTGGCAATACAACCTCGGCCGCAGCCATTGCCGCTGCGCTGCTTGGGGGAGGCGGTCAGGCGTGGGCTGGTCGCGGCACCGGGGTCGATGACGACGGACTCGCTCGAAAGGTCGAAACCGTCGATGCTGGTATTGCCCGGCTTGGCGTCAACCCAGAGCCACGTTCGGTCTGGCGCGCGGTCGGTGGGGCCGAGTTGGTTGCGATGGCTGGTGCATGCGTCGAGGCGCGTCGCCGCTCTATCCCGCTTGTCCTCGACGGCTTCATTGCCACCGCAGCCTTGCTCCCGTTGCACATCATGGCGCCCGGGATTCTTGACCACACGATTGCGGGACACCGCTCGGCCGAGCGCGGCCATCACCGATTGCTCGAAGCGATTGGAAAGACTCCGCTGATCGAGCTCGACCTTCGTCTCGGAGAGGCGACTGGGGCCCTTGTGGCCCTTCCGATTCTTCGTCAGGCCATCGCCGCTGTGCTCGACTGTGCAACATTCGACGAGGTCGGGTTGGGCGACTGAGGTGCGACGGTTCCGAAACGCGCTTGCTTTCCTCACGAGGCTGCCAGGAGGGGCGCATCCAGATTCAGGTTCGCAGATCGCCGATTGCGTGCCGTACTTCGGCGTTATCGGCGTAGTTGTTGGTGCCATTGGAGGCGCCGTCTTTTGGGGCGCGAGCGAGTTGTCGACGCCAGCAATCGCGGCGGTACTCGCGTTAACAGCAACTGCCTTGGTCACGGGCGGTTTTCACGAAGATGGACTCGCCGACACGTTTGATGCGTTGGCTGGCGGCTGGGACCGAGACCAGCGGCTGAAGATCCTGAAAGACTCGCGGCACGGGACCTTCGGTGTGCTGTCGCTCGTCCTTGTCTCCTTGCTGAAGTTCGCGGCGCTGTCGTCGCTTGACGCGCAAACCGGGGCGCTGGCGCTCGTGGCGGCGCACAGCGCAGGACGGGCGGGCGCGGTTGGCCTGATGGGAGTCGCACCGACAGCGCAGGAAGTCGGTCTTGGGGCCGACTACTCGAGGCAGCTACCGAAACGTCTGGCTATGCTTGGTGTCGTGGTTGGCCTCGTCGTCCTTGGTGCCATCTATATGGAATGGGCGCCGGTGTTTGCTGCGGCGATCGCTCTGGGCGTCGGCCTTCTGGCATGGTGGAGCCACCGCAAGATTGGCGGCGTGACCGGCGACATCCTCGGCGCGGCCGAGCAGATCGGGGAGGCCATCGTGCTTGTCCTCGCCGCCTCCCAAATAGTTCACGTACCAGGTACGTGAACTAATCGCGGGGGAGAGCGGGGCCCATTTGGCGGTACTTGCCGAGCAGGGTCGCGAGGAACCAGATAAGGCCGAAGACGAAGATCGGTTGCCAGAACATCGGGCTCCACCGTTCGACGAACTCGTAGCCAAGCGCTCGGCCAAAGGCAGCAGCCGCCAACAGTGTTGTGCCGACCTGCAGGCGGACCCGGTATCTCATGAGCCCAAGCGCCTCGCCGCAGTAGACAACCGTGGCGGGGATCGAGAAGATCCAGATTGGCCAAGGATCAAAGCTTTTTGGCCATGGGGCAAGGCCGTAGGCACTCAGGACCGCCACCAGAAGCCCTAGCGGGTAGAGGGCGGCGCAGCGACGGCACACATGGCGTTTGCCGATCTTCACGCAACGTTCGTGGTAGTCGGCGGGCCAATGATGGGCGAGCCACATGTTGCGCTTTCCGTCATGAAGCAGGCGTTCCTGCGTCATCGCGGCCAACCGTTGCTCGAAGAGCTCGGCGGCAACGGGATTCGGTTCTTGCGACGCTTGTTCAGACACGGATGCAGGATCACTCACCTAGGTCCATCGGCCCATGCCTCCAATTGTTGAGGATCCTTGTATTGAGGCTAGTGCTAGCAGTGTGACGAGCGTCGCTCACCAGAAACTTGACCGACCAGTCAAGGAATGGAACCATCAGCTCAGTAGTTCCCTTCCGGACTGTTTTTCTGACTAACGAGGAGCCCTCATGCCCGAGGCAGTAATTGTGTCAACCGCTCGCAGCCCAATTGGTCGAGCGTTCAAAGGTTCGATGAAGGACGAGCGCCCCGACGACATAGCGGCTCAGATGGTGACGGCAGCACTCGCAAAGGTCCCTGAGCTCGACCCGAATTCCATCGAAGATCTCATGATGGGCTGTGGCTCGCCAGCAGGCGAGCAGGGTTTCAACATCGCCCGTGTAGTTGCCGTCATGGCTGGCCTAGAGAACGTCCCCGGCGTCACCGTTAATCGCTACTGTTCGTCGTCGCTGCAGACGATCCGCATGGCCGCGCACGCAATTCGCGCCGGCGAAGGCGACGCCTTCATCTCTGCGGGTGTCGAATTCGTTTCCCGCTACCTCATAGGTGCTTCCGACAACGCGTTGGCTGTAAACGCGATCTTCAACGATGCTCAGGCTCGTACTACAGCTCGATCTGAAGGGGGCGCAGCACCGTGGGAAGCGGCCGATGGCTTGCCAGACATCTACATCTCGATGGGCCAGACCGCAGAGAACGTGGCCCAGCAGGAGGGCGTCACTCGCGAGGCGATGGACGAGTGGGGCGTGCGGAGCCAGAATCGTGCTGAGGCTGCCATCGAGCGCGGGTTCTTCGAACACGACATCACCCCAATCACGCTGGCAGACGGCACCATCTTGGCCAAGGACGACGGCCCTCGCTCCGGCGTCACCCTCGAGGCTGTGAGCGGCATGAAGCCAGTCTTCCGGCCCGACGGCCTGATTACCGCCGCAAACGCGTGCCCGCTCAACGACGGTGCCGCCGCCATTATTGTGATGAGTGATACCCGGGCCGCCGAGCTTGGCATCAAGCCACTTGCCCGCATCGTTGCGTCAGGCGTCTCGGGGCTCAACCCAGAGATTATGGGCCTCGGACCAATCGAGGCATGTCGTCAAGCAATGGCACGGGCGGGCATGAGCATTGCTGACATCGACCTTGTCGAGATCAACGAGGCCTTCGCCGCTCAGGTGCTTCCTTCGGCCGACGCGCTTGGGATCGACTACGACAAGCTCAATATCAATGGTGGAGGCATCGCCCTCGGCCACCCATTCGGCATGACCGGCGCCCGGATCATGACCACGCTCATCAACAACCTGATTGAGACCGACACGACTATCGGCATGGAAACCATGTGTGTCGGCGGCGGTCAAGGTATGTCGATGATCATCGAGCGCCTGTAGATTCGCCGAAGTACGATTCGCCGAAGGTGATCGTCTCGCATGGCGATCGCACGAATTGTCGCTGAGGAGAGCTTGTGTCTGTACCAAAGATGTTGCACCCGTTTGCCATTCCGGCTCGAACCGAGTTCACGACGTTCGTTGGGGGCGAGGGCGCAGAGATCATCGACACAGAGGGCAATCGCTATATCGATGCCATGGCGAGTCTTTGGTATCTCCACGCCGGCCACAGTTGCCAGCCGATCATTGACGCCGTCACGGCGCAGATGAACAAGCTCCCTGCGTTCCACACGTTCGAAAAGTTCTCAAACCAACCGGCTGAGGCGCTTGCGGCGAAGATCTCGTCCCTCGCTCCGATCGACGATTCCCGAGTGTTCTTTACCGACTCAGGCTCTGAGGCCGTTGACACGGCAATGAAGCTCGCGAGGGCCTCGCATGCCAGGGCCGGCAATCCTGAACGACGCCTGATCGTGAGCCGCGATCGTGGCTACCACGGTGTCAACTACGGCGGTCTTGCAGCCATGGGCATGCCGCTCAGCAAGGAAGGCTTCGGCCAGATGTTGCCCGAGGTCATGCAGATGCCGGTCGATGACCTCGAGGCGATGGCAACCTTGTTTTCCGAACGGGGTCACGAAATCGCCGCAGTGATCAGTGAGCCGGTGCAGGGTGCAGCCGGCGTCTATCCACCGGCCGATGGCTACCTCGAAGGTCTCCGACGCCTCTGCGACCAACACGGCGCGTTCCTCATTCTTGATGAAGTCATCACCGGTTTCGGCCGGCTTGGCACTTGGTTTGCGGGCGAGTTCTTCGGTGTTCGTCCCGACATGATTACGTTCGCCAAGGGTGTTACCTCGGGTTACCAGCCCCTCGGTGGCGTCATCATTGGTGCGACCGTGCGGGCCTCGCTTGAGGCCGATGCGTCTTGGATATTGCGACATGGCTACACCTACTCAGGTCATCCGACGGCGTGTGCAGCCGCACTTGCAAACATCGAAGTGATCGGCGACGGACTTATGGAACGCATCCCGCACATCGCCGACCGGCTCGGCAGTGGCCTAAAGGCACTGGCCGCAGATGGCGCGGTTGACGAGGTCCGTGGTGTGGGTGGGCTGTGGGCAGTCAAGCTTCCGGGCGAGATGCAATCGCCACCGATTCGAGACGCGATGATGGCGAAGGGCGTCATCCCACGTCCAATTGGCCCGACCGTCGCGTTCTGCCCACCAATGGTGATCACCGACGAGCAGATCGACCGATGCGTCGATGAGCTTGCGACTGCTATTGACGAATGCAGTCGTCAATAGCAGTTGAGGCGGCGGCCTCGAAGCCCTTGACCTTTTCGCTTCCATCGTCGTTGTTGAACCCACTCGCAACCTCGTCGAGTTGATCCTGCAGGTAGTCGCCGCTGTCAAATAGTTTGACCGTGACGCACTCGGCTTGCTCCGGTGTTAGGGAGCCTTGGTTTCCTAGTGTCTCGACCATGATCTCGCGGCTCGAAATATCTTCTGAGCAGGCACTTAGAGCCAACGCGCAGACCGCGAGGACAGGAACAAAACGACGAAGAGGGGAACGCATCCCCCTAGTGAATCGCCAAATGGCCCAGATGCACACATAGGAGTGAGAGACTGCTTGGGAATCTTGGAGGGTTCTGCCATGCGACTGATCTTGAGTTTGGCGATAACGGCAGCGTTTGCGGCTGCCGCATGTACATCGTCAGCAGCGCCAGCGTCGAACGACGAGAGCGCGGCCGAGTCGACGTTGCAGCCTGCGCCAGACACAACCGGCGATGAGGCAGCCTCCCCACTGGTTCCGGTCGAGGAGGGCGTGTATCGGGTCGCCGGGGCGGGGGAGCAACTGCCCGACCTCCTCGCCTGGGACCACAACGAGATCCGTAAGCAGACGCCAGACGGCGCGTTACTGCCAATGCCAAGCGGTCCGTTCTTCAACGTGGTTGACGTGCCCCACCTCGGCGTGGTGTTCCAGCGGAACGACGTCGACCAGACGGTTTGGTTGGCCAAAGACGTGGGTGAGCGCGACCTTCTTGTCACCGACGGAGAGATGACACTCGAGCTTGAAGGAGCAGGTGTCAACGCCGAGGATCAAGCTCAGATTTTCTATCAACGTCGCGTGCCCGGCAGTCCTGAAGACACAGTGACCACACTTCGGAGCTACAACGTCGAGACGAAAGAAGTCGCAACACTCGGGACAACTGGAGGCTGGGAGAGCGGCACTAGTTTCAACCATCTTTCTGGCAGTGTGGCGATTGCACGCTGGGGCGCCGAGGGGTGGACCGGTTTGGCTTTGTACGATCTTGGGGCAAACAGCGACTGGGGTAAGCAAGTTGGCGTTGAGTGCTTCGACGGTGAAGACGGCTGTATCTGGTATGACGGCGCGGTGATCTTTTCCGGCGACGGTTATGGCATTGGTCCGGATGCAGCGGGCGACGGCGACACTGTCGACGCCTATGCCCTCTATCGGTTCGATCTCGAAAGCGGCGATCGCGAAATCGTGATGAGTTGGCCGTGGGACAACGGTAAATGGAATGTCGAAGAGATGTTCGCCCATGGCGGCAAACTCGTCGTGTCGCTCATGGATGGAGACGGCGAGCCGTTGCCTGCCTTGATCTACGACGTAACCGCGGCTACGGCTTGGACCTTGCCACAGTCAGGGTTTGTGCGCCCCGCCTACTCGTCCTAACCCGCGCTTTATCCGAACTGGTCCCGGTGGAACAGCCTCAGGCTGTTCCACCCGGACCAGTTCGGGGTGGCGGCACGATGTTCTCCGAG
>JBBKWJ010000176.1:0-4983 GCA_037968895.1 Acidimicrobiales bacterium
GCCGGATCTAGCTTCACGGCCTCGAACACCGAGATTCGATCATGGCCAATTGCATTCATCCCCGATGGCGCTCTTCGCAACCTCGAAAACACTTCAACTGCGATGCAATCGATGTCGCCCGGCGAAGTCATTACTGCGAGCAGAGTGACTGGCCGCTCGGGGCTTTTGAGCAACGAAAACGCGATTGCCGTCCCAATCCCGTTTCCACGAGACGATCTCGAGTTGGGCGATCGAGTGGCGCTGTACGCCCTCGAGCCGATTGGTTCAGCCGACCAGATAGTGGCAGCTGCGGCTCGGCTGCTCGGTATTGGCCGGATTGTTACCACCGCGGAGCAAGCAGTCGGCGTTGCCGTTCCCTCGGAAATTGTTGCTCACACGCTTGAATCGATGGCAATTGGTGCGGTCGAGGTCGTCGAACTGCCCGGCTGAGCCGCGAACAGCGCAAGGGCTACGAGCTGGTGAAGCCCTTTCGAACCTGCTGGCCCCACTCGGTTCGACCCATCAGGAAGAGACGGACACCCCAGAGGCGCCACACAATGGTGAGTGGTCGATAGATGATCTGTTCGACGATCGCATAGCCGATGAGCTGGAGGCGATACCGAAACTTCGGGTACGACCGGAAGGCAAGATCGTCAAAGAACAGCGTCAGAATCGTGATTGTGGCACCGAAGCCATACGCGGCGGCCAGAACCCATAGCGAAGCCGGGTCGACGAGCCCAGCGACAAGACCAACGAAGAGCAACGTGAGGCTGATCGCCTCAACGATCGGCGACATGAATTCGACGACAAAGAAGAACGGCATCGACAACATGCCAGCCGAGCCATATCGCGGATTGAAGATCATCTTCTTGTGGCGGATCAAGACGTCCATCAAGCCCCGTTGCCACCGGTTTCGTTGTCGTGCAAGCACTCGCGCCGACTCTGGCGCTTCCGTCCACGCAACTGGGTCTGGCAGGAACTCAACCCACGCCTTTTGGCCGGTTTCGTAGCCACGGCGACGGAGCCGAACAATCAGCTCCATATCTTCGCCGATTGACGACTTCTCGTATCCGCCCGCAGCCAGCACGGCGTCGCGTTTGAAGACGCCAAATGCTCCCGAGATAATCAGGTTTCCGCCAAGCGGGTTCCACGCCAGACGCCCCACGACAAACGCACGCACATACTCTGCGGCCTGCAGCGCTGGCAATGGCTTCTTCGGCACAACCAGGTTTGTAATTCTGGCACCTCGAACCGGCGAGTCGTTCGTCAATCGCACGGTGCCGCCAACGGCAACCGTGTCAGGGCGGGTGATGAAGGGCGACACCAGCTGTTGGAGCGCATCAGGCGCGACAAGTGTGTCTGCGTCGATCGCACATACGAGCTCACCAGACGCAACGTTGATGCCAGCATTTAGCGAGTCGGCTTTGCCGCCGTTGAACTTGTCGACAAGAACCAGTCGAGGCTCTCGGCTCGACCGATAGATGCTCTTGATGTCGGCCGTCTCGACCACACGCTGATAGATCGGATGGATCGGTCGCAGATCGAACGCTTCGATGAGCGCTCCAGCGGTGTTATCGGGCGAGCCGTCATTAATCACAACGACCTCTAGGTTCGGGTACGACAGCGAGAGCAAGCCTCGTACGGTGTCGCACACCGAAATCTCTTCGCTATAGGCCGGTACAAGGACAGAGACTCGCGGCGCGAGATCAGACCCGAGCAGTCGGCGCCATACCTGGTGACGGTCGCGCTGCCTAATCCGGTTCAGCTCGACCATCGCGCTCACGATCATCATGAGCTGCATCAGGTTGAGACAGATGACCCAGCCGGCCGCAACATTGGCAATACCGTCGAAGAGTTGTGAGATCATGTGAAATCCTCAGAACTGGAAGTCAAGGCGATTGTGACGGGTACCAGCACTTTGTTGTCGTTGTAGAGCTCGTCTAGCCCGGGTGGTGGGACGAAACCATGGTCGAGCCCATTGCCAACGGGCTCAGCGACTGGAATATGAATAGTGTCGTGCGAGGGCACAAGATCGAGGCCCTGCCTGGCTGCAGCGGCGTCAAGCATCTGTCTCGCCATATCTCTCGCGTATCGGTCGGGGTCACGAAGGTGGCGACGGAGCACAAGGTGCCCTGGCGCACCAAGCATGTCGAGAGCAACACCCGCCGACCTGCGAACGAGGAACGAGCGGTCGCGCAATGCGGCCCCGATGAGAACAACCGACCTCTGTGATCCAAGTTGGCCAAGGGCTTGGATGGCGGCTGCCTTCACCTCTGGCTCGACGTCATTCAGAAGTCGATGCAGGAGCGGGGTGCCTTCGGTACCGACACCATTTCCAAGGGCCCGACATGCCATCGTCCGAGCAACTGGGTCGCTATCGCGGGTGTAGCGATCAATCGCCCCGGTCAAACGAGCATCCGAGAGATTCGCTGCCACTTCCAGTGCAGCTAACGACGAACTACCACCCATATCGAGATGTTGCAGAAGCTCGTTCACGCTCGCAGCACCCGCGCAGATGAGCGCTCGCTGAGCGGCAATCCGCACGGCGAGCGACTCGTCACCGAGCAAACGAATCAGGTCAGGAACATGCTGAGCCGCCTGTTCCGCGGTGAACGACTCGGCCGCTCTGGCCCGGACGAGCGCGTGCGGATCGTTTACAAGCGCCTTCCGGTCAAAGTCAGGGTGGGTGACGAGGTAGTTGAGCTGAGCAGCTTGCACCCGCTTGCGCCAGCGTTTGCTCCTTGCCCTTCGACGGATGAATCGCTGCAACCCACTCGCGGCAACGAGGTTCTGCAGTCGCCGGCGGGCTTGACCATCGAGGTCAACGGCCAACGTCTGGATAAGCGCTAGCAGCGTGCGCCGCGGAAGATCAGCAACTTCTTCGAAGATCGCCGCCGCCTCAGCTTCTGATTCGAACAGCAGCACGCTGATCTTCTCGACCGCTACCTTGCGTCGGCGCGCCAGGATCAGTTGCGACAGGTCGGCCATGCCGCCAACGATGATGTAGATCAACGACATTCCGAGAACAGATCCCCAGGCCGCAACAAAGAGTCCAAACCTCATGTCGCCTCCAACTGTCGAGCGAGACGGTGCAGCAGGAGTGGCGCAGAGAATGGCTTCCCTACGTAGTCGTCCGCACCAAGTTCAAAGGCCTGTTGAAGATCGCCTTCGCGGGATCGAGCCGACAAGATAACAATCTTGAAGCGACCAATTGTCCCGGCGTCTCGGAGCTTGCGCATGAATTCAAGACCATCGATACCAAGCAGATCCAACTCTAAGATCACCAGTTTCGGATATGGCTTGCCAGACGCTCCGGTCAGATGATCCAGAGCGAAGACTGCGTCGGGCTGTAGCTCAACCTTGACACCACGCCGCTCCATCGTTGCTGCGAGGACGGCGCCAAGAGTCTCATCGGGATCGACCATGAGGATGTCAGCGGCGAGCCCAGCGTCTAGTCGCCATGCAGAGCCAACAACATTAGGCCCGTTACCCTCATTCGCGTTGATGAGCAGCGTCTTGGCGGTGGCCAGAAGGTCATCAAGCGATCGTCCATCTGAAGGAAACTCAAGAACCGCTATGCGCCCGCCGTGCTCCACAAGGTCGTGTCGCTGGTGGATGTCTTGCATCCGCCGCTTCATGATTTTCTCATTCACCCCGTGAAGGGCGATGAGCAATAGGTTTTCGTCGAGACGCGTTATGACGTCTTCATTGCGGAACTCGCTCGCAATCGTGTCGTCCAGCTCTTCATCATCGACCATCGTTGGAGCGAGTTCGACGACACCAACGCCGACAGTCTGGTGACGACGGAACGACACCATCATCATTCGCTCGATCATCACCGAGGCCGAGCGCCAGGGGACGAGCCCGACCTTCGACGACTGGTCTGCCACTGGCTCCCGGTCGGCTCGACGCGCCAGCAGTGAGCGAAGCGAGACGGACAAGTCGTCGATGTCAACATCGACCGGAACCACAAGATCTGCACCGCTGCGCATGGCGTGGTGGGCGCGAGCAATCGACAGATCTCGTGAAACCACTACGGCCACCGTCGATCGTGTCCGGCGATCGGTCTGCAACACTCGCAAAATCTCGAGGTCGGAGATCGCCCCAACGTTGCCGCCGATGATTACTCCCCGACAGATTCCCTGCGCTACCGCTTCGACGAGCTCGTCCGCATCTCGTGTCGAGTCAACGATGAAGCCTCGATCAGCAAGGGCCGTTGAGAACTTGTCGGCGTCTTCGCCGACAAGGGCGATTGCTGGCTCATAGGCGGCCCGAACTCTCGCCTTTCGAAGCTCCGCGACCATGTCGACCGGATGGATACTCGATGGCAAGACAAGATTGACCGACGACGCGAGCGCGGCAACTTCTTTCGCTCGCATTGACGCCATGATGGCGACAATCGGCGCGACGGGATACATCTCGCGAATACTTCGGGCCACCGATCGGCTTCGGGAGGCATCCGTCTGATCAGCCACGAGAAATACTCCGCCAACGGTCGGTGCGGCGAGCGATGCGAGGGAGTGTTCATGTCGAGAGACGGAAAGTCCCTGAGCGAAGGTCACCCAGATCAGGTTGTCCACGAGCTCGCAGTCCTCACCAACAATGACAATTGGTGCGGTGCTGAAAGTGCCGGCCAGGATCTCCGATACGGTCCTGGCCGCCGCCACACGAGCATCTTCCAACAACAACGAGATCATGACGGCGTCCTGCACACCGAGCGTCGTCGACTCAAACACCTCAGCGGCCTGGCGGATGAGGCCCGCAGTCGTCGACAATCCAAGCACGGCGTATTCCGACGCCACGCGGTCGGCAAGCGTACGACCCCCGTCGATCTCAGCTTGGAGCAGTGGGCGTTCAAAAAGGAACGAAACGATGAGTTCTAGCTGGCCGAGGCCATCTTCGATACGTGTGCTGAGGCGCGCCCATGCCGCCTCGACTACCGAGACGGTTTCGGCCGCATTGTGGTCGTCATCCGTATCGGCGGACAGCATTGTCATCCGGTAC
>JBBKWJ010000177.1:0-4114 GCA_037968895.1 Acidimicrobiales bacterium
GCACTGACCAGAGTCATGGATGCCACCGTCGGCCGGCTCTTCCTGGGAGCCACTCGCAAGGCGCTCGCGAAGGATCTCGACGACATCGCCGCGGCCGCCGAAGCAGGGCGTTGAAGCGGGTTGGCACCGCGAGCGCGACGCATTCACTCGCACAACTCGGGCGCTCCATACTCGCGATGCCGCAACACCGGACAACGCGGTAGGGACCGGGCAGTGGAGAGCGTCCGCCGCTCGATCGAAGCGTCAGTGAGCCGGCTCGCACATTTTCTGAGCGGGTCGACCCGCTCGAATGTGCCGATACAGAGCAGTCATCCCGCTTTTTCAACGATGGCGATATGTGTGCCCGGTTGGCCGTCGCTGCGGATCTGCCGCACATGTTTGAAGCTCTCGCGAAACTCGGGAACTCCATAGTCGCTCGCAGCGTCAAACTTCGATGAGACGTAATGCTTTCGCTCGCCGGGCGCGGGCGCGGCGCGTTCCGGCGGCGCCGGGCGAGTACCGAGATCATTGCGGGGCGACCATTCGATGCGCCGGTCGAGCTAGAAAGGGTCCCTTGATTCAAGTTTGATACCGCAGCTCTCAACCGTCCTACCCCGAGCGCTTCTACTGAAATGACGCCAATGGAACACGGATACTCCCTCCACGGTCCGGACAATGGGTTGCACTTCTATGACGGTGATGACGTTCCGGCGTGCCCTGTGTGCGGCCTCGTGGATGATCCGCGATGGATGAACCCCAGGTTGCGGATGCGTCGACGTCGGTTCGACGTCTCATCGACCTACGACGGGCGGAACATCGTGAGCGAGCGGTTCCGTGCGCTGACGGCGTCGGCTCCGGGTATCCGGTTCATTGCGTTGCCGAACGACCCGGACTTCTTCGTGCCAGTCGTCGACGCCGTCGTTGAGATGAACATCGAAGCTCGTCCACCCAAACTCAGTGACCAGTGTGAGGCCTGCGGGCGCTGGACACAGATTGCTCGCGGTGGCCCGCCGATGGTGTTAATGCCTGAGTCCTCGCTGCCTGAGGGGTTCAGCAGGTCGGACCAAATCTACGGTTCTGCCACCGGCCACACACCTCCGCAGCCAGTGCTACAAGGGCCCTTCATGCTGGTGTCCGAAGAACTCGGTGCCCGGCTACAAGCCGAGGAGCTGAAGGGCTTGTATCTGGAACCGGTCATCGACGACTTCGCACAATGGCGCAAGGACCGTGGCCTTGTCTGATCTGGTCGACGACGAACGATTCGTTGCTCATCGCGATCGGCTGTTGGCCGCGTTGGCCGTGTCGACGCAGTTTGTGTGTCGGTCCTGTCCGCCGCGTGAGGGTGCGCCGGTCGTCTGGCCGGTGCGTCACCGGTTGGGGCAGCCCGTCACCAACGAACTCGACGATGTGCCGAGCGCAGATCGTGCGCTACTCAGCGTGTGCGACGGTGCGTACCTTTGCTTCGAACGATTCGAATACGAAAACGACGGCCCGACCATAGGACACAGTTACGCGTTGGATGTGTTGAGCAGGAGACGTTCCGCGGCACAGACCACGAGCTTTCGCGAAGAGTACGGCGGTTCAGATCCGTGGCTTGCCCAGGTGACCGTGGTGGCAGCAGCGGAAAACGGCGACGTGTACGTGACGTCGTCGGACGATGAGATCGGCCCCGGCGGCGGTCGGCCGGTGTACTGGCTTGAACACGAGTACCTCTACGGCGGATGGGAACCCGGCGACGTGGAGTTGGTCGCCCCCGATCTGGCGACCCTGGTCGTGTCGACGCTCGAGGACCTGAAGCCGATGCTCGACTACTGGCGGTACATCGACCAACACGGAAACCAGTACTACGTCGACCGCATCCAAACGGATGAACCTCGAACCTGACACAGACGCGCACGTTGACGCCGTGCGAAAAGATGTCGCTGGAGTCGATTGAGCCTCCGCACCGCCACTGCCCGTGTTTCTGCGACGCACATTCGTTACGCACAACCCCCGCGATCGGATCCATCAGCGCCCTGCACTTCTCCCCTACATCGGTCGCACGCGCCGGACAGTTCTGGAGGAACAAGTGCCGCCGCAGGGGGTAGATACGAACGTATTGTCAGGGTGGAGATGATCGATGCTGAGACCCTGCGTGAATTGCGACTGATGCTCCGAGAGTTTGCGGACGCCCAGATCGACGATTGGGGAGATGAGGCCAATGAACCACGGTTACGTGAGCTTCGCGACTTCATTGATCGGAAAGCCATCGATCGAGAGATCCTGACCGAGATCATCCTGTTCGCGTTTTTCATTCTGAGCGATGCGCTCGACGCGCTTCTCGAGGGCTTTGCACCGCTCCTGGACGGCGAACGCGTAGCGAGTGAGATCATTGACTACGGCGAGCGATTTCCCCCCCAAGCCCACGGTTTCGGGCTGATGCGGTTGACGGATACATATCGACGTGGCCTGGAGTAGCGACGAGCGCGAGCTCATCGTCAGCGGTGCCATCCTGAATACCGTAAGCGCTAGACCGGTCACCGGTCAGGCCGGTGCCAGACCCGGTCGACGTCGCAAGGGCCGCCGGAAGACCAAACCGTTAACCAGGGTGGGTCCACGTCGCGCTGGCGCAAGAGGGGAGTGTTGATGGATGGTCCAGATTTTGCGTCGTTGCTGCGCGAGCTGCAACGACGAGTGGGTTCGACTGAACGAATCGACCAGCTTCTTGTCGACGAACACGATCGCTATCAGTTCTATCGATCAGCAAACGGACGTATGCCGCCAGTGAGTTGCTTGCCGTGGTTCTCGTTGATCCGGACTCGACGATGGCGAACGCAATGCTGGTCGAGATAGTCGATGCGGACGCTTCGGATATGGACGTCGATGAGTTCGATCGATGGTCCACAACACTTCGTGCCGACATCAATGATCGACCGTTCGTGCGACGGCGCGTCGCGGAGTGGCTGCTCCTGAAGCAGCTGGCCAGCGATGGCGAAGGCCACACAGCGGAGTTGCTTGCATCCACGGATTGGTTGCAACGTAAGGCGGCTGAGGAGACTCGCGACCGGGCAGTGCTGGCCGTGTTGGCCGAGTCGGCCAACACGAGGCGTATCCGGTCGGTCGCAGCGACGCGTCTTCGTAGCGAGAATTGGGTGTAACTGGTAGGAGAGGGGTTTGATGCTTGATGACATTGGTTTCTCCCTGACGGGACAGAACAACGGCCTCCACTTCTTCTACGGCGCAGTGGCGCCCGCGTGTTCGAGTTGTGCGTTGGTTGATGACCCGGGTTGGTTGCACCCGACGATTCGGATGCGCCGCCGAAGGATGGACTTCTCGACGACGTATGACGGCAAGACGATCGTGAGCGACCGGTTCCGGTCCTTCGTCGCCGACGAGCCCGGCATTGGGTTCGTTCCTCTTCCGAACGACCCGGAATTCTTCGTACCCGAATCAAATGTGTTGGTGGCGTTCGATGCGGCAGCACGCGGCACGACATTTCAGTTTGTATGTGACGTGTGCATGCGCCCGACCGTAATTGTGGGTGCGGAACCGATCATCTTGATGCCCGGAGTGGAGCTACAGAACGGGTTCAGTCGTACAGATAGAGTTTTTGGATCGGCCACGGGCCGCTCTGAATCTCCGGCCCTCCAGAAGCCCAAGCTCTTGGTGTCGCCTGGTCTTGGCCGCCGCTTGCTTGCCGAACGGTTTGTCGGATTGGAAATGGAGCCGCTCGTAACGGAGATGCCGACGTTCGATTGAGCCTCGGAGACCCATGCCTTTCTGATCGCATGCTTCGACCGATCAGAATCTTCACGCAGCCGACCTCGTAAACCGCACATAGCCGGCATTCTGATCAACGCTGATCGTCCCATAACGCGCGGAGGAGCGCCCGTGTCGCTTCGACAGAACTGATCCCCAACCAAGATCTCAACCAAGGAATGGTGTGGGAACAGGCGGAATCGGCGGGAACGGGTGGGAACCGGTTGCTACATAACCCCTGCTAGACAGCAAGAAACAGGAAGTGGCGGAGTGTCCTGATCGAACTCGTAATGCGTAGGTCCCGAGTTCGACTCTCGGTTTGGGCTCCATTGAAACCCCTGCCCCGGCGGGGGTTTCTTTCGTTTTCGCCCGGGTAGAACTGCACAACGCATGAGAC
>JBBKWJ010000178.1:0-6926 GCA_037968895.1 Acidimicrobiales bacterium
GATCAAACGCGTGAAGCGGGTCGCGTTCGGGATCACGAACTGGACCAACAACCGCACACGATCCTTGCTCTACGCCGGCAAACCCGACTGGGCACTACTCAACCCCAACCCACGCTGAGATCCGAAGCACCGGAAAAGTCCGGTTAAGTGGATACCCCGAAGCGCACAAATCACAACGTCGATTCGTTCGCGCTCGCAGGGACCAACGTAAAGTCCGAAGCTACTGCGGCGGACCCGCAGCGGTGCGAGCGATATCTTGCAACGAGGTGTCGCTGCTCAGAGCGCTCCAATCCCTCTCCTCGCCGATTTGGTCCTCTAGTTCGGCGGTGAGCGTGTAGACCTCGATGGAGTCGAGGCCAAGATCGGCGACGGGGCGACTCAGGTCGGTATCGCTGAACGGGCGCCGGCCAAGAATCGCTGGAAGCAGCGCCTGAAGCGTGTCGAGTGCGTCCGATTCGGTCACGATGCGCTGTCTCTCGTCAGATATTTGGCTGTCGGTGATGCCTCGAACCATTTCGCACGCGTCGTGGACAAAATATGTTGTTCCCAGAGACGGCCGTCGAACGCACAATAGTCGCGCAGAATGGCCTCCGTCTCGAAAAATCTCTTGAGCCCGCGTTCCATGAGTGGCAGGTTGAACTCAGGAACCTCGATGTAGATCTTTCGTAGGCTCCGCACGACGAAGGCGTAGTCCAAGAAGCGAGACACCGCCTCGATCGGCCAGGCTCTCCCGCGAGCTTCGGGGTGGAGAAGGACCGCAAACTTCGCAAATCCCGCAGGACTGTCCTCGCCATAAAGAGAAACCAGGCCTAGAGGCTGCCCAGCAGGTCCCCGATGCAGAACGAACTGGAGCACAGTTCCGGTCCACAGCTGTTGCTTGAAGTGCTCCGGGTCAGGCGTTGACCCGCGAAGCCTCCAGCGGAAGTTGTTCGAGTCGCTCGCTGCCATCGTGTAGAGGGCCTCATAGTCACGCGGCACAACCGGTCGAAGGGACACCTGTCGCCCCGTCAGGTGGCCCTCGACTGAATGGAGTTCTTCGATCAAGACGACCTAGCTTAGGTTCAGCAGATCGACATGCGCAGTGACCGCACTGTTCGCGATCGGGAGCGTGAAGGAGCGGATCTGCTCCACGAGTTGTCCGCCGAATCCGAAAAAGACCGGGTAAAGCAGTTCGGCGACTCTGAGGTTTCCGGTCACGACTGCAGACGACCCGATCTGCGAGAACCGCGTAGGCCCGCTGGAGTACGAGGGAAAGTATGCCGCTTCGATCGCAGACGCTGCGATCGTCACCGTTGCCAGCCGCCCGGCGATCGGATCGATGTGCGACACGGTGGGAATACCACCCTCCAGCGTGACGAAAAGGTCAACGTTCCCCGATGGACCGTCGGTGACTGAGAGTTTGACGTGTCCGACGGGAATCAGCGAGGTCACGTTCGCTTCGCTGCGACGGTCCTCAAGGTACTGTCGCAGTTCGGGGGTTGGTCGGCCATCGGCATCATTGGGCACGCCTTGGAAGGGTTGATCAAGAATCGCTTCATGGGCCTTGCCGGTACGACATCGTGTTCCAATGTTTGTGGCGGCAGCCTGATTGAGTGCGTTGAGCTGGATGACCCAGTCCGGGGAAAAGAGTTCGAACATTTTGCTTCCTTTACGTCGATAGTCCGCACGTGTACCCGAGAAAGTTTTTCCAATCCTCGGGAGTTTGCGTGATGTTATGGCCAGATCCGTAAACGCTGGTCATGATTGCATCGGTACGAGCGGACATTTGTCCTGTCCAGTAGTCGTTGATGTCTTGATCGTAGTCGTAGACATCGCGTAGAGCGGCGCTGACGAATTTGTTCTGCGAGTCCGAACCGTACACGTCGCCATAGAACTCGACGGATTGTGAGTCATCCATGTGAATGTGGTTCTCATGTTGGGAGTCGTAGAGGTAACCGAGCGAGTCCTTGAAATGTTTGTGCGACATCGCTTCTACACCGGTCGCAAACTTCTTGTCGTTCGGATAGTTGTCAACCCACCAACGTTTGCCATTTGACCACTCAAGCCGCGACAAGTCGAAAGCCGTACCATAATTGTGGTTGGAAACGCAACCGTCGTTCCGATTCACGTAAGAACCCAGGTACGAGATCCGAATCGGCTCTCCGTAGGGATGGTGATAGTTGAAATCGTCGAGCCAGCCGTCGAGCCTGGTCTTAAATCCTGCGTCACAGCTGATTCCCGAGCGGCTGCCAAGATCTTCACTTGTGTATCGACTGGCGTTGTAATACAGCGGTATACCGTCGATTGTGCTGCCCTGATATTCACTTGCTACTGCGTCTGCGCAACCCATAGTCAGTCCTTCCTCGGCTTCACAACGACGGGTGCCCGTAGTTGCCTTAATACAACAATACGATTGGGTTCGTATTGAGCGGCGGCTCGCGCGATGTCAATGTTCGCGACCTCTCGGTATGCGCCGCCAGCGTTCCGGATCGAGGTCCGGCGAGACGCGCGATCGGTACCGATGCGCACAACTCCTTCCGAACTCGCGATCGTGTAGTTGGTGATCTGCTCGGACTCGACAGGCGTTACCGACCATCCACCGCCGATTTCGCGTACGAGAGACAGTGACCTGTTGTCGTAGTAGGCGGTTGTCATGAAACGGCCTGCGTCGTTGGCCAACGAGGACAACGTAATATGGCGTGCATTTGCGAGTGGCACTGGCTCACTTGTGAAGTTGACGCCGTCCTGAGAAACCACCGATGCCCATCCGGTGCGCATTTCGCCAGGTTGACGACTGAGACCAACGATGCACAGTGTCGCTCCGTCGGATGCAACACCTTGCGGCACGAAGGTCGGAGCGGATTCTCCAAGCGACGAATCCGCTGTCCACGTCGAGAGATCACTTGAACGAAAGAGGACTGCAGCGCCATTCGCGTCGAGGGCAACTACAACGGTCTGCCCGGCAAACGTTTCAACGCCTGCTACTCCTGTAATTGTTGCGGCGGGGCCGATCGCATCGAGTTCCTCGAACTGCTTCTTTGTGAGGTGGCGCCAAGGACTCAGGTTCCCCGCTTCATCAACCCCAACCGCAACGAGCGTTCCATCCGCAGCCGGTCCGATTGATGAGGGCCCCAAGTACCGTGGATAGTTGCGCTGTGGTGCGGCTCTCGCAGGCAGACCAGGGGGTCCGGAAATCGCGATCGCCGTAACCACCGGAATGGTGGTGGCAAGCAATCGCCGTCGAGTAATTGGCATGGCTGAATCCTCCGTAGATTTTCGCGGTGCCCATCGATTAATCCTCATCGCCGCTAATGCACAGAATCACAGGAGCCACCCTTTGTCAAACGAGATCCCTGCCATGGAGTCGAAAGGCGCTGATTTCCCTCCTTTGAGGTAGAATTTCGTAGTACCTCTTTCGAGGGATTGCGCACCATCGGGCGAGCGTGTAAACAGGGACGATCGTGAGAGACGCAGGAGTATCTTCACTCGCTGAGATGCTTGGATCACAGGCGGATCGTGGCGTACTCCGTCTCGTTGGCAATGCCGCTGGTGGTCGGGAGCTGCTTGCCTGGAGGCAGGTGCATGGAGAATCGCTCCGGTTCGCAGGTGCCCTCCAGCAGCTGGGAGCCATTCCGGGCGAACGCGTTGCGGTGCTCGGTCAGGCGTCAGCCGACTTCGTCATTGCGGTGAGAGGCATCTGGGCGGCTGGCTTGACGCTGACGGTCTTGCCGACAGCAACTGTGTGGCAGGACCAGCCCACCTACGTAGCCGCAGTTCAGAAGCTTCTGGAACTGCTACAGCCCCACTGGATCATCTGCGATCCCGAACACGAGGAACTCGCAACTGAGATCTCTCCGAATCGCGCTCGGGTACACACCTTCGCATGTCTGACGACGCCGCTGCGTCGACCACGATCAAGTGATCACTTTGAAGATCCAGGGCCAGATCGGCACCGAGTCGCACTCCTGCAATTCACCAGCGGATCCATAGGCCAGCCAAAAGGAGTGATGGTCTCAGAAGGTGCACTCATCGCCAACACCTCCGCCTGCTACACGGCGGGTGGGTGCGAGGAGGGCGATACGATGTTGTCCTGGCTGCCTCTCCATCATGACATGGGTCTTGTCGGCTACCTCGCGCTCCCTATGTTCGGCGGACTGAATCTCGTACAAGCCACACCTCGAGACTTCCTGCTCCGACCCAAGAACTGGATGCAGTGGGTCTCGGACTACCGTTGCACGTCGACCGCGGGCCCCAATTTCGCCTGGGCGCTCGCCGCACGCGGACTTCGAAGACAGCAGGACCTAGACCTGAGCTCTCTCCAGATGGCGCTCTTCGGTGCAGAACTTGTTAACCCCCAAACCGTCCGTGAGTTTGTCGCTGCCGCGGCCAAACACGGATTGGATCGACGCGCAATATTTCCGGCGTACGGAATGGCTGAGGTTGGAATCGGAGCAACGTTCCCGCCGCTGATGAGGGGACTAATACTCGATTCTATCGATCGCATCCAGCTACAAGAGCATGGCCGAGCGGTTCCAGTAGATGCGAAAACGGGATCCCCCGACTCGGATGCGGTCGAGATGGTACTCGTCGGTTCGCCGCTTCCCGGTCTGCAGTCGCGGGTCGCCAAACCTGGGACGACGAACCCACTTCCGGAGCGGTATGTCGGAGAACTCCTGATTCGCGGAACATCAGTCGCGGCCGGCTACTTCAACGCAGCGGACACGACGAGCGACGCCTTCTTGAATGGTTGGTTTAGGACAGGTGACCTCGCATACTGCGTGGGGACCGAAATCGTCATTTGCGGCCGAATCGACGACTTGATAATCGTTGGAGGACGCAATCTCTCTCCTTACGACATCGAACGCGCAGTCGAGGAACTACCTCAGATCCGGACGGGCACAGTAGCAGCTGTCGGAGTGACAACCGCGACCGGCATAAAGCCCTCCCTGGTCGTGAATCGGCGCTTCTGCGACGCTTCACTTCATGACTCCATCCGATCGTGCGTCATTCGACAAGTCGGTGTTCCACCGCACGAGATTTATTTCACCGACCGCCCGCTCCCGCGCACAACCAGCGGCAAATTGCGCCGCTCGGCATGTCGAGCGCTGATCCCCCAGGACCCATCGACGCCTGCCTGTTCGAGACCGGCGCCAGTGGCGAACGCTGGCGCGAGGTGACCGGTTCAACCGTGCTAAGCCTCCACGGACCTCACGCACTATGCGGTCGGTACGCACGATCGACTCTTCAAAGCTGCCCCGCACCGCCCACCTGGCCATCTCCGCGCGATCATTCCGGCCCTCAGCAGCAGAGTCGGAGATCGAATCGGGTGCAGCTGTGTCGATCGATTGATCAGGCAGAACAGGCGATGTTTGAAGTGAGGTTCTGAATGTTTCGATTTGGATGTTGGTCGGGAACGATCCTTGTCGCGGCGGTGCTTTTCGTCGGGTGCGGCGCCGGCGGTGGAACCAACGATGAGAACGGTGTCGGACTGCCCGCTCCTAACCCGGCGCGTGAAGGAACGGTGCCGGTTCCATCGACGACGACTCCGGTTCGGCTCGCTCCTCTCGATTGCACCAGTGGAGCGTTCGAGGTCGCGGAGCGAATCCTAATCGAACGGCGACGAGGCACGACTGCGACCGATTGCCGGAGCGGGCTCATCAACGTGGAGTCCGAAGACTGTTGGACGTCGTGTGTCGACGGTGCGGTGTTCGTGGATTTCGACCTCGACCCCTCACAGCGCGCCGAAGCCGGCGAGAGCGCAAGCGGAGTCGAGACGATGCCAGTTGTATATGCGGCCAGGTACGCCGCTGAGTCGGGCGGCACGTTCACCGAGGCCGAGACGCTCGTTCTGGAACGCGAGGGGCCGACCGATCCATGGCGTGTCATCGACGTCGAAGTCACCGACACCAGCGCCGCGCAGAGCGACGCTCGAGCGACAATCGAGAACTACTTCGCTGCGCTACGAGACCGTAATCACGCGACGGCAGCGTCCCTGATGGCGCCGGCGCCATCGATCGAAGGGCGAGACGATCTCGGCCGCCTCGACGACGAAGGGTTCCTCGCAGGAACCTCGACCGAGCAGATCGCTGCGGCGCTCGAATTGTGGTGTGACAGCGGCGCAGCATGCGACGCGACCCCCGATGTCGAGATCGAGGTCACCGCGGCGCATACGCTCCGCGCTATCGCCACGTACGACCTGCCGCTCGGCACGTTCGAGACGACCTTCGTCGTTGACGACAACGGGTTGATCGGGCTGCCGATCAAGGTCGGGTGAGCGGAGTGCGCGGATTCGTCCTCGTCGTCGCTCTCGCGTTAACTGCCGGAATCATCGTCACGCCCAGCGAACCAACGGCCGCTACAGGAGACCCGTTCCTCGAGCGGGCGACAGTGGTCTCGGCGACGTTCATCGCCGGGAATTTCTGTCTCACGCGCGACACCCCAGAGCAGTACGACACGATGTTCGACTCCGAACCCGGAGGCATCATCGGCGCCGACTACCAACGCGCCACTCGACTTCCCAACGGGAACGTTCTCTGGACGTTCCAGGACGCAGAAATTCGGCTGCCGAACGGCACGTCGACGTTGGTGCACAACATCGGCATGATGCAGGCCGGCACCTGCTTCGCCGTGCTGCTGGGTGGCACCCAAGCAGCACCGCAGCCATGGCTGTTCGCCGCCAACACGACGCCGTTCTTTCACTGGTACTGGCCGTTGGACGCAACCATGGGCGACGACGGCCGCATCTACGTCTACCTGACCGAGATGTTCGAGTACGGCGCCACCTACCTCGAACATGTCGTGCCGACATCCACGGCTGTCGCGGCGATCAATATCGACAACTGGAACGTCGAATCCCAAGGCCCGGCTGGCAACAACTCACCGGACCTCTACGGCTGGACATCAGAAACCGACGACGAATGGACCTACCTGTACGCCCACTGCTACCG
>JBBKWJ010000179.1:0-7015 GCA_037968895.1 Acidimicrobiales bacterium
GTTGCCTTCGGACCGCCGTCACCCGATGCAACAAGCACCGAGTTCCCGATGCTCGACTCGGTCCGGTATTCAGTTGGTGAGCTACCGCTGCCGCCTCAGGTCGCAGCAGTCTCAGTGCCAGACGCTCCTGGCATTGTGAGAGCGTCATCAACACTCGCACCGCTCGTTGTCGCCGGCGATGCCGAAAGCCTGCTGGAAATTGCGGGAGCAGGCCTGCTCAAGCCGGGTCAAGTCGTTCTGTTTGAAGCCTCGCTCACCGACACTCAACTCCAGCAAGCGCTCGATGAGGGCGCAACACTAATTCTCACCGACGGCAATCGGGTGAGGGCTCGACGATGGAAAACAATCCGTGACAACCTGGGTCTGACCGAATCGACATCCGGGGACGGCCTCAATGCCGACCCGACTGATGCCCGCCTTGATGTCTTTCCCGACGCACCAGCGCAGGCGTTTACGTGGACCGAACAGAGTGGTGTTCTTGCCCGCTCGTCCGCGTATGGCAATCCGGTGAGCTACCACTCGGAAGACCGGGCAGCCCACTCTGTCGACGGCGATCAAACTACAGCCTGGCGCGTCGGCGCGTTCACCGACGCTAGGGGACAAACGCTGACTCTTGAGTGGCCGACGCCTCAAGCAGCGTCGACCTTGCATGTCACCCAACCAAGCACGCTCGATCCGAACCGCACGATCACCGAACTCAGCGTCACTCTCGATGAGCATCAGCCCTTTGTGTTGCCGCTCGACGAGTCGTCGTTGACGCCCGAGGGCCAGCCGCTGGCACTGCCAAACCAGCAGTTCACGACCATCACGCTTGAGGTCGTCGAAACGAGCGCCGGAGACCGGCCAGGCTACGGCGGACAAAGCAGTGTCGGGTTCAGCGAGGTCTGGCTCGACGACTCCTTTGGTCCCGGCATAGAAACGATTCTTACGCCGACCTCGCTGAGTGATCGGCTGAATGATCTGGACGGCGCCGACAATCCGTTCCAGGTCGTTCTCGCCCGTGAAAGAGTCTCGCCCACCTCACTCCGTGATGATCCCGAAACCCTCATCAGTCGCGAGATCACCATCCCAGCCGATGTCGATCTCGCGGTTAGCGGTTACGCACGAGTTTCCGGACGGGCCGACGACATCACGACTGACGCCACGCTTCGTCGTCTCGGCGGACAGGCCAGCATCGAGTTCCCTCGGGTTACCGCATCAACGCGCTTGCCGGGCGACGCTGAGAATCGGGCAGGAGTTGCTGTTGACGGCGACCCAACAACGGTGTTCCGCCCTGACCGGATGCCGCAAACTGAAACCGAGCTTGCGATTGAGTTCGGCGAATCCCTCAACCTCTCTAGCCTCGGGTTCGACTTTCTGATCGATCCCATCCACTCACGGCCGACTGAGGTCGAGCTTGTTGGTGAGTCGGGCGAGACACGCACCGTTGCCCTCGACAACCTCACCGCAAACGGGGATCTTCAGTCACAAGAGGTCACATTTGACCCAATGACGACATCAACCCTTCTGGTTCGGTTCATAGGTGTCGAACCGGTTCTCAGTGTTGAGTGGTACTCGGCCAATGTGGTCGAGCAGCCGATCGGTGTCGCTGAAATCACTATCCCGGGGCTCGTGCAAACACCGTTTGTGAGCGCTGCAGTTGATGAGTGCCGTTCGGATTTGCTCACGATTGACGGAAACCCCGTCTCGTTGCGGGTCCTAGGTGATCTCGCCGCCGCCACGAAGGGCGAGCCACTAACCGTCGAGGGCTGTGAGCCAGTGACGCTTTCGGCCGGCTCCCATCAGATCACAACTGCAAGCCGCAGCCTCGGCCTCGCCATTGATCGTTTGGTGCTTTCATCAAGCCAACCTCTTACACCTGCCGATGTCATCGCCCCCTCAATTGCGGTCACCGATCGATCAAGGGGAGCGTACGAACTCACCGCCTCAGGGGCGAGCAACGACTTCTGGCTCGTACTCGGAGAAAGCTACAGCGAAGGTTGGAAGGCCACAATCGTCGGCGGCGACGACCTTGGCGAGCCAGTTCTTGTTGACGGCTTTGCGAATGGTTGGCGAGTGCCCAATCCGAATGGGCAGGACGTCGAGATTGCGCTCGAGTGGACGCCAAACCGCACTGTCAGGCTCGGCCTATGGGCAAGCCTTGTCGCAGTCCTCGCCTGCATCGGGCTTGCCCTGTGGCCTCAGAAGCCTCATCCCACCGACCGCGTTGGAGTGCCAGGCTGGATCAGCATCGAACCACAACCAACCGTCGGGCTTCGAACATCGATTCTGACTGGTGTTGCGGTCGGAGTGAGCTTCGGAGTGCTTACCCGACCGTGGATTGGTCTGCTCACTGGGTGTCTCATACTCGCGGGATGCCTCACTGCGAACGGGCGACGCCTCGTGGCGCTTGGCGGCGTCGCTGCCCTCGGAGCCACAGGAGCCTACGTAGTTATCCTCCAAGCTCGTTACGGCGGCCCGCACGATGGGGCCTGGCCTTCGCTTTGGGATCGGGCCCATATTCTTGGCTTGATTGCGATCGGTGCGCTGGTCGCGGAATGGACGCTCTCGTGGATCGGGCGTCAGCAGACGGGGGACAGCAATGGCTGATCGTCGTCTCACGAGCTGGCTACCCGCTGGCACGAGCATGGTTGCCATCGGACTCGTGCTCAACGGGGCCGCGACGTACGTGTTCCTGGGTCTGCCAGCCCGTTCGAATCGGCTCACACCGGATCAATACGGCATCTTCAGCACGCTTTGGTTTGCCGTCTTCCTCATTGGACCAGGCCTCTTCATCCCACTCGAGCAGGAGCTCGGCCGTCGAGTAGCAAAGGCCAAAGCGGCCGGTCGCTCATCGACCCAAGACGAGAAAACTACGTTTGTCATCGCGTCGCTCGCATCGTTCGTTGTTGCCCTCGGTCTCTTGCTCGCAGCCGGCCCAATTGCTGACCACTTCTTCGCAGGAAGTCAGTTCATTGTCGCCGCCCTCGCATGTGCAATATCGGCCCACGGTCTAACCCAGTGGGTAAAGGGGCTGCTTGCCGGCAAAGGCGAGTTTCGGGGTTACGGACTCCTCGTTGGAGCCGAGGGCATCTTCCGGCTTGGTCTGCTCATTGTGATTGTTCTGTTTTCTCCTTCGACGGTTCCCCCGTACACGATCCCTGTCGCCCTCTCGCCGTTCATCGCCGTGCTGTTTCTGAGCGGAGCTGTGTCGCCTGGGTTTTGGCGCCAGTCGCTTGGCGACATCAAAACAATTGCTACTTCGCTCGGGGTGCTAAGCGGGGCTCAACTCGCAGCCCAGTTCCTAATGAACGGGGTGCCGCTGGCCGTCGCCGCGTTGGTCGATGACTCGGACCGCCACGCAGTCGGACGTATCGGTGCCGCACTAGTACTAGCGCGAGTACCGCTTTTCTTGTTCCAGGCGATTCAAGCGTCGCTCTTGCCTGGCCTCGCCGCCCTGGCTGAGCTCGGCGACTATGTCGGATTTCGGCGGCGGGTTCGATCGGTGTCCGTAGGCCTCGCAACAATCGGAGCCGTTGCGGTTGTCGGCGGGGCACTACTTGGCCCGCTGGCCACAAGGCTTCTCTTCGGACCTGAATTCGAAGCTTCCCGATTCGAATTCGCGAGCCTGGTGTTGTCGGCCATCATGATCGTGCTCGGGCTCGTCAGCGCTCAATCTCTCATCGCTCTCGATCAACACCGCACCGCTGCAATCGGATGGGTTGCCGGTGTCGTGGCATTCCTCGTTCTGCTCCCAATGCCAGGCGATCTGATCACCCGGGTTTTGTGGGCTGGCATCGTCGGACCCTGCGTCGCATTCGTCGTGATGACCCTGCTGCTGAGGCGAGCCGCAAATCAAGTGTCGCTCGCGCCCTCGGGCGGTAGCGGCGGCGGCGGCTCAATCACGATCTGAGCCACTCGGACACCGAGCACGCGGAGCCGTTCGACCTCGCCGCGCACTCCACGTTTGAGCCGAATCACGAGGCGCAACGCCGCGAGTGGCGTCGTTGGTAGATCGGCGTCTTGTATCACCGCATCTACCTCAGTCCGGTACTCGTCGAACCGTCTTGGAGCAGCGAAGCGGCGTATTGCGAAAATGGCGAGCCACCGCACAAACATGCCACCCAAGCCGAAGAAGGCGAAAATACACATCCAGATGAAAGCGAATGCGCGGGTAAAACCACTGGCAAAGACGGCGAATGGGAGGCAGACAACTGCGAGGCCGAGAAGCAGCCGTTGGAGGAATAACGCCCGCACTCGCACTTGATCAATGAGCCAGGCAGAGATGATGCTTCTGGTCACGATCTCGATGTCGGTGCGTGAAGGCTTCATAGCAGGCCTCAAGCTAGCTCAGATTTTGGCCGACGTTTTCTTAGATGACTATGCCATCGAGGCCCGAACTCGCCCGCA
Organism: Acidimicrobiales bacterium; assembly: GCA_037968895.1. Classification (GTDB taxonomy): domain Bacteria; phylum Actinomycetota; class Acidimicrobiia; order Acidimicrobiales; family SZUA-35; genus JBBKWJ01. The sequence goes on from JBBKWJ010000179.1 coordinate 4,390, forward strand.
CTCTTCTCGCCAGTCATCGACATGGCGCACTCGCTACTGTCGATACGGACGGCCGGCCCCTGGTATCCAGGGTTCGGTTCATCGACGACGGTGACGGAGCGCCGGTGTTTGTGCTCGACAACCTCTCGGCCCACGTCCTTCGGGCACGGCAAGACCCCCGAGCATCGTTCTCGCTCGATGATGGACTACTGCTCCAGGGCGACCTTGCGCTGGTTCCTGGCCTCGAACAACTCTCCCTTACTCCCGAAGTTGCGACGTCTCATCCGGAGCTTGCCAACGCGGCAGAGTCGATCGACTATTCGTGGTACCGCTTGATCCCCAACCGAGCGCGGGTTATGACGTCGACTGATGAGACTTGGCTGTCCGCAGGCGACCTCGCTGGCGCCGAGCCCGACGCACTCACCCTTGCAGGCAACGAGCTTCTCGAATCAGTCGCTGAGGCCTTGGCCGACGACACACTTCTCCTCGTCAAGACACTGGGTGGTCGCTGGCTCGCGTCCGAGGCAACACTGACCGGAATCGACCGCTATGGACTCCGGTTCTCGGTCCTCGAGCCTGCCGGCCGCAGCCATGGTCGCGTCGCGTTCCCTGAACGGCTCAAGACGGCAGACGAGGTTCACGCTGCTGTCGGTGGACTCGTGCGGGCGGCCCGACTGTCGCCGTCAGCGTCTGGCTCGCTGCACCGCATAGAAGGCGACCGCAGCGGCACTGCCAACGTTGATGGAGTCGACGGTGCCGGACATCGGGATCTTGGTCCTCGTCGTGGCCCGGTCGAGCGTGCCCTTAGTGAGACCTGGTCCTTCGGCTCCGAGGAGGATGGCGACGGGCTGTTCTGGTTTGAATCGCAAATCGCCGATATCGATGGCGTCTTCATCGGGAGTGAGGGCGAGGACGGTGAAGCCATTGGCTTTGACGATGTCGAGCCCGTCGGGGAAGGCGTCGAGCCTGGCGTAGGGGAGAGCGAAAGCCTCGCCCATGGACACTCTGCCTGACCTGCGGTAGAGCGGGTCGCAGCACGTCGGATCAATGAGGTAACCCTCAACGCCGAGTGCGGCAGCACACCGCAAGATCACGCCCATGTTCGTTGGGTTGTTGACGCCCTCAATTACGAGGATCGTCTTTGTTCCCGCCATCACTGATTCTGGCGTAGGAACTGCTCGACGCCGGAAGATGGCAAGTCCGCCACGGTGTAGGTGGTAGCCGGTGATCTGCTGCAATACCTCAGGACCGGCTGCGAACACCGGAATCTCTGGTCCGACGACACCGGGGAGCGGCTTCGACCGCTTCGCATCGATGAGAAGCGAGTCCAGCTGATAACCGCCCGCAATCGCCCTTTCGATGACAAGATCGCCCTCGGCGACAAAGAGCCCGGCCATGTCGCCGTCTGGTCGCTCTCTGATCTGCCGCATGACGTGATCTCGAAGTCCCTGGAACTCAAAGATTCGAGCATCGTCCGGATCGGTTATCTCGATCCGGTTTGGGTGTGAGACCGGAGGCTTTGGTTTGTCCATCCGCCGGCCTCTCGGCCGATCGGTCTCTTCGTTCGCCATTCGCGAGTGGTCTCCTAGTTGGGAAGCCGATCACCCTACCAGCAACTGTTTTGGCGTTTTGTTGCTGTCGTCCGCCGGCTAGCCATCTGGCAGACTTTTCGTACGGGTCACCCTCGCTAGAGGGGCTCGATTGTGATCGAGCGAATGGCCGTTGACAGAATGTGCAGCGGCGACTGATCGCTCACGCGATCAGGAAACAGTTCTTGGATGCTGATCACGAACGAGACGTCCCCATCGGTGGCAGTCGCCGAAAGTGTTGTTCCATCCCGAGGGCCCCTGTCGTACAGATCCCACGTGAGCCCTGCGGCATCAAGCGACACAACGTGCGCGTCAACATCGAACGGCGAACGTTGGCTCTGCATTACAACGATGATCCGGCAACATCCGTCAATGAACCATTGATTATGACCTATCGCCCAATCGGGCATGATTGGATCCCCAAGCGAATCGTCGACCGCGTACGCAGGCACGTCAATCGACAAGCGCAGTAAGGGGCTTCCGACAAACTTCCGCGTCACCTGTTCTTGATCGGTCGATCCCGAGGGCGCTGGCTGAATGTGACACCAGCGTCATCAACGCTCGATTTCGAGTCGGCGAGACTCAGAAGCTCTGTGGTTGACGGGCTGCCAGTTTCAGCCAGGACGACTGCCTCTATTTCGCCACAAGCGACAGCCAAAGCGAGAATCAACGTAAGAAGGCTGCGACGTCCGAGAGAAACCGTCATTGGTTCAGCGTACTATCAGGCTGTATCTCGAAGCCGTAACACTGGGGTCAGGTACCTCCGCAACACTTCCCCGCTTTCTGTTGTAGGTATCGGATACGTACAACAATTGGAAAAGTTGATGAGATTCTTTTCTGACCAGGCGAAATGCACCCTCGACTGTCACAGCCGTTCGTCGGCTAGCGCCTCCTCTCTCACCAAGTTTCTCGCTGCGCTCCAAACTCGCCCTACGCGCGGCACACAAGGAAAACAGCAACCCGGACGCTGAAACAGTGATCGACGATCTGGCCTCAGTACTGGCTCGCGTTGGCGATCTGCCCGTGAGCACGAACGGAGCGAAACAAGCCCAACGCGA
>JBBKWJ010000180.1:0-7026 GCA_037968895.1 Acidimicrobiales bacterium
TCCAAAGCCTGTACGATGCGACATCAACGTTGGTGCAAAAATGTAAGCGGTTGCGGTTGGACGCGGCGCGACAGGGGCAAACTACATTAGTACTACATATTGTCAACCGGGTCGAGTGGTATTGGTCACGTTCCGTGTGAAATCTTTCAAAACAGCGCTATTGAAGCCGACTAACGCGCCCAATGAACTGTTGAGAAATGATGGATTGTTTTGACTATGCGCCGAATTGGGCTTCTCGGGGGAACGTTCGACCCTCCGCACCTCGGTCATTTGGTTGTCGCTGACCAGGCTCTTGACCAGTTGAATCTCGATGAGGTTCGGTTGCTTGTCGCCAAGGATCCCTGGCAAAAGACTCAAACCGGGTCGGGGCGCCAGGTGACCTCAGGGGACCAACGTCTGGAATTGACAAGGGCCGCCGTCGAGGGGCGTCGTGGTCTGATAGTGAGCGATGTTGAGTTTCACCGTGCCGGTCCCACCTACACGACTGAGACCTTGGACGACTTGGCCGAAAATGAGCCCGGCACCGAGTGGTTTCTTATCGCCGGAAGCGACACCGCAGCCGGTTTGATGTCGTGGCATGAACCCGAGCGGCTCGCAAAGCAGTGCACGATCGCCCTTGTCAATCGCCTCGGTTCAACCGGCTCGGCCCCCGATATCTTCAAAGTCGTTCGAGTGACCATCCCCGGTCTTCAGATCTCAAGTACTGATATTCGGGACCGGCTTGCCGCCAATCGGTCAGTCCGGTTTCTGGTTCCCGATGCAGTGATCGACCTATGCGACCAGAAGAGCATCTATCGTCAGTCGGCGTGAGACCGACCGTTGCACTCCCTCCTGAGCAAGAACGTTCACGGCTGCCGGGTCTGTTCTTCGTTTTGGAGGTAGCGCTTGTTGCGCTGATTCCGCTGCTCGCATATGTGGGCCTTCAGGCCGTGCTCGGCTCGACGAACGGCACGCTCGTTGCGCAATTGACGCCGGCCGATCCAGGATGGCGGGCGCCCGTCGACCCTTCGCCGGTTACTTCTGTCGTCGTCACTGATGAAGGCAGGGTGAGCGCGGTAGCGCTGATTACCCAGCCCGGAGCAGGAGCCGATGGCGGTGGCATCCTTATTGTTCCTGCCAACATGGTGGTAGACGGCTTCTTGATTAGCGACCGTGGCGTTGACGACGTTGCTCTTGCCGTCGAACTCGCGGTGCAGCTCCACGCCACACAGAGTCTGGTCATCGACTCAGCCCAATGGCAGCGAGCGCTCGAGGGCAAGACGTACCAGATCGACAACCCTGATCCAGTCCCGGGTGCCGGTGACGAGGTCTTGTTTCCCGTGGGGCCAGTGTCAATTGGAGCCGATGAGGTCGGCGCTTTTGTCGGTCGTATTTCAGAAGGGGATTCGCCACTGTCTGCCCTCGCTCGCCAGCAACTCTGGTGGGAGGCTGTGATGGCCGATCCGCCAAGCGGCAGCGCCGGCGGCGAACTCGAGGCACTGCTTTTGCAGGTCGCAGCGGGTGTACACGATGTCGAGGTTCTTCCATACCTGGCAGACGTCCCTGGCTCAGTGATCTACGACGAGGTCAACGGCGAGCAAATGCTGCGGGCATTCGTCCCGTTCCCAGTAAGCCCTGAGCTCGGCATTCGCCTCAAAGTGAGTGTCCTGACTCGGACAACATCGATTGATCTCGCAAACCTCGCTAGCAGAGTTGGGCGTGCCGGGGCCGAAGTCACCGAGATTGGCAACGCCGCAGCGTTCGACAACGGGCCAACCCAACTCCTCGCCCCGAGTATTTTCGACGACGAGGACGCCGAATTGCGAGATGACGTATATCTCCTTGCCGAACAGTTCGGAGCAGATATCGTGTGGACCGACGAGTTTGACGACGCCGCAACGGTCACACTGGTCGCTGGCCCCGATATTCGGGTCGAGTCGTAGCAACCGAGTTGACCCGGAAAGAGAACACGTGCAAACCGAAGACGTAACACCAACCGAACTAATTACGCCCACAACGCCGGTGACCAGCAAGACGGTTGCCGACGACGACATCGTCGTGTGGGTCAAGGCTGCGATGGCAGCGGCTGACGACAAGCTTGGTCAAGAGACCAGCGCCTACATGGTTGGCGACATCATCGGGATCACCGAATGGTTCGTTATTACGTCAGGCAAGAACGACCGTCAGGTCCGAGCGATTACTGACTACATCGAACAGGTGCTAACCGAAAGCGGCGGACCAAAGCCGATCCGCATTGAAGGCCTGAATTCTGCCTCGTGGGTGCTGATGGACTACGGCTTCTTCGTAGTGCATGTGTTCGACGAAGAAACCAGGGCCTATTACGAGCTTGAGCGGCTCTGGAAAGACGTCCCCCGAATGGAGCGTCCTGCCGCCTAATTGTCGTCGTCCTAAGCGACGATGTTCACGAGCTTTGGTGCTCGCACGATGACCTTTTTCGGTGCACCGGTCAGGTAACCCTGGGCCTCGGCCGAGGCCAGCGCAAGCGCTTCAGCGTCAGCATCGCTGATTTCTGCTGGCACTTCGATGCGGTCGCGGACCTTACCGTTTACCTGCACAATCATTGTCACCTCCGACACGATGAGCATCTCGGGGTCGGCAATCGGCCAACGCTCCAGGTGAATCTGTGGAGCATCGTCGCCGTGGCGGTGACGCCAGAGTTCGGCGGTGATGTGTGGCACCGCTGGTGCCATCAGCTTCAGCATTGTGTCGACCGCGAAGTGCAACGTCTCGGCGTGCGGCCCTTCGGGCGTCTGCACGTACTTGTAGACCGTGTTGGTGAACTCCATGAAGCCAGCCACTGCGTTGTTGTAGGCCCAGCGCTCATACTCATTCGTGATCCGTTCGATCAGGACATGCGTTGCTTTGGCGATGTCGTTGTCAGCCGCGTCGGGTGCGCCTGACCTAACGTCGGTGAACAGATCGGTTCCTGGAATCGCCAGACGCCACACACGATGCAGGAATCGTTCGCAGCCGTCGAGCTGAAAGTCTTCCCAGTCGACATCTTCAGCCGGAGGCTTCACTTGAAGGATTGCCAATCGGAGCGCATCGGCGCCGTGGGCGGCAACGATGGCCTCGGGGGCGACGGTGTTGCCCTTTGACTTGCTCATCTTGCCGCCACCCATACGAACCATGCCCTGGGTGAAGAGGCGTCGCATCGGCTCGCGCAGGGTCTTTGGCGCGATTTCGAGGTCGGCCAGGGCCTTCATGAAGAACCGGGCGTACATCAGGTGCAAGATCGCGTGCTCGACGCCGCCGATGTATTGGTCGACGGGCAGGAACTTCTCAAGCGCCTCGTGAGAGAATGGTGCTTCGTCGTTGAAGGCATCGGCCATCCGCAGGAAATACCACGACGAATCGACGAACGTATCCATTGTGTCGGTTTCGCGTTGTGCGGGGCCGCCACACTTGGGACACGTCGTGTTGAGGAAACCCTCGTGATAAGTCAGGGGCGATTCGCCGCTCGGACGGAATTCAACATCGTCGGGCAGGAGGATCGGGAGTTGGTCGTCCGGGACGGGGACGAAGCCACACGCCTCGCACTTCACCATTGGAAGTGGTGCACCCCAGAAACGCTGACGACCGAGCAGCCAGTCACGGAGGCGGAACTTGATGGTCGCTTCGCCGAGGCCTTGCTCGACCAGCCAGTCCATTGTCTTGGCCTTGGCTTCAGTCACGCCGAGACCGTTGAGCCATTCGGAGTTAATGGCCGGACCATCGCCTGTGAACGCCTCGCCGTCGAAGCCTTCCGTTGGTTCAACGGTGCGGACGATGTCGAGGTCGTAAGCCTTGGCGAAGTCCCAGTCTCGCTGATCTTGTCCGGGTACGGCCATGATGGCGCCGGTGCCGTATGTGGTCAGCACGTAGTCGGCCAGGAACACGGGAATCGCCTTGCCGGTGAACGGGTTGATGACTGACCCACCGGTGAACACACCACGTTTGGTGATCTCGCCCTCGGTCGACATGCGGTCGATTTCAGACAGCGCCTTGACCGACACGCGGAACGCGTCGACGTCAGCCTGCTGTTCGGCAGTGGTGAACTCGTCGACCCTGTCATGCTCGGGTGCCATTACGGCGAAGGTCATGCCAAAACCAGTGTCGGGCCGAGTGGTAAAGACTTGCAACGGAGCGGCGTCGGTGTTTGGCGTTCCATCAGGATTAGCGACCGGCAACCCAAATTCGGCGCCTTCTGATCGGCCGATCCAGTTGCGCTGCATGGTTTTGACTCGGGCCGGCCAGTCGAGATCATCGAGATCGTCGAGCAACTCTTGGGCGTAGTCGGTGATCTTGTAGAACCACTGGTCGAGGTTGCGCTTCTCGACGACATCGTCGGAGCGTTCACACAGGCCATCAACAACTTGCTCGTTTGCCAACACGGTTTTGCAGCCGGGGCACCAGTTGACCGGTGCATATGCTCGATAGGCAAGACCCGCTTCGTAGAAGCGGAGAAAGATCCACTGCGACCACTTGATGTAGTCGGGGTCGTGCGACTTAACAACCCGCCGCCAGTCGTAGACCGCACCAATGCTGCGCAGTGATGCAGACAGCTCTTCGATGCGAGCATCGGTAAAGGGACGGGGGTGCTCGCCGTGCTTGATTGCTGCGTTCTCGGCCGGCAAACCAAAGCTGTCGAAACCGATGGGGGAGAGGACGCCTCGGCCATGCATCGTGTGATAACGGACCAGAAGATCGCCAAAGGTGTAGTTGCGCACGTGACCGATGTGCGCAGGGCCAGACGGGTACGGATACATCGACAAGACATAGCGAGTTTCACGAGGGTCGTCGTTGTCGATCTCGTACATCCCAGAGTCGAGCCATGACTTCTGCCAACCAGGCTCAATGTCGGCGGGACGATAGGGGAGGATGTCGCTGTCTTGCATGGCAAACAGCGTAACGGGCGATGGCCGAGAGAGTCTCGATTATTGGTGGTTAGCAGGGGTTGAGGAAGGTCAATCGTTTGGTACTATTGCGGCTCCGTTAACACGGGGCTTTAGCTCAGTTGGTAGAGCGCTTCCATGGCATGGAAGAGGTCAGGGGTTCAATTCCCCTAAGCTCCACGTCGTGCGACTTGCAGAGCAAGTCGCACTTACCGCCTTTCCTCGGCAGGGCCTCGGAAACGCTCCGCTTCAAGTCGGTGCCGAGGCGCCGAAACGCACCACTCCTAGCCGGTGAGAGAGGCGCTAGGGCGCCGAAACACACGGTTGCTAGTCCGAGCGACCACGAACGACTCGCTGCCCGGCGTTGGGTCCACGAATCTCGGTGACCACGGTCCAGGTGCCGTCAGCGGGAGCTTCGGCGGCGATCACGATCCAGTCATTGGTTCGCCCGAGTTGATGGGCACGCGCGGTGTTCGAGTACATGGCGGTGTAGTGCCGACCGTTGCGGGTGGTGTGCAAGATGGGCAACCAGGCCGCACCCGTCGGATTGAAACGTCGGGGAGCGATGGTGGGTAGTGCCCCAGCATCGGCGGCTCGCCGGTAATCCGCATCGATGTCGAGCAGCTCTTGGGTGGTTGGTTCGGCGCCGCGATCGCCGCTCACGGCTGTTCTCGCACCAGCGCGGAATCGCAGACGAGCGTCGAGAGTTTCGCGTATGGCTCGGATGCGGTTAGGACCGAAGCCGTCGATGCCGGAAAGGCGACCATCGTTCGCGGCTCGCTCAAGCTCCTCGAGACTCTCGACGCCAAGCTCGTCATGGAGCCGGTCGGCGAGAACCGGTCCGATCCCGGCGACCGAAGCAAAAACCTCTTCGGGATCGACCGTTCCTTCGAGCCGGTCAAGCCAATGCCATCGCCCAGTGTCGACAACATCGGCGATGCTGAGTGCCATGACGAGGCCGATCGCCGGTATGGCGACGAGGCCGGGGAGACCGTCGCGACGGTAAATCGCCGACGCGGGCTCGCTCAGATCCACCATGGCCCTCGCTCCGGCCCGGTAGGCGCGGATGCGAAACAGATCGGCTTCTTGTTGTTCGAGGAGACTCGCGGCTCGTTCGAACCGCTCGGCCATCGCATTGTTGAAATCCTCTTCGTCGAGCATGGGTCTCAGTCTCGTACTCGAAATGATCGTTACCCAGAGTCGATCGTCACCCCTACGTTGAGCGAGGCGGTTGGCAAGCGAGTGCCTTTGTGCCCTGATGAGGGGGCTCGTGTCGGCGGATAATCCCGAGACGGAGTCCAAGGTGGCTCAACAACTGATTGCCGCAAGGCAGAAGAAGGGTGCGGGTCGTGAGCTTCGTCGTCGTTGGATTGGATGGATCGGAGACCTCAAGGTTGGCGTTCGCCGAAGCGGTGCGTGAAGCTGCGTGGCGTGACGCCAGTGTGCTGGCGTTACATGTCGTGAGTATCCCAGTAGCGATGGGTGCGGAGTTTGGGGCCACGATCGACATCAACATGCTCCGTGATAATGGCCGCAAGCTGCTGGCCGCTGAACTAGCGGCGCTCGAGAAGGGCTACGAAGGTGGCTTCCCGGTGCAGGTCGAGTCAACGGTGGCGCTCGGTCACGCTGGAACGGAACTGATCAAAGCAGCTCAGGAAGGCGACAACGGAGCGGCGGAGTTGGTCGTCCTTGGATCTCGTGGCCTTGGCGGATTCAAAGGGCTGTTTCTCGGCTCAGTCACCACCTATGCCGTACATCATCTTGTGTGTCGGATTCTGATCCTGCCCAAAGTTGGTGACTGAATCACGTTGCGGTATTCGGCGCCGCAGTCGTGGTCACCTACGAGACGGTGATCGACAATCGTTGCTAATCACAGCACTAGCTCACTTGCCGAGTTGTTCGCTAGAGTGATCGAGCCGAAAGCATTTTGCTGTGCGATCGGACATGTCCCGGACCCGTTTCAGCGGGGGTCGGGGCAACCTTCTTTTTCGGCTTAGAGCGGAAGTCAGAAAAAGATTTGCCGAAACCCTTATAGGTCGAACGGCCCACGCCGATGGAGCTTCGTGATCCAAACACGGGCAACGACCGATTCCACAATGATTGACCTCACCGACAAGGTGACCCTGAGCGACTGTGTCGCCTGGCTGCGCTC
>JBBKWJ010000181.1:0-11813 GCA_037968895.1 Acidimicrobiales bacterium
GAGCGGTGGGTGGCACCTCAGCACTAGAGGGCGGGTGTGGGTATGCGGTCGGGTCGAAACTGAAAGGAATTTCTTCGACAACAGGTTCCGGTTCAGGAGTCGTCGTCGGCATGAAATACGGCCGACCGGCTTGTTCTTCGCCGAGCAGGTCACGTAGGAACTCGTCAGGGTCTAGTCCCTCGTCAAGGTCGTCCAGAGGTGAGGTCTCTGGCTGCTCAACGGGCGCGCCGCAATCGGCACACCGGGTGTGGTGTTCAGGCACGATTGCATAGCACTCTTGGCAAATGTCCATATTGTTCCTTGTTAGACAATCGGCAAACCGCGCCGGGACTAAAGGGTTGAATTGGCTGGCACCGGAAGTGACGCTGCAGCCCTAGGCTTTGACGGTGGTTTCCCGTCCGCCCCAAGGCTCGATACCCGATACGCCAGGCTCGTATCAATTTCGCGACAAAGCGGGCCGAATCATCTATGTCGGGAAGGCCAAATCGCTGCGTTCCCGCCTGTCGAACTACTTCCAGAACCCAGCAGCCATGCACCCGCGCACGGCCCAGATGGTTGCGACGGCAGAAACTGTTGAGTGGATCGAAGTCCGCAACGACGTTGAAGCGCTCATGCTTGAGTACAACCTCATCAAGCAGCATCGGCCGAGGTTTAACGTTCGCCTCGTGGACGACAAGAGCTACCCATACTTGGCGGTCACGGTCGAAGATGAGTGGGCCCGACCGAGGGTGATGAGAGGGACGAAACGAAAAGGCACTCGCTACTTCGGCCCGTACGCACACGCCTATGCCATTCGCGACACGCTCGATCAATTGCTTCGCACGTTCCCGGTCAGGACATGCAGCGACGCCAAGCTTGAGCGGCACGCGAAGCTTGGTAAGCCGTGCTTGCTTTTTCACATTGAAAAGTGCTCCGGCCCGTGCGTCGGTGAGGTAAGCCGCGAAGACTACGACCGTATGGTTGCTGACCTCATCGAGTTCCTCGAGGGTGATACGCAGCCAGTCATCGACCGCCTCGATGCCGAGATGCGAGCCGCAGCGCTTGAGCTTGATTTCGAACAAGCGGCGAGAATTCGAGATCGTGTTGCCACCGTGCGCAAGGCGGTCGAAAAGCAACAAATGGTCGCCGAGGACAACGCCGACATCGATGTGATTGGAATTGCGCAGGACGAGCTCGAAGCATCGGTGTTTGTCTTCTTCGTTCGTCGGGGCCGAGTGATGGGCCGCCGAAGTTTCATTGTCGACAAGGTCGAGCCACTTACCGAACCAGAACTCGTCGACAAAGTGCTTGAGGCGTTGTACGACGAGACACCGGTGCAGGGCATGCCCAAAACCGTGCTCACTCCAGAAATGCCGTCCGACCCAGAGCTGTATCGGCAATGGCTTAGCGAGGAGCGGGGTTCGCTTGTAGACATTCGTGTGCCGCAGCGCGGTTCCAAACGCGAATTGGCTGAGACAGTGAAACAGAACGCCGTCGCCGAATTCACCCGTCATCGCATGAAGCGAGCCTCTGATCACAACAGTAGGGCGAGAGCTTTAAACGAATTGCAGAAGCATCTCAGCCTTCCGGTCTCGCCGTTGCGGATCGAGTGCTACGACATGAGTCACTTGCAAGGCACCGACTACGTCGGCTCGATGGTTGTCGTCGAAGATGGGCTTCCGGCCAAAAACCAGTATCGACGCTTCAAAATTAAGACGGTTGACCAGAACGATGACTATGCGGCGATGGAAGAGGTTCTGCGACGGCGCCTGACTGCATACAAGGTCGACAAAGCAAAGCCAATCGCCGAACGCGGCAAGTTTCAGTACCCGCCTCAGCTCCTTGTTGTCGACGGGGGCAAAGGCCAGCTCACCTCGGCGGTGAAGGTGTTACAGGAACTCGACTTGTTCGACGAGATTCCGGTTTGCTCGCTGGCAAAACAATTCGAAGAGGTCTACTTGCCGTTTCAATCGGAACCAATTGAGATTCCGCGACAATCGGAGGCTCTGTACATGTTGCAGCGACTGCGAGATGAGTCGCACCGATTCGCGATCACGTATCACCGAAAGTTACGCGACAAGCGAATGACCACGTCGATTGTCGACGACATTAAGGGCCTCGGGCCGACGAGAAAGAAGCGATTGGTGAAGGAGCTAGGCGGTGTCAACGCGGTCAAGAAAGCCAGCCTTGAGCAACTGCAGGCACTGCCTTGGCTCCCCGACGCCGTCGCCGAAGCGGTATACGCGAAGACCCATGGACTATCTCCTCGAACGGAAGCACCAAAACTGTGAGCGAACTTGAGCACCCAGACAAGAACATCGCGTTGTGGGACGCCCATGCCCAGTGGTGGCAGGACGAGTTCACCGACGGCGTCGATCCGGAATACACCGATCAGATCATCCCGATCATCGTTGAGGCGTTACGCGACTCGAGTCTCGTGCTCGATGTCGGCACTGGTGAGGGACAGATCGCGAGAGAGCTCGCAGCGGCCGGTCCAACGGTGGTCGGACTCGACCCGATCTGGGGACAGGTTGCCGAAGCAGAGAAGCGTGGCGGAGGGGTCAAGGTCGTGCAGGCACCGGCTGCGTCTCTACCCTTCCCCGATGAAACGTTCGATGCGGCTGTTGCATGCCTTGTCTTTGAACACATCGACGACGTCGACTCGGCAATTGCAGAGGTGGCACGGGTTCTGAAACCAGGAGGTCGGTTCGTCTTCCTGCTCAACCACCCGCTCCTGCAAACACCCGGAAGCGGCTGGATCGATGATCAGATTCTCGACCCGCCGGAGCAGTACTGGCGCATCGGGCCATACCTGATCGAGGCCGCCACGATTGAGCAAGTCCAGAAGGATGTGTTCATTCGCTTCATCCATCGGCCGCTTTCGCGCTATGTCAACACGCTCGCGGATGCCGGCCTTTACGTACAACGGATGGACGAGCCAGCCCCACCAGAAGCGTTCTTGGCCCAGGCGCCCGAGTACTTTGAGGCGGCGACGGTGCCGCGGCTACTAGCTTTGCATCTCCGGAAGCTGTAGCGACGAACGAAGGCGGCTCGCTCTGGGCGCGGCCGGAGTATGAAAGGATTGCGATATGACATCTGTACTTGTGGTCACCGGATTGTCCGGCGCTGGCCGGTCCGTATCGGCAGGCGCCCTGGAAGATCTCGGGTGGTTTGTCATCGACAACCTCCCGGCAGCGCTCATCACGAAGGTTGGTGAGTTGGCCAGTGGTTCGGGTGGCACCTACGACCGAGTCGCTCTGGTGCTTTCTGGACACGACGCAGAGATGGCAGCGTCGATAGAGACGTTGCGAAGCACAGTCGCGCAGCTCAGAATGGTATTTCTCGAAGCAAACACAGATGTTTTGACGAGACGTTACGTGACCAGCAAGAGGCGACATCCGTTGACCACGTCAAGCGAGCTCGGCGTTGTCGATGCAATTGAGCAAGAGCGAGTCACTCTCACTGCCGCCAGGGCGGCCGCCGACTTGGTAATCGATACCAGCGATCTGAATCCGTACCAGCTCCGCGAACGCCTCGCGTCTGAGTTCTCCGAAGACACCGAGTCCGAGGAGATGCGTATCACCGTGTCATCGTTCGGTTTCAAGCACGGCATGCCACTCGACGTCGACATGGTGTTCGACGTTCGATTCCTGCCCAATCCCTACTGGGACGACGCGTTGAGGGGCTACTCGGGCAAAGACCCCGAAGTTCAGGACTACGTCCTCGAACGCGATGCCTCGAAGCGTTTCCTCGCGAAGCTCCAGGCCTTGATCGACGAGCTTCTTCCTGCGTATGCGGAGGAGGGCAAGAGCTACCTCGGCATTGCGTTTGGCTGCACGGGTGGGCGTCACCGATCGGTCGCAGTAGCCGAAACTGTTGCTCAGCAACTCAAAGAACAAGGCTGGTCGCCGAGAGTTAACCACCGAGATATTGATCGGTAAGAGAATGCGCCCGCAACCATCGACCCGAACCGACTGCCTGTGAACGACGCAAGCGCTACGAACGACACAAGCTCTGCATCTCATGTAAGCAACGAACTGCGAGTGGTGGCCCTCGGTGGGGGACACGGGCTTGCGGCCTCGTTGCGTGCGGCCCGCACCTACACCTCGTCGATCGTTGGCATCGTCTCGGTGGCCGACGACGGCGGCTCAAGCGGCAAGCTGAGGGCCGATCTTGGCCTACCAGCGCCTGGTGACCTTCGTCGTTGCTTATCTGCTCTGGCCACTGACAACAGCCTGCTGGCTCGGTCGCTTGAGTATCGCTTCAACCGCGGAACCCTCGACGGCCACCCCATTGGCAACTTGCTACTGGCCGGCCTGGCAGAGGCGTCCGGCGACTTCCAGGCTGCGGTCACCGAGGTCGCACGACTGGTTGGAGCGCTCGGCGAGATATATCCAGCGACAACTGGCCCCGTCACGCTGCAGGCCGACTCCGACGATGGCTGCCTCACCGGGCAGGTGACAATCGAGCGGGCTGCTGGAATTCGCAATCTTCGTTTTTTGCCGTCCGATCCGCCAGCGCCACGGCCTGCCATCCAGGCGATTCTCGATGCCGACCAGGTCGTCATTGGTCCTGGCTCGCTTTTCACGAGCGTGCTGGCTGCGGCGGTCGTGCCCGATATCCGGGCCGCGCTTCGACACAGCCGGGCCCAGCGAGTGTTTGTCGCCAACGTCGCCAACGAACGTGGCGAGGCCCGCGGGTTTGAACTGCCGGAACACCTTCGAACCCTCGCTGCACATGGTGTCACGATTGATGCCGTCATCGCTCCCGTCGGAACTCACCGGCTCGACGAAGTTCGAATCCCGGTGAAGATAGGCGAGATCGCGGCCGAGGACGGCTGGGGACACGATCCGGTCGAGCTCGGCCGAATCTTGGCTGATCTCGCCACCGGGTTGCCACCGATGTCTGAATAACCGTTTCTCAGGCTCTGCTGCCCACTAGTGTGGAACGCAGTTTCTATACCCCCAAGGAAGGCACTACCCATGACCATTCGCGTCGGAATCAACGGATTTGGCCGCATCGGCCGCAACTTCTTTCGCGCTGCGAAGCTAGCGGGTGCCGACATCGATTTTGTCGCAGTCAACGACCTCGGCTCACTCGAAACAATGGCTCACCTGCTCAAGTACGACTCAGTGCTCGGCGTGCTGCCAGAAGAGATCAAGGCAATCGATGGTGGTATCTCGGTTGGCGGCGACGTTCTAAAGGTCCTTTCACAGCGCAACCCTGGCGATCTTCCTTGGGGCGACCTCGGAGTTGACGTAGTCATTGAATCAACTGGCTTCTTCAACAACCGTGAGGCGGCCTCGGCCCACCTCGATGCCGGTGCGCCATATGTGATTGTCTCCGCGCCGTGCGGTGAAGCAGACAACACCTTCGTGGTCGGCGTGAACGAAGATCAGTTCGATCCGGCCAAGGACAAGGTCGTCTCGAACGCTTCGTGCACAACCAACTGCTTCGTGCCAATGGTGTCGGTGCTCGATGACGTCTTCACCGTCAAGCAGGGGCTTATGACCACCATCCACGCCTACACGGGTGACCAGTCGCTTGTTGACGGTCCGCACAGCGACCTTCGTCGGGCCCGCGCCGCGGCGATCAACATCATCCCAACCTCAACTGGAGCAGCGCGCGCCACCGGCCTTGTCCTCCAATCGATGCAGGGCAAGCTCGATGGAACCTCACTTCGTGTTCCAGTGCCAACTGGTTCAATCACCGACTTCACCGCAGTGGTCGACGGCGAACCAACGGTAGAAGAGGTCAACGCCGCGTTCGCCGCTGCCGCCTCAAAGGGCCGCCTCTCAGGCGTGCTCGAATACACCGAAGCGCCAATCGTTAGCTCTGACATTGTCACCTCGCCTGCGTCATGCACAATTGACGGCGGCATGACCATGACCCAGGGCTCGCTCGTCAAGATCTTCGGCTGGTACGACAACGAGTGGGGCTACTCAAACCGCCTTGTTGACCTCGCCGCAATCGTCGGCGCCGCCAACCACGCCTGATATGGCCGTCTTTGGAGTTCCTGAACTTGAGGACCTCGGCGATGTTGCGGGCAAGTCAGTACTCGTAAGAGTCGACTTCAACGTTCCCATTCGCGACGGTGAAATCACCGATGATCTTCGGATCAGAAGTGCGTTGCCGACACTGAGCTGGCTGACCGAACGAGGGGCGCAGGTGACAGCCTGCTCCCATCTCGGTCGGCCGAAGGGCAAGGTCGACCCCGCGTACTCGCTCGAACCGGTACGAACACTGCTCGCAGAGCTGGCCCCGAAGGTGACTCTGCTCGACAACCTTCGCTATAACCCGGGTGAAGAAGCGAACGATCCTTCGTTCGTTGCTGAACTCATTAAGGGTCACGATCTTTACGTCAACGATGCGTTTGGCGCATCGCATCGGGCCCACGCATCGATCGTCGGCCCGCCACAGCACCTGCCTTCGGCCGCTGGCCGACTGCTCGCTCGTGAGGTCGACGTGTTGCTTGGTGTGCGAAACTCGCCGCGACGCCCATTCGTTGCCGTGATGGGTGGAGCCAAGGTGTCTGACAAGCTCAGTGTCATCGAGGCGCTGCTCGGCATCGTCGACAGCATCATCGTCGGCGGCGGTATGGCCTTCACGTTCTTGAAGGCTCAGGGCTACGAAGTTGGCGACTCGCTTCTTGAAGACGACATGGTCGAGACCTGCGCTCGTTTGCTTGAAGGCCCAAAGACTATTCATCTGCCAATTGACGTCACTGCGTTGAAGGGCGGCAAATTGTTTGACCCCGCAGCCGGGGGAGAGGTTCGCCAAGCTGGCGTCAATCTCGCTCCAGGGTGGATGGGCGTCGATATCGGACCAGAGACAGCTGGCTTGTTCAGCGATGTCATCCATGAGGCTGGCACTGTGCTTTGGAATGGCCCTATGGGCGTGTTCGAAGACGAACGATTTGCGGCTGGCACGGCAACAATCGCTCACGCAATTGCCGAATCCAGTGCGTTCACGGTGGTTGGTGGGGGAGACTCTGCGGCCGCCGCAAAGCAGTTTGGTATCGACGGCGAAGTTGATCACATGTCAACCGGGGGTGGCGCGTCGCTCGAACTCATCGAGCAAGGCGACCTTCCCGGCCTCGCAGCACTACGAGAAGGAGCAAAATGAGCAGGAAGCCACTCATCAGCGGTAACTGGAAGATGCACCTCAACCATTTCGAGGCGCTCAAACTCATTCAGGAACTGAGCTACCAGATCACCAAAGACGACGTCGAGGAAGTCGACGTCTCAGTGCATCCGCCGTTTACCGACATTCGTACGGTGCAGACGGTCATCGACATCGACCAAATTCCGTTCGCCGTGGGTGCACAGCATTGCCACGAAGAAGAGAAGGGCGCCTTCACTGGTGAGATCGCGCCGTCAATGCTGGCGAAGCTTTCTGTCAAGTACGTCATCGTGGGGCATTCCGAGCGTCGCGAGGTGTTCGGTGAGACCGACGAGACGGTGAACGCCAAGGTTCGCGCTGTGCTAAAAGCGGGAATGACCCCGATCCTTTGCTGCGGCGAGACCGACGCAGAGCGCGAGGCCGGCGAGGCCGAGTCGAAGGTGTCTGGTCAGATCCGGGCCGGGCTGGCCAAGGTGTCGGCCGAAGATGTGGCCTCAATGGTCATTGCCTACGAGCCAATCTGGGCGATCGGAACCGGTAAGACCGCTTCGGCCGAAGATGCGCAGGCCATGTGTGCCATGGTTCGAGCGACGGTGTCTGAGCTCTATGGTGCGCAGACAGCTGATGCAGTCCGGGTGCAATACGGCGGTTCGGTGAAGCCAGCCAATGCCGCCGAGTTGATGTCGCAACCCGACATCGACGGCGCTCTTGTCGGTGGTGCAAGCCTCGAGGCCGACTCGTTTGCTCGCATCGTCCAGTACCGACTCTCTGGCGAGTAATCCCCGCGGTCCGGCTGATTGCTGCGACGGCTGTCGACTAGACGCCAAAGTCGTGCGGTGATGTCACCGATTGACAGGCGGGGGCTGCTACCCTCACTGAGTCCGCTAGAAGGAGTGACCCATGGTTTGGGTTCTTGGCATTCTCTATATGATCGTCGGCGGTATCACCGTCTTGCTTATTCTGCTGCACAGCGGCCGAGGCGGCGGCATGTCCGACATGTTTGGTGGCGGGCTAGGTGCCGCGGCCGCTGGTTCCACCTCGATGGAACGCAACCTCGATCGGTTGACGGTCGTGTTCTCCCTGATCTTCACCTTCTTCACGATTGCGCTTGCTTTCGTTCTCGACGCATAGGCCCTTAAGCCTTCTCGCACGTTGGGTTTAGCTTTGGTTGGTGGCAGCCGATAGAAGGTCGTGGCTATTCGACCAATCGGCACTATTCTTTTTGCGTTGCTTCTCGCAGGCTGCTCAACGGCGGATGACTTCACATCATCTGAGTCTGTCCCATCGCCCCCGTCTGAACTGGCCTTTGTCGATGCCGACGCCTCAGACTCAGCCCTTGAGCTTGCGCTGATCCGTCCCGCATCATTTCTGCCAGGCGAGATTTCGCTCGCCGACCAGAGCGCGGTCATCGCTGCCGATCTTTACTTCGACGGTCTGGTCGAAGCCACCGGCGGCAACTTGACGCCAGCCCTAGCTTCGTCATGGAAAGCCAGCGACGATTTCCGAACGTGGACGTTCACGCTCGATGAGGATCGGACTACTGCCGCCGAGGTTCTATCTACGTTCGACGGAATCCGGAATGGCGATACAGCAAGCCAAACGTCGCTGCTGCTCGATCATGTGATGTCAATCAAGGCCGACGGTGAGACGGTTACATTCGAGCTTGATCGGGCTGACGCCGGCTTCGCATGGCTTCTCTCCGGAGTGAGATACAGCGTCGTTGGGACAAACAGTGAGCCGACGGGTGCGTATGTGATCTCGGAAAGCGAAACGACTACCAAGTTCAATGCCGCAAGCGCACGTGACGTCAACGTTACCTGGATCAACAGCTTTCTCCAGAGCTACGAAATGCTCAGCGCCGGTGATGTTGACGCGGCCCCTGTCGGTGTCGCAGACCTTCCCACGGCCAGCGACGCGTACGGTCGCACGATTTCGTCTCGCTCAATCGTTCGCTTCTACGTCGCCAACATCGCATCTGAGATTATGGCTCAGCCCGATCTGCGAGAAGCAGTTGTCCGGTCCATAGATAGAGAGGCGCTCGTCTCACTCGCTCCGGTCCGCAGCTATCTCGCTGACGGCGTTGTCGCCACATCGATGTCAGGGTTCCGAGTTGACGCCTGCGATGGCGGGTGTAGTCGCGACACGACCTTTGCCGGGTTAGTTCTTGAAGGGCTCGACACCGTGCCAAAGATTCGTGTTGGCTACGTCGGCGAGGCCCAAGGTCCTGCGGCGCAGTCGATAGTTACTGATCTCGAGTTCGCCGGGTTCTCAGCCGAAGCTGTGCAATACAACGCCGATGGCCTAGCTGCTGCTATCTCGGCTGGTGAGGTCGAACTCTATGCGTTCGGGCTCATCGGTGAAGCCACATCCGTCGACGCCGTGCTTCCTCCGTTGCTGCACTCGATCTCGGCTCTAAGCCCAACTCGCATGGCCGATCCTGCGCTCGATCAGTTGATTGAAAAGGCGGCCGAGACTGCTGATGATGAGGCTCGTTGGGACATCCTCGACGAGGCCCAACGGCTAGCAATCTCGTACTCGTTGTTTGTTCCTGTGACAACCGCGCACAACGAATTGGTGTGGTCTGATGCGGCCGGCGATGTGATCGTTCGGGCGGACGGATCGATCGACAGACAAAGCTTGAATTAGCGTTTGAAGTTGCTCCCGATCCGTTAGAGTTCTCGGACCACGTCGGAGTGGTGGAATTGGCAGACACGCTAGCTTGAGGGGCTAGTGCTCGAAAGGGCGTGGGGGTTCAAGTCCCCCCTCCGACACGATTTACGTAAACCCTGGTCAAAGCACTACAAGTGCAGCGGTCAGGGTTTTGTCGTTTTGTTGGCACAACTCGCCAGGACTGTGAACTGGGGATTTGGGTACGCGTCGGCTGTGGGTGTCTTTCCCTCACCTCCAGGACAGTCGAGGGCGTTTCGGCTGGTCAACACGGTTGTATGGAATGGGGATGTCGTTTGCAAATGTGTTTGCTAATGCCAGGTTCAAGCCGGGGCTACTTTCGCCGCCGGGAAGTGCCACTCTGTGAGTCCGTTTCTCGTTCCGGTTGCACAAGACTCCCTTCAATGCAGCATCATCCCCGTTGTGGCCGCTACCCACCTCAACGTGGCAGCGGATGTCACACGGGTCGACTAACCTGACGCGATGACTCCGAAAGTGTGGACGGCGGCTGAACTCGAGACGATGAAACCTTCTGAGGTCGACGCGATCTTCGAGGACAGCATCAGCTGGGAACTCGCGGATGCCCCCCAGGAACTGTTGGCTCGAACTCGTGAGCGGATCTTGCGTCGGATCGAAGAGACAGAGCCAACTCAGCGGTCTTGACTGAACGGCGCACGGTTCGGGCCACGTATGGGTTCTTCGAGGATCTCGACCGCCAGCTGGGCTCGGATCGGGGACCGAACGGCGAACCGTCGACCACAGACTTCCAGACGATCGAGTTGCTGCGGGTCGTCGACCGGTTTGCCGAGCAGTTCGACGATCTCCCCGAGCTGATCCCGGGTCGGAGTGATTATCGGGTTCTACTCGCGAGTGGGGTGCTGGTCAGATCGTTCAACGTTGTGGGCCAACTGGTGTCTGATGGAGCAATCGAGCTTGTGTCCATCGACCTTGGCATCCACTGGGACTGAGGTGAGCTGAGCGGTTGGTTTCCCGTTCAAAGGGTGTCCCGGTGCTCATGGTTTGCGAAAGGCACCACACGCGCCTTTCGGCAGGACAGCGACTGCTGGGTCAAGATCCTGGAGGACTGGTCCCGCTACACCGCCACGCAGACACTCGTCTACACCGCTGCGGTATCGTGAAGGGCCGCACACACGAAGGACGAATGTGTCCGCTCAAGAATCTGAACCTACTGACACGGACGGCAGGTCCAAGCGGCTAGCAGCGATCTTCACGGTCGTGGCTATTTTCGTCCTGGGTGCAGTGATTTATAGTCAGATCGAAACTCGTCGTGCTAACCAGGCTCATTCCGATCTTTATAACGAGGTTGAAGCCGCGTATATGGGCAGCACCAGCCAGGATCTCGAGCCGCTCAACGAAGGGGATGTGGCTGGTACAGGTGGGACAGCACTCGATGACTTTCTCAATCTGCCTGGCACCGACCCCGACTACTTCCGGCCGACGAGCGAAACAACCTATGAGGCTCGCTACAGCACGAGCAACGGAGGCCAGGACCGTTGTGTTATCGCAACATGGGGAATTGACACCTTTGGGCTCGCTCGGGTCAACGGTTCAGCTTGTACTAAGTCCCCGGCCTGACCTATCTGTGTCAGGTCTTGGCCGGGTGGGAAGGCCGGCGAGAGCAGGGGTGTCGTGATGCTAATGATTTGCTAATGGCACCCAATGGATTGGACCGGTACTGAGCTGTGCCGAGCGTTTCAGGTGATCTTAAGACGCCGCGTTAGGCAACTGTTTGCCGCTCAGGTGTGCTGAATGCCTGTTGGGCGAGGTTTGTTCAAGCCCCCTCCGACACTCGAACAAATGTTCGCTCTTTTGAGACCGGACTGGCATCGTTGGGTATCGGCGGTCAAGCCGAGCCGGCCAGGTCGGAGGGCGAATCATGTTCTGCAGTCTGGGGGATCAGGCAAAGAGTCCAGGTGCGGTCGGGTTGTCGGCCCCGATATGGAGCCCGTTGCGCTGGAGTGTGTCGGTCGTCGCTGCGCGGTCGGTCGATATGGGAGCTGTCAACACGCTGGCGTTGCTCTATC
>JBBKWJ010000182.1:0-2945 GCA_037968895.1 Acidimicrobiales bacterium
GACGCAATCAACGTTCTCGACAGCGAAATCTACGCAATCGAAGAGGCAGTCAAACGTTTCCTTAGCAGTATCCGAATTTTCGCAAACGCCTCAGGACGCCGCTCAGATCCTCGAGCGGTAAGCGGCTGGATCGCCGAGGCCGTTCATCCCCTCCTCGACACGACACCCAAGATGGACAATTTGAATCGAGTAGGCCATCAGTGGCAGAAGCGCCTGCGCCGAGCCGCAGCCTTGCGTTCAATACCTGACCTTCTTCTCAATCCCCGGGTATCGGCCGGCGACATCATCTCCCAGGCCGAGATGCGCTTACTCGAGGACAGCCCGTGGGTTTACGGCGATCGAATGCTGTCTGCGTTTGAGCTCGCCACAAGCGATATTGGCACTCACCTCGAATCAGCTCTAGCGAGAGTGGCAACCAGCCATACTGCAGAATCGAAACGCCAAGAAGCCAAGGACGTCCTTATTCTTCGCTAGCGGCTCGCAGGACTTACAGTCCCTCGGCCACCGAACCGGCGTGATACGACGAACGGGTAAGCGGGCTCGACTCGACGTGCCCAAAGCCAAGCTCTTCTTCGCCAAACTGCTTGAGAAGGTCAAACTCTTCTGGGGTCCACCACCGGTGCACCGGCAGATGGTGAGTAGTCGGACGTAGATACTGACCAATCGTCACGATGTCGACACCGACGCTGCGGAGGTCGACCATGGTGCCCGCCACCTCTTCGAAGGTCTCGCCCATTCCGACGATGAGCCCTGACTTCGTCGTGAAGCCAGCCTCTTTTGAACGGGCGAGGACGGTTAGCGATCGGGCATAACTCGCAGAAGGTCGCACTGCTCGTTGAATGCGGGGCACGGTCTCGACATTGTGATTCATCACGTCGGGCTTCGCCTCCATAACGGTGCGGAGGCTTGTGGCCGATCCTTTCAAGTCAGAGATCAGCACCTCAACGCGCGTATCAGGACAACGTGCAGTGATGGCACGAACCGTGTCGGCGACCGCGTTCGCTCCCCCATCATCGAGATCATCTCGAGCGACCATCGTGAGGACCGCATACTTGAGACCGAGGCGATCGACGGCTTCCGCGATACGACCCGGTTCCGTTGGGTCGGGAGGCAACGGCTTTTGAGTGTCGATCAGGCAGAACCCACATGCCCGAGTGCAGCGCTCGCCGAGCAGCATGAACGTTGCGGTGCCTTCGCTCCAGCAGTCGTAGATGTTTGGACAGCCTGCCTCTTCGCACACGCTGACGAGATTCAGCTCACGAGAAAGGCGTTTCAATTTCAGAAACTCGGGGTCGGTCTTGAGTTTCGCCTTCATCCACTTTGGTTTGCGAGCGCTCACATCAAGCCCCTCGCTCACACCGGCTTGGTCGAGCCGTCGGCCGAGCTGCACGGACACACCGGCCCGTTCGGGGCGGACCTGTTCACCTGGTCCTTCACCCCGGCTAAACGGAGCGAGGTCGGCGGTACGCAACCTAAACGCGACATCTTGGCGTTCAACGAGCCGGTCAGGCTGAAGGTTGTTCGCTCCGTGCCGCGCCACTACGTCTACAACCTCAGCCATTGTGACGTCGATACCAAGGGTGTGCAACGAGGTGACCGGTCTGTCGGCTAGTCCACACGGCACGATGTGAGCAAACCAATCAAGGTCGACGTCGACGTTTAGCGCGAAGCCGTGCATCGACCTTCCGCGGGACAAACGAACGCCAACGGCGGCGATCTTCGAAAGACCATATGAGTCTTCGACCCACACCCCGGGGAACCCAGAAAGGCGCTGGCCCTCAACATCGAACTCAGCGAGTGAATCGATGAGCGTCTGTTCGACCGACGCGACGTAGGCCGCCGTGTCGGTCATGCCCCCACCACGGGTCCCCGCTACCGACATCACCGGGTAGCCAACGAGTTGGCCAGGCCCATGGAACGTGACGTCGCCGCCACGGTTGACACGAAACTGCTCGGCGCCGACGACGGCCGGATCGACCAGGATGTGCTCGTCTTTCCCATTGCGACCGAGCGTGTAGACGGGTGGGTGCTCCAACAACAGCAAGTGGTTGCCGCTGCCGACAACAAGCTGCTGCTGAAGATCCCACGCCTCTTGATAGGCAACCGACCCGAGCCACCGCACATGGAAAGCCCCATCGACTGAAGCCGATGTGCGGTGACGAGGTTCGGCGATTGTCACGGTGTCTAGGCCAGTTCGCTCGCCCAGTCACGAGTCTCAATGATCTCGCGGACACGGGCTAGGAATGCGGCGGCGTATGCACCGTCGATGGCGCGGTGGTCCCACGCCATGGCGAGGATGCCAACCGAGTGGATTGCGATGCTCTCGTTGCCGTATGCGTCTTCAACAACAACCGGCTTGCGCTTGACCGCATCGGTCGACAGGATCGCAACCTGTGGCTGATTGATGATAGGGAACTGCATCATGGTGCCGTAGCTACCGGCGTTGGTCAGAGTAAAGGTGCCACCAGATAGCTCGTCGGGCGCTAGTTGCTTAGAACGAGCCCGTCGAGCCACGTCAGCGATATCGCGAGCGATCGCACGCATGCGCTTGCCGTCAGTATCGCGAACAACTGGCGCAAGCAGTCCCTGGAAATCGAGGTCGACGGCGACCGCGAGATTGACATAGTTGTGGACGATGAGTTCGCCGTCGCCAACCGATGCGTTGAGATGCGGGTACTCGCGGAGGGCGTCGACTACAGCGCGCGTGATGAACGGCAAGTAGGTGAGGCTAATCCCCTCTTGTGCCTTGAATTCTGCGCCGTGAGCCTTGCGGATCTGGTCGACACCCTCGTAGTCAATTTCGATCGCAGTCAGCGTGTGAGGCGCAACCGACTTCGACATGACCATGTGTTCGCCAGTGCGAAGTCGGATGTTGGTCAGCGGTACGACGGTGTCGCGGCCGCCAGCTTGCACGGCCGGAGCGGCGGCTGGGACTGGCGCCGCTC
>JBBKWJ010000183.1:0-55326 GCA_037968895.1 Acidimicrobiales bacterium
AATACTGAGGTGCGGGTTGAGTTGATTAATCCGATTGCGATGGATGAGGGTTTGAAGTTTGCTATTCGTGAGGGTGGTCGTACTGTTGGTGCTGGCCGCGTCATCAAGATTCTCAAGTAACTTCATTCCGTAGCTGCAACGATCGCATTTGATCTGCAGTAATTGCATGAACTGGGCCCCCTTTCGAGGGGGCTCAGTCGCGTGCGGTCGCCAATGGCGGCACAACTGACGTAACCTAGTGGGCGTCTATATTGTCCAACCTTCCACACGCTGAGGACCGAGGTCATCTGGTGTCTGTACCCGAGATTGAGCAACTCGTCGAAAGTGCGAAGAGCGGTGACGCTCAGGCGTTCGAAGAGCTTGTGAAGCGGACCTATACAGACGCCTACACGTTGGCCTACCGACTCACCGGTGACGAGGAGGACGCACGCGACGTGGTGCAAGAAGCATATTTACGGGTTCACAAGGGACTCAGTCTGTTCCGTGGCGACGCTCAGTTCAGCACCTGGATGCATCGGATAACCGCGAACTGCGCAAACACTTTTCTCGGTCGCCGAGGCAAGCACAGACACGCTGACCTCGATGAGACCACGAGCGTTGTCGACCCACATCCGAGCCACGATCCCGAGCATCGCGCCGATGTCGGCGATCTGCGGGTGCAGTTAACCGACGCCCTTCGTGTCTTGCCGCCGAAACTCCGTGCTGTTGTGGTCCTGCGAGACATATACGACCTCTCGCACATCGCCATTGCGGACGAACTAGGGATCACCGAGTCGGCGGCCAAAGTGCGACTGCATCGAGCTCGAAAGCACCTGCGTGAATTGCTGTATCCGCTCAAGGCCGACGAAAACATGTCGTCCGAAACCGAAGAGCAAGACCAGGAGGCCGCTCGTGCGATGTGACCAAATCTCGCTTCTGCTTGCGGCTAATGCCGACGAGTCAGAGGCTCTTCTACCCGAGCCAGCACAGCATGTGGCGCAATGTCTTCGATGTCAGGCCGAGGCCGTGCAATATCGTCGGCTTCTTCGCGATCTGGGCTCTATGCGTCATCAGCTCGTGGCCCCGGATGCCCGGTTGCTCGACGAGATTTTGGCTGGTGTACGACCGTTAGCCGAAGTCACGCGCCTCCATCGCAAGGCTCGTCGTAAGGCCGTCATCGGTGGCTTCGCAGCAGCTGCCACTGCAGGTGCGGCCGGAGCGATCGTAATCGCAACTCGTCTCGCGGCACGACAAAACATCGCTTCATAGGCCGACGGAAATGCTCGGTGAGGTGCGGCCTTGCTGGCGTCGAATCGCGGTGGTGGGGTAGGGGCGGAGCGAAACGCTGCTAGTCTCTACGAAGCCCTAGGGCACTAGCTCAACTGGTAGAGCACCGGTCTCCAAAACCGGGGGTTGGGGGTTCGACTCCCTCGTGCCCTGCAAGAATCACCTGGAGAATCAGCACTGATTTTTCAGAGTGCGCACAATCGATACAGTACGAATTCGACAAGCAACAAGGCAGTCCACACATGGCCATGAACAGGGAGCAGCGTCGCTATCTGCAGAAGCAGGGCGAGGTCGACGCTGAAGGTAACCCCATTCAGACACGTCGTGAAGACCGACCACCGGCACGAGGTCCGCGGGTAGGTCCTTTCCAGTACGTCGGCGAGGTTCGTTCTGAGCTGCGCCGGGTTACATGGCCGACGCGTGACGAACTGGTGAAGTTCACGATCATCGTCATGGTGACGGTGCTCTTGCTCACTGGCTTTGTTGCCCTACTCGATTACGGGTTTGGCGAGGCGATCTTGCAGCTCCTACGGCAGGCAAATACATGACCGATTCATCTGTTCAATCCGACGCCCCAGCTGAAGACGAGTCGCCGGCAACCGCAGCCGATGCCGTCGACGCCCCGAGCGATGCGCCAGAGGCCGCTGTCGAAGCGCCCGAAGAAGATGCCAGCACTGCTGCGGCCACTGATGGCGACGGCGATGCAACCGAAGCAACTGATGCTGAAGACGTAGCCGAAGCCGAGGAAGCCCCAGCACCACGCGTCGTGTCGCCATACGACAAGCCAGGCCGCTGGTATGTGCTGCATACCCAGTCGGGTTACGAAAACAAGGTCAGGAAAAACATCGAAGCCCGTACGGCGTCGATGAACATGGAAGAGCGGATTTACGAAGTCGTAATTCCTCTCGAGGACGTTGTCGAGTTCAAAAACGGCAAGAAAGTTATCGTCCAGAAAAAAGTCTTCCCTGGCTACCTACTGTGCCGGATGAGGCTCGACGATGACTCGTGGTTCGTTGTCCGCAACACTCCTGGTGTCACCGGGTTTGTCGGTGCCGGCAACAAGCCTTCGCCCCTGCCCCGACGCGATGTCGAGTCATTCCTTTCCGACAAGGTCGAAGGCGAAGATGCTGGCCGTAAAGGCAAGCCACGTCTCGAATACGAAATCAACCAGACGGTGCGCGTTAAGGAAGGCCCATTCGCGGACTTCCAGGGCGAAATCGTTGAGATCAACGAAGACCAGCTCAAGCTCAAGGTCCTCGTCAACATCTTCGGCCGCGAAACCCCGGTCGAGCTTGAGTTCGCTCAAGTCGGCAAGGTCTAAGGCCAAGCCAGCTCCTTACTACCTCAAGAGTGCGTTTAGGTCGATGGCCTGTACGCTGTGAGGCGGTCTTGTCTGATCTATTCAGGCCGGACCCACATCCGACCGCCTTTTAACCCTGATAGGGCACCCCGCAATGGCAAAGAAGAAGATTCTCTCAACCGTCCGTATTCAGATCATGGGGGGGCAGGCAACACCTGCGCCACCAGTCGGTACCGCACTTGGTCCGCATGGCATCGCCATCATGGACTTCTGCAAGGACTACAACGCAAGGACCGAAGCCCAACGCGGCACGGTTGTTCCCGCCGAAATCACGATCTACGAAGATCGCAGCTTCAGCTTCATTCTGAAGACGCCGCCTGCGGCTGATCTCATTCGCAAGGCCGCCAAGATCGAAAAGGGCGCTGCCGATCCAAAGCGTGACCGCGCCGGTTCAATCACCGATGCGCAGCTCACCGAGATCGCACAAATCAAAATGCCTGACCTCAACGCCTACGACATCGACGCAGCCAAGAAGCAGGTAGCAGGTACCGCTCGCCAAATGGGCGTTCGAATTCGATAGACCACGGCCGTTTGTGGCCAGGCGGCACACAATATTCAGCGCTCGTATGGGAACACCTCACCCTGCGGCGAAACCACTAGAGGGAGCCAATCATGGCAAAAGGTAAAAAGTATCTCGACGCTCAGAAGCGTTTCGACAACGAGCGTTTCCACACCCCGCTTGAGGCACTCGACCTCGTGAAGAGCCTGGCTTCGGCCAAGTTCGACGAATCGATCGACTTGTCGCTCTCGCTTGGTGTCGATCCGAGGAAGCCAGACCAAATCGTCCGCGGCACCGTGAGCCTTCCAGCGGGAACCGGCAAGACCGTCAGGGTCGCCGTGTTCGCCCAAGGTGACGATGCAACCGCAGCAACCGAAGCTGGAGCCGACATTGTTGGCGCCGAAGACCTCGTTGCCCAGGTTGAAGGCGGCATGCTCGACTTTGATCTCGCTATCTCAACCCCAGAACTCATGCCACAGGTTGGCAAGCTCGGTCGTGTGCTCGGTCCTCGTGGCCTTATGCCAAACCCAAAGACCGGCACCGTCACCACCGATGTGGCCAAGGCCGTTGTCGCCTTCAAGGGCGGCACTGTCGAATACCGCACCGACCGCTACGGCAATGTGCACGTGTCGATAGGCAAGGCGGGCTTCGAAGCCAAAGACCTCGTCGAGAATCTCACTGCACTCGTTGACGAACTTAATCGCGTAAGGCCAGCCTCAGCCAAGGGCCGATTCATGAAGAAGGCAACTCTGTCTTCAACCATGGGCCCTGGCGTCAAGATTGATCCGACAAAGCTCGACACACCGTTCGTGGCCTAGTCGTTAGTGTTGGCCTTCGGGCCGCAACCGCTTCTGGTGACTCGTCGCCAGAAGCAAACCCGTCGGGTTCGCTCGACGGAAATCGTACGCTCTCGCCAAAGACCTTGGGTTCGGATGCACGCAAGTGCAGCTGAGGAACTGGAACCACTCGTGGGACCTGCCCAACAAGGCGATCATGATTCTTTGTGTCACACCCCTGGGTGCTGATCCTGAGAGGAACTGATCGGCCATGAGCATCGATCAGTCCCTATCCGGAAATGCAACATATGAGAGGAGGTGTGATGGAGCAACCAAGACCTGAAAAAGTAGCAGTCGTTGAGGAAGTCCGGGAACGGATGACATCGGCGCGGGCAGTATTGGTCTCGGAGTATCGAGGCCTGACTGTTGAGGATTTGTCGACGCTGCGTCGCAGCCTTCGTCCCGCAGGCGGGGCATACAAGGTGTACAAAAACACCCTTATGCGCCGCGCTGCAGACGAAGCTGGACTCGATTTCGGCGACCTGTTGGTCGGTCCCACCGCACTAACCTTTGCAGAACCAACTCCAGAGGGTGAGCCTGGCGACGTTGTCGCTGTGGCGAAGGCCCTGAAGGAATTTGCAAAGATCAATCCAAAGCTTGTCATCAAAGGCGGACTTCTCGCCGGCAAGAGCCTTGACGCAAACGAAATCAATGCTCTGGCCGACGTGGAACCACGTCCAGTATTGCTGGCAAAGTTGGCT
Source organism: Acidimicrobiales bacterium (assembly GCA_037968895.1). GTDB lineage: Bacteria > Actinomycetota > Acidimicrobiia > Acidimicrobiales > SZUA-35 > JBBKWJ01. Next base: position 4,663 of record JBBKWJ010000183.1, read on the forward strand.
GGTGGCATTGCTGCACCAATGGTTCAGTTCGCTGGACTCTTGCAGGCAATTCCCCGCAACTTCGCATACGGTCTCAAGGCCCTTATCGACGAAGGTGGCGCCCCCGGCGCCCCCGAGTCGGCTCCAAGCGCACCCGAAGCCGAGGCACCAGCTGCCGAGGAAACGGAAGCCGCTACTCCAGAAGCCCCTGCTGCTGAAGCAGAGGCCGCAACAGAATCAGACACCTCGGCAGAGTCCGAGCAACCCGAAGCCGCCTCGGCCGAGGCACCAGAAAGCGAGTCATAATGACCAAGGAAGATATTCTCGAAGCAATTGCATCGATGTCAGTTCTCGAGCTCTCCGAGCTCCTGACCGACTTCGAAGAGAAGTTCGGCGTAACCGCTGCCGCCCCAGTCGCCGTTGCCGGCGCAGCAGGCCCAGCAGCTGCCGAAGAAGCCGAAGAGAAGGACGACTTTGATGTCGTTCTCACCTCAGCTGGTGACAAGAAGATCCAGGTCATCAAGGCCGTTCGTGAACTCACGAGCCTTGGCCTTAAGGAAGCAAAGGACCTCGTCGAGAGTGCTCCAGCGCCAATCCTTGAGGGTGCCAACAAGGACGATGCTGAAGCCGCAAAGGCCAAGCTCGAAGAAGCCGGCGCAGCAGTCGAACTCAAGTAGTTCAGTCTCAACCTGATTATTCGAGCCCCGGCCTTGTGCCGGGGCTCGTTTCTTTTTCTGGCCAGCTGAAAGAAATTCGCGGCGAAAGTGCTGGCAGGCGGGTTGTTTCGAAGGAAAGCCTTGACCTGAACGCCAGGTATGTTTACAGTCCGCTCCGCGATATTTGTGAAACCGGTTGTGCACGAGTCTCTGCGCCCATATGCTTGTCAGTTGCCGTGCTAGCCGCTCCTTTTTTGCGCTCCCGCTATGCGAGAGTGCGAGTGGCTAACTCAGCTTGACCTTTGGCCTCCCGTGCTACCCCAGGTGGTGTCTTTTGCCAGCACGTACCGTCGCCCGCGACCGTTACTCGTTCGGCAATCTTGAGGAGGCCTTGCAGCTTCCTGACTTGATTGCAATCCAACGTGAGTCATTTGAGTGGTTCCTTGATCAAGGCTTGGCGGATGCATTCCGCGATATAAGCCCGATCAAAGACTTCACTGAAACGCTCCAACTCGAGCTTGAGTTTGATCCTCATGATGAAGATCTCAAGCCGTATGCAAAGTTCTCCGTCGAGGAGTGCAAAGAGAAAGATATGACCTACGCCGCGCCGATTTTCGTGCGCGCCCGGTTTATCAACTCCTCGACCGGTGAAATCAAAGAGCAGACCGTCTTCATGGGTGACTTCCCCATGATGACCGAGAACGGCACATTTGTGATCAACGGCACCGAGCGTGTCGTGGTATCACAGCTCGTTCGCTCACCAGGCGTGATCTTCCAGCCTGGCGAGCGTTTCCGCTTGCGTAACCTCGCCAAGCACCAGATGGTTACGGGCACAATTCACCCGTACCGCGGTGAATGGGTCGAGTTCGACGTTGAGCAGAAGCCGGGCAAGGATCCAACAGCCGGTGTGCGTGTCGCTCGTAAGCGTCGCCTCTCGCTGTTTACCATGTTGCGCGCCCTCGGCTACGACGAGGAAAACGCTCCAGGGTTCCTTGAGGCCTTTGCCCTGCACTTCGATTTCCTCGAAGGCCAGTGGGAGAAAGACCGCGACATCGCACCTACCCAGGACGAGTCGCTGATCGAGATCTACAAGAAGGCCCGCCCCGGCGAGCCACCAACGCTTGAGGCCTCTCGCAGCTACCTGCGCAATGCCTTCTTCGAGAGCCGTCGCTATGACCTCTCACGGGTTGGTCGCTACAAGCTCAATCGCAAGCTTGGGCCCGAGCTCAAGAAGCTCGGCGAGCTATTCCCAATGATCGCCGACCAGCTCGACATGCCAGACGTCGACCAGCCAGTGCTGTCACGATGCGAGGTGCTCGCAGCGGCCACCTACCTTCTCCACCTCATGGTGGCGGAGCCTGGCTACCGCCTCGACGATCAAGACCACTTCGCCAACCGTCGCGTACGTAGCGTCGGCGAGCTCATCCAGAACCAGGTCCGTATCGGCCTGTCCCGGATGGAGCGAGTGGTTCGTGAACGAATGACCACTCAAGACGTCGAGGCCATTACCCCTCAGACGCTGATCAACATCCGGCCGGTTGTTGCTGCAATCAAGGAGTTCTTCGGAACCTCGCAGCTCTCCCAGTTCATGGACCAGATCAACCCGCTTTCGGGTCTCACCCACCGCCGCCGTCTCTCGGCGCTCGGACCGGGCGGCTTGTCGCGCGAACGAGCGGGCTTCGAAGTCCGTGACGTTCACTTCTCGCACTACGGCCGTATGTGCCCGATCGAGACACCGGAGGGCCCGAACATCGGACTCATCGGCTATCTCGCGAGCTACTCGCGTGTCAACGAGTTCGGGTTCCTTGAGACCCCGTATCGCGTTGTCACCGACGGCATCGTGACCGGCGACATCGTCTTCCTCACAGCTGATGAAGAAGAGGAATACGTCGTTGCGCAGGCAAACGCCAAACTCAATCCTGATGGCAGCTTCCAGAGCGACCGTATTCTTTCCCGTCGCTCGCCGCAGGCTGCGTCTCTTCGCGACCTCAAGCTTCAGCTTGAACGAGACATCTTCTTTGGTGCCACAACGGAGATCACCTCCGTAACGCCAGATGAAGTTCAGATGATGGACGTTTCGCCGAAGCAGATTGTTTCAATCGGCACAGGCTTGATTCCATTCCTCGAGCACGACGACGCAAACCGAGCGCTCATGGGCGCCAACATGCAGCGTCAGGCTGTTCCGCTGATCACCGCCGAGGCTCCGTACATCGGCACCGGAATCGAATTCCGCGCTGCTCACGACGCGGCAGACACCTTGGTGGCGAAAGACGACGGCGTCGTACTCGACGTCGATGGTCGACAGATCACGATGGAATACGCGTCGACCGGTAAGAAGATCCACCGGCTTCTCAAGTTCACCCGTTCAAACCAAGACACCTGCATCAACCAGAAGCCACGCGTCAAAGCTGGCCAGAAGGTTGAGCGGGGTCAGCTTCTCGCCGACGGTCCTTCGACCGACAACGGTGAGCTTGCGCTTGGTAAGAACCTCGTCGTGGCCTTCATGCCATGGGAGGGGTACAACTTCGAGGATGCGATCATCCTGAGTGAGCGCCTCGTCCGTGACGACGTCCTTACCTCGATCCACATCCACGAGCATGAAATCGATGCTCGCGACACCAAGCTTGGGCCCGAAGAAATCACGCGGGACATCCCGAACCTCAGCGAAGACATCCTTGGCGACCTCGACGAACGCGGCATCATTCGCGTTGGTGCTGAGGTCGGACCAGGCGATGTGCTGGTTGGCAAGGTCACGCCAAAGGGCGAGACCGAACTCACCCCTGAAGAGCGCCTCCTACGGGCAATCTTCGGTGAGAAGGCCCGCGAAGTTCGCGACACCTCGCTCAAGGTTCCACACGGCGAGTCCGGCAAGGTCATCGACGTCAAAGTCTTCAACCGTGACGACAGCCACGAACTACCTCCTGGTGTCAACCAGTTGGTGCGTGTCTATGTCGCCCAGAAGCGCAAGATTTCCGTTGGCGACAAGCTTGCGGGTCGACACGGCAACAAGGGCGTTATTTCTCGCATCTTGCCCGCCGAGGATCTTCCGCATATGTCTGACGGCACTCCCGTCGACGTCATCTTGAACCCACTTGGTGTTCCTTCTCGTATGAACATCGGTCAGGTCCTTGAAGCTCACCTTGGCTATGCCGCCCGTTGGGGTTGGGAAGTTAATGGCGAGCGTGTCGGTGAACCGCCAATGCGCGGCACCGAAAACAAGACTCGACCGTTCACCACTCCATCAACGCTCGTCGCAACACCCGTGTTCGATGGCGCGAAGTGGGACGAGCAAGAGCTTGCTGGCGATAAGCCAACGATCCAAGATATTTTCACCAACCTCAATCCAGAGGCAGTTTCCGGTGAGCGCCTTATTGGGCCAGACGGAAAAGCGACTCTGTACGACGGTCGGACTGGCGAGCCATTCGACAATCCGATCATGGTTGGCATCATGTACGTCTTGAAGTTGTCCCATATGGTCGACGACAAGATCCACGCCCGATCAACGGGTCCATACTCCATGATTACCCAGCAGCCACTTGGTGGTAAGGCCCAGTTTGGTGGCCAGCGCTTCGGCGAGATGGAAGTGTGGGCACTCGAGGCATACGGCGCCGCCTACTGCCTCCAGGAGTTGCTCACCATCAAGTCAGACGATGTGCTTGGCCGAGTCAAGGTCTACGAAGCCATCGTCAAGGGCGAGAATATTCCAGAGCCGGGGATTCCAGAGAGCTTCAAAGTGCTCATCAAAGAGATGCAAGCACTGTGTCTCAACGTTGAGGTGCTCTCAGAAGACGGCCAGGAGATTGAGATGCGGGAGCTCGACGATGAGCTCTTCCGCACCGCTGAAGAATTGGGAATCGATCTGAGCCGCCCTGAGCGTGGTTCAGACGAAGACGACGCTGTCCGCGCTGCGGGCCGTGGCCGCTAGTCGGGCAACCGGGAAAGAGACTGAGCATGCTCGACGTCAATGATTTTGATCAGCTGAAGATTGGTCTAGCCACAGCGGAGTCCATCCGCATGTGGTCAAACGGCGAAGTTAAGAAGCCGGAGACCATCAACTACCGAACCCTAAAGCCAGAGAAAGACGGGCTCTTCTGCGAGAAGATTTTCGGTCCTCAGAAGGACTGGGAATGCTCTTGCGGTAAGTACAAGCGCGTCCGATTCAAGGGCATCATTTGCGAGCGGTGTGGCGTTGAAGTCACTCGCTCAAAGGTCCGCCGCGAGCGGATGGGACACATCGAGCTTGCTGCTCCTTGCGTGCACATCTGGTACCTCCGTGGTACTCGCTCATGGCTTGCCTATCTCTTGATGGGCACCTTGCCCCGAGAAGAGCTCAAAGCCAAGCAGCTTGAGAAGGTCATCTACTTCGCCGCCAACCTCGTGACATGGGTCGACGAGGAGAAGCGCGATGCAGACTTGCCTTCACTTGAGGCAGAGGTCATCGGCGAACGCGAAACCATCATCAAAGAGATGGAACTCCGTCTTGCTGAAGAGCACGAGATGGTCGAAGCAGAAATCGCTCAGATGGAGACCGACGGTGCGAAAGACACCGAAGTTCGGGCTCGTCAGCGTTCTGCTGAAAAAGACTTTGCTCTCACTCGTGAACAGTACGAGATGGAACTCGACGTGCTCGACCGAGCATGGGACGAATTCAAGGGCCTCTTCGGCCGTCAGATTCTCGAAGACGAGATGCTCTGGCGCGAAATGGCTGACCGCTGGGGAGACTACTTCGAAGGCGGCATGGGCGCGGACGCGCTTGCGCAGCTCATCGAACGTATCGACTTCGACAACGAAGAGATCCTGCTTCGTGCCGCTATCGATCCACCAGAGGGCCAAAAGCCACTCTCGGCGCAGCGCAAGCAGAAGGCCATCAAGCGGCTGAAGATTGTCGCTGCCTTTAACCGTCGCGACGAGAACGAACGTCGGATCAATGACCCGCGGGCCATGATCCTTGATGTTGTGCCAGTGATTCCGCCAGAGCTTCGTCCAATGGTGCAGCTCGATGGTGGCCGCTTCGCAACCTCTGACCTCAACGACCTCTATCGCCGGGTAATCAACCGCAACAACCGTCTGAAGCGTCTGCTCGATCTCGGGGCTCCTGAGATTATCGTGAACAACGAAAAGCGCATGCTGCAGGAGGCTGTCGACGCACTGTTCGACAACGGCCGACGCGGTCGTCCGGTGACGGGCCCAGGTAATCGCCCGCTGAAGTCCCTCTCCGACATGCTCAAGGGCAAGCAGGGCCGGTTCCGTCAGAACCTGCTCGGCAAACGCGTCGACTACTCAGGCCGTTCGGTCATCGTGGTCGGCCCAACCCTGAAGTTCCACCAGTGCGGCCTGCCAAAGATCATGGCGCTTGAGCTCTTCAAGCCGTTCGTGATGAAGCGGTTGGTCGACCAGGAACTCGCTCAAAACATTAAGTCGGCCAAGCGTATGGTCGAGCGGCGTCGTCCGCAGGTGTGGGAAGTCCTCGAAGAGGTCATCCAGGAGCACCCGGTCATGCTCAACCGAGCGCCTACCTTGCACCGTCTCGGTATTCAGGCGTTCGAGCCAAAACTGGTCGAAGGCAAAGCCATCCAGATTCATCCGCTCGTCTGCACCGCGTTCAACGCTGACTTCGACGGCGACCAGATGGCAGTTCACCTTCCGCTCTCGGCTGAGGCACAGGCAGAAGCCCGTGTCCTTATGCTCAGCGCCAACAACGTGCTGTCGCCGGCCAACGGCCGTCCGCTCGTTACGCCAACTCAAGACATGGTCATCGGTATCTACTACCTGACTGACTGGGTTGAAGACGAGCCTGGCATCGACTCGACCTTCCGTCGGATCGACGAACTCGAGCGAGCGTACGAAGATGGCGTGATTGGTCTTCATGCTCCTATCTACTGGCGCACTCCAGAACTGCTGGAGACCCCGGCTGAAGGCAAGAATGGTGCGGTCTACACACGGACCACAGCGGGACGTGTCTTCTTCAACCGGACGCTCCCTGATGGATTCCCATTCGTGAACCATCTGGTCAAGAAGCGCGACATTGGCGTCATCGTCGATGATCTCGCTACTGGCTTCCCGAAGGCTGAAGTTGGTCAGAGCCTCGATGCGATCAAGGAACTTTCGTTCCACTTCGCAATGATGTCTGGCCTCACCGTTTCTGTGCACGACGTGCAGACACCGCCCGAGAAAAAAGCCATCCTGGACGAGCACGAGATCGAGGCCGACAAGGTCGAGAGCCAGTTCCGTCGAGGAATCATCACTGATGGCGAGCGACGTCAGAAAGAGGTCGAGATCTGGACCCACGCCACCGATGAGGTGCGCGAGGCGATGGAGATCAACCTCAAGTCAGTTCGCTTCAACCCAATCGACATGATGGTCGACTCGGGCGCTCGAGGAAACATGATGCAGGTCCGCCAGATTGCGGGCATGCGTGGGTTGGTCGCCAACCCTCGTGGCGACATGATTCCACGGCCGATTAAGTCAAACTTCCGTGAAGGCCTCACCATGTTGGAGTACTTCATCTCCACGCCTGGTGCCCGTAAGGGTCTGGTCGATACGGCGCTTCGTACTGCCGACTCGGGTTATCTCACCCGCCGTTTGGTCGACGTTGCGCAGGAAGTGATCATCAACGATCGCGATCCGTTCGCCGAAGGTCGCACCCCTCGTGCGCTCATTCTTGACGATGTGAAGCCTGACGGCTTCTATCACAAGGAAACCGGCGAGCCAGTCGATGCGGCCGATGCCGATGGCCGCATGGTTCGTACCTATCTCGAGAACCGGCTCTACAGCCGAGTGCTTGCCGCCGATGTCCCTCTGAGCGATGGTTCCGTAATGGAAAAGGGAACCATGATCAGCGAAGAAGACATGTTTACGCTCCGTGACGACCCAGGTGTCTCCACTGTCCGTGTGCTTTCGCCGCTTACTGACGACTCACCAGTCGGCATTTCGGCTGCGAGCTACGGAACCTCACTGGCCACGGGCAAGGTTATCGAAGTTGGCGAAGCGGTCGGCGTTATCGCTGCCCAATCAATTGGTGAGCCGGGAACCCAGCTCACCATGCGTACCTTCCACACTGGCGGCATCGCCGGTGGAGCCGATATCGCAGGTGGTTTGCCACGTGTGGTTGAGCTCTTCGAAGCTCGGAGCCCGAAAGGCAAGGCCACACTAAGCCGTGTCTCTGGTGTTGTCCGGGTCGCCGAAGATGAGGGTAAGGGCAAGGTCATCACCGTTGTCACCGACGATGGTGAGGAAGATTCTTACACCGTGCCTGGTGCCTCTCGTCTTGAGGTCGTAGACGGCCAAGAGATCGCGGCTGGCGATCCGATCGTCGATGGTCCTCGAGATCCAAAGGAACTGATGGAGATTCGCGGCATCCGCGAAACCCAGCAGTACCTGGTCGAAGAGGTCCAGAAGGTATACCGAGATCAGGGTGTATCGATCCACGACAAGCACATCGAACTCATTGTTCGCCAGATGACTCGTCGAGTCGGCGTGCAAGAGCCCGGTGAGTCCGATTTCCTTCCTGGTGAGCGTGTCGATCAGTGGCAATTCGCTGACGTCAACCGCCGCCTGGTGCAAGAGGGTCTTCGCCCAGCCGAAGGCCGTCCCGAAATCATGGGTATCACCAAGTCGTCACTCTCGACCGACTCGTGGCTCTCAGCCGCATCGTTCCAGGAGACCACTCGTGTGCTCACCGAAGCTGCAATCGAGGGCAAGTCTGACTCGATGATCGGCCTCAAGGAAAATATCATTATCGGCAAGTTGATTCCTGCCGGAACCGGCCTTCTCCGTCACCGTGAGTTGGTCACCGTTGCTCCTGACTACAAGCCGCTCTCGTTCTTCTCGGACGAAGGCGAACAGCAGGATCCTGCCCAGTGGCTCGCTTCACTCGGCGAAGAAGCCCCCGCAGGTGGCCCAGCCACAATCGGCTAGCACGCAACGTCAATTGAATCGATCGAGTGGGAGGCCTTCGGGTCTCCCACTCGTGGTTTTGCCCGAAACTTGAGAGGTCGCCTCGGCACAGTGCTCGCTGATGTGTCAGAGTGAGAAGACCGCGCACAATAGTGTCGCGAGAAAACTAGGGGACATAGGGGGCCACGTGCAGGTTGAGTTTGTAGTCAACGGCCAGACCCGTTCGGCAGATGTTGAGGCACGCACCTTGTTGGTGCACATGCTTCGAGACGAACTGGGACTTACTGGCACGAATATCGGATGCGACACGTCGTCGTGTGGTGCATGCACCATTCACGTCAACGGGGAGTCAGTGAAGTCGTGCACCATGCTCGCGGCCCAAGCGCGAGGCACGGCGATCACCACAATTGAGGGCATGGCCACGAGCGACGGGCTCCACCCAATGCAGCAAGCATTCATGGAGTGTCACGGACTGCAATGCGGGTATTGCACGCCCGGCATGGTCATGGCGGCAACGTCGTTGCTTGAAGAGAACCCGAACCCGACAGAATCCGAAGTACGCATCGGTCTTGAGGGCAATCTTTGTCGCTGCACTGGTTATCACAACATCGTGAAATCGGTCATGAGCTGCGCTGCCGGGGGTGCCTGATGACTGTTGTTGGAACCCCACGACTTCGCAAAGAAGACCCAAAGCTGCTCACTGGAGAGGGCAAGTTTGTCGACGACATTCATGCCCCGGGAGAGCTCTGGATGGGCATGGTGCGCAGCATCCACGCTCACGCCAAGATCTTGTCAGTAGACACCTCGGAAGCCCACACGATGCCAGGGGTCCACACGGGTCTTACCGGCGCCGACCTGGCGGGTATGAATCTTTGGGCGGCACCGCTGCCGTGCGCCTGGCCTGTCACCGACGACATGGTTAACCCACCTCACTATCCAGCTGCTGTCGACGAGGCCCACCACGTTGGTGAGATCATCGCCGTGGTGCTGGCTTCAAGCCGATACCAGGCCGCCGACGCCATCGAAGGCGTCGTGGTCGACTACGAGGTACTCCCTGCGGTTGCATCGATCGACGCTGCTGTTGCCGACAAGAACCAAGCCCACTCTGATCTTCCGACCAACAAGGCATATCACTGGGCGCTAGAGCCAAACCCCGAAGGAGTTGACGCGGCGTTTGCCGCAGCGGCCCACACCGTCACGGGCAATTTTGTCCAGCAACGACTGATTCCAGCGGCCATGGAGCCACGGGGTGTTCTCGCCGTCCCGTCACCACATGGCGGTGATATCACGCTGTATACATCGACCCAGATTCCACACATTCTGAAAGTGATGATCGCAGCAACCACTGGATTGCCAGAGAACAAGCTTCGTATCATCGCTCCTGCTGTTGGTGGAGGGTTTGGGGCGAAGCTCAACGTCAACCCAGACGAACTACTTGCGGTAACCCTGGCCAACCATCTCGGACTTCCTGTTCGCTGGACTGAGGGTCGGTCTGAGGCGGCGTTCTCGACCCATCAGGGTCGGGGCCAAAACCAGAAGATCGAGATCGCAGCCGACGCCGACGGCAAGATCCTCGGTGTTCGTGTGCACCTTGACGCCGATATGGGCGCCTACATGATGCTGATCACTCCTGGTGTTCCGCTTCTCGGTAGCTTCCTTTACACCGGTGTCTACGACGTGCCAGCGTTCGGGTTCACATGCGACGGGCACTTCACCAACCTGACGCCAACCGACGCCTATCGCGGCGCCGGACGCCCCGAAGCGAGCTACGCAATCGAGCGGGCGATGGACCTTCTCGCCGGCGCAGTTGGCGTTGGACCTGACGAGATCAGGCGCCGCAACTATCTCGCTGGCGGCGACGCCTTCGAGAACCTCGAGACGGCGTCGACGCTGGTCTTCGATTCTGGTCACTACGGACCAAACCTCGATGCGGCGCTTGCGCTTGCGAAGTACGACGACCTTCGAGCTGAACAGAAGCGTCGGCGTGACGCCGGATCCAAGAAGCTGCTTGGGATCGGACTCTGTACCTACGTCGAGATCTGCGGCCTCGCTCCAAGCCGGGCTCTCGCTGGCCTTAACTACGGAGCTGGTGGCTGGGAGCACGCGATGGTGCGCTTCTTGCCGACCGGCAAAGTCGAAGTGGTTTCGGGTTCCACACCACATGGCCAGGGGCATGAAACGTCGTGGTCAATGATCGTCGCCGACAAGCTCGGTATTGATCCTGATGATGTCGTGGTGTTGCATTCTGACACCGCCATCTCGCCACTCGGTCTCGACACTTACGGCTCACGGTCCTTGTCGGTTGGCGGCGTCGCCATCTCGATGGCATGCGACAAGGTGGTCGAGAAGGCAAAGGCCATTGCTGCTCACCAGCTTGAAGCAAACGCCGACGATCTTGATTTCGCCGACGGAACCTTCAGCGTGAAGGGGTCGCCAGACAAGGCACTCCCGATTCAGGCGATCGCATTCGGCGCATTCACCGCCCACAATCTTCCTGACGGTATGGAGCCGAACCTTCAGGAGCAAGTCACGTTTGATCCGCCAAACTTCGCTTTCCCGTTTGGCAGCCATGTTGCTGTCGTCGAGATCGACGAAGACACCGGTGAGATTGATCTGATCGACTACATCGCCATCGACGACTGTGGCAATCAGGTCAACCCCCTCATTGTTGAAGGTCAGGTGCACGGCGGCATCGTGCAGGGCGCGGCCCAAGCCTTGTGGGAGGCGGCGGTCTACGACGAAGACGGCAACTGTAAGAACCCGTCGTTCCTCGACTACCTCGTGCCGTCACCGGCCGAGGTGCCAAACATTCAGACCGGATTCACCGTGACGCCGAGTACCTCGAACGTCATGGGAGTTAAGGGAGTTGGCGAGGCGGGAACAATCGGTTCTGCGGCTGCTGTCATCAACGCGGTGTGTGATGCGTTGAGTCCGTATGGGGTCACCGACATGGCGATGCCAGCAACGCCTCACCGTATTTGGAAAGCAATCAACAATTCGAAGGAGGGCAAGTCATGATCCCCGCAGCGTTCGAGTATGTAGAGGCTGAGTCGGCCGAGGCCGCAATTGCCGCTGTTGCCGAGCACGGCGATGAAGCGAAGTTCCTCGCCGGAGGACACAGCCTCATCCCGCTGATGCGGTTCCGGCTGTCGACCCCGACAGTGCTCGTTGATATCGGTCGGCTCGCCGACTTGTCGTATGTGAAGGACGGCGGTGACCACGTTGCCGTCGGCGGACTCACCACCCACCAGTCAGTCGAGCGTCACGAGTTGCTCAAGGCCGAAGCACCGTTGTTGGCGCATGTGGCCGGCCTTGTTGGCGACCCGCAGGTTCGACACCGTGGAACGCTAGGAGGCTCGCTCGCGCACGGCGACCCTGCGTCTGATTTGCCCGCCGCGGTGTTGGCGATGGGGGGAACAATTGTTGTGCAAGGATCGGGAGGTCAGCGAGAGATCGCAGCAACCGACTTCTTCACCGGGTTCCTTGAGACAGCCCTCGCTCCGGATGAACTCATCATTGAGGTAAGGGTCCCGAAGATGGCCGGCGCCGGCTGGTCGTTCCAGAAGTTCAACCGACGGGCGCAAGACTGGGCCATCGTCGGTGTTGCTGCGGTTTCGAACGGCTCATCATCGGTTGCTCTGATCAACATGGGCCAAACCCCCATGCGGTCGGCAGCGGTCGAGGCCGCGCTTGCTGGTGGGGCTTCAGCGGCTGATGCTGCCGCCCTGGCGGCGGAAGGAACTGAGCCTCCCGACGACCTAAACGGCGACGGCGAATACCGGTCGCATCTCGCAAGAGTCCTCGTCGCACGAGCTCTTGAGGAATCGGGCGCCTAGCACCGTTTGGCCTAGACACGTTGTGACCGATCCGTCGGGTGGGCTATTGTCACACCCGGCGGGCGGGCATTCGGCCCCTCCGAAATTCGGCCTTGGAGCAACATGGTGAAATTCAATTTGAAGCGCAGTTCGACGCGGACGAAGACGGTCACGGCGATTGGCCTTGCCGCAGGCTTGGCCGCCACTGCAGGAATTGCGGGAGCGGGCTACGGCATAACGGTTCGCGGCGGAGGCAACGGTGGCGCCGAGGTGTCGTGTCCCGGCGGGATGAGCAGCCTCGCACACGTGCTCGACGAATCAAACTCGATCTTTCCTGGTGACCCACTGACGACGATCGACCTGTTCGCGACAATCGACCCTGACGGCTACTTGGTTGAAGACCTGGGCATGGCCACCCACACTGGCACTCACCTTGACGCGCCGGGTCACTTCATCGAAGGCGGCCGCACGGTTGATGACCTGCGGCCCGAAGAACTCGTGATGCCGCTCTACATCATCGATGTTCGTGATCGTATGGCCGCCGCGGGCGAGGCAGTCGACTTCCAGCTCAGCGCTAGCGACATCCGAAGCTACGAGAAGGACAACGGGAAGATTGAGCGAGGTTCGCTCGTCGTTATCCAGACCGGCTTTGACGAAGTCTTCCGCACTGAAGGATATTTCGAAGCTGCGCCAGGGTTCTCCGGCGCTGCAGTCCAGTGGCTCGTCAACAGCCGCAGGGTTGGTGGCATCGGCTCCGATACCTTTGGCCCAGACTCGACGGCCGATGAGTTCTTCGACGCCACCTACACGATCCTGGCGAATGACAAGGTCGCCGTACCAGGGCTCAACAACCTCGACTCGGCTGCGGTCAAGGGCGACATCGTGATGCTGTCGCCGGTCCGTCTCATTGACGGCTCAGGTTTCCAGATCAACCCGGTTGCGTGCCACTCACGCAATCGTGCTGGCGGCAACAGTGGATCGCACCGTAACGACAACTAACTGAACACCACATCGAATACGAGCTAAAACGCGGGGCGCCCCAGGGCGCCCTGCTCTCGTTTTCGGCTGCCGCGTTGCCGACTTTTCACGAACCCCCTGGTGTGTCCCCAGGGTTGGGGGATCGCCCCGATTCGCTCGTGGGTGAATGGCCTCAGAGTGGATTGCATGACCACAACACTTATTGCCTCAACAACCACTTCCGCCCAGCCATTCACCACGGATCGCTCCGCAACCTCGGTGGCTCCGACAGTCTCCAAGGGGTGGCACGCCGATCCAATGGCCATCCACAAGCAGCGTTGGCACGATGGCGCCGAGTGGACTCAGCACGTCACTCATTTCGGCCCCGTTCCTTGCCATAGCTGCGGTAGCCACTAATCGGGTTCTGAGGGAGTCCGCTGCTAGCTTCGACTGTCGACCTACGTGGTCACGTACCTTTCCCCGATCAAAGCGACAGCGATGCCGACTAGCGACACCGAAGGCCTTTCACTGGCCGAATTCATGACCGTGCAGCCAACCGACGACCCACACGTGTTCGTCGGGGCGACTGAGCAATACGGAATGCTCGGGATCTACGGCGGCCACTTTCTAGGGCAGGCACTCGCCGCAGGCTTCGAGACGGTGGAACAAGCGAAATTGGCCCACTCCTTCCATGCCTACTTTCTTCGCAAAGGTGATCCGGATGCTCGCCTCGAGTATCACGTTGCATCGCTGCGCGACGGCTACGGAAGCGACGTTCGATCAATCACGGCTCGCCAAAACGGCGACAACGTGTTCCACATGATCGCTTCGTTTAAGCTCCATGAAACGGGAGAAGAGCATCAGCAGACTGCACCCGAAGTCACGTCGCCCGAGGAACTAATTACGGCTCGAACCGAACGAGGCGACCTTCCGAGCGGCGCACCGACAGCAAAGAACGATCGGGCCGACATTTTGATGGCGAGTCCGCCGTTCCACACATTTGAACCGGGACGTGAGCCCGTGATCCGCTCTTGGATGAAGGTCAATCGCGCTGAAGATCTCAGCGATCGCATGAAGCAAGTTGTGCTGGCCTTTCTGGCCGACGGCACGCTCATGTTCAACTCGCTCATCCCCTATGGCACCCCGTTTGAAACGCACAGGTTGACGAGCCTTGACCAGAGTGTCTGGTTCCATCGCATGCCGGAGCCAAGCGAATGGATGCTCTTTGATCAGCGAAGCACCGCCGCGGCTGGCGCTCGGGGTCTGAACGAAGGCGAGATTTACTCGCGGGATGGCGTATTGCTCTTGTCGTGCTCGCAGGAATCGATGCTCCGGGCGAACTAGCGGTGGTAGATAACCGAGACCCAGTCGAGGATCTCGACTGACTCGGTTTCGCCGAGCGTGTCACCAATCTCGCGATAGCCGTGAGTATGGAACGTGAGAAGGCGACCGTTTTCGGTTGGCTCGCTCGCGGTCAGTTCGTGACGGAAGCTCAGGGTGTCGCCCTCGAACGCTGGCCCAGTGTGGTTGCACTGTCCCCACCCAACGAGGGTGCCGAAACCGGGTAGCAGACGGGTGAGCGAGGCTTCGGCGAGCGCGATGACATGGCCGCCGTACACAAGTCGAGTGTCGTATGCGGTATAGGCGGCGGCACGGTGGACGATCGCCTGGTTGAAGGTCATCCTGGCGAGTGCAGGGGCAAGATCGACGTGATCCCACATGGTGTCTGCTCGCTCCTCGCCGACAACCCAGTCGGTCTCGGCGAGGTGGCTCAGATCCCAATTTGCCGGAATGGCACCGACGTAGTCGGGCGCCGGCTCGGAGGTGGCAGAGCCGACATCGTCGCTATGGCCGGGGGCATCGCGGCGGCAGGGGAGCAGGGCACAGCGCTGGTAGCTCGCAATAGGGCCGTTGTCGCCGATCGATTCGATGCCGAGAAGCACCTTGCCCCGATTGAGATCGCCCTTCGGACGGGAGTCGGCAAGGCCGAGGACGGTGGTGGTTGTTTCGATGCGCTCGCCGACTTCGACCTGGCGCTTGAGTAAGACGCCGCGGTAAAAAAGGTTGGCGATGGCTCGTCTCGTAGCGCTGGTGCTCTGGCCGATGGAGTACTGGAGGACGAGCCCTGGGCTAATAAGCTTGCCGGCTGACCCCGTGATCGCTTGGTAGAGCGTTGCATCGGCGCTGGGGCGGTGTTCGCTCCCGGTGATCATGCGATAGGCCAGGTTGTCGGCTTCAGAGATAGTGACCGGTGGGAGTTGAGGGAACACGTGGCCGACACTCAACTCGTCGTAGTACGGGCCGTCGTTTGGCGTGGAGATGGTCATGGCTGCCTCGTCACAGGTTGGGGAAGTGCACGGAGAATAACGTGCGCCAACCACGATTGTGCCCTGCGGCTGAAGAGTCAAACTGAGCCAAGTTGATATTGTATGCAAAATACGCAATCCTGGTCCGACCAACACGAAGGCCGAGGACGGCGATGACTGACCAAGCGAAACCGAGTGTTCTGCCTGTTCCGGCTGGAGTTTCTGCCCCCCGCCGCAGGGGTGGCCTGGCTGATGATGTGGCGACGTATGTGAGAGAACTCATTTTGACCGGTGCGCTCAAGCCCGGGAGCCGGATCGACCAGGACGCAATCGGCGAAGCGGTAGGCGTGAGTCGGAGTCCGGTTCGGGAGGCGATCGTTGTGCTCGGCCAAGAGGGCCTGCTCGAGATCCTTCCTCGTCGGGGCGCAATGGTGGCTCAGCTCACCCGTGGCGATGTCATCGATCACTATGAGCTGTTCGGCCTCGTCTCCGGCCGTGCGGCCGGAATCGCTGCTGTCGATCTCAGCAATGAAGATCGTGCGGATCTCAAGTCGATCCACGAGCGCTTTACCCCTGGTTCAGGGGCCGACATGAGCGCTCTCAATCGCGAGTTCCATCGCATGATCAACTCGACCGCACCGCCTCGAACTAAGTGGCTGTTGCGGTTGCTAGAGAAATCGGTTCCCTCGCACTACTACGAGTTTGCGACCGGCTGGGACGAGACCGCTGTTGGCCACCATCAAGCGATCATCGAGGCGATCACAAACCGTGATGTCGATGGTGCACGACGAGCGATGGAACACCACCTCCACGAGTCTGGCGTTGTCGCCGCCGATGCACTTGAACGACAAGGCTTTTGGTCGCAGGACGATCTCTAATACGAAGCAATCGCTGGCCCGGCAGACATGCGAAGGCCGCAAGGAGCACTTGATGAACTTTGATGAACCAGAAGACTTCGAGGTCATTCGCACCGAGGTGCGTCGACTCGCCGACAAATACGGCAATGAATATTGGCGCAGCCTTGAACCAGACAAATATCCCGAAGCCTTCGTCGATGAGTTGACCGCGAACGGTTGGCTTGGAGCGCTCATTCCCGAGGAGTACGGGGGCGGCGGGCTCAGCCTCAGCGGAGCGTCGGTCATTCTCGAAGAAATCTCGGCGAGTGGTGGCAATCCGAGCGCGTGTCACGCCCAGATGTACGTGATGGGCACACTGCTGCGACACGGTTCGGAAGAGCAAAAGCGTCATTACCTTCCGCAGATCGCGAGTGGCGAGAAGCGGCTCCAAGCGTTTGGTGTCACTGAGCCAGCAGCTGGATCGGAAACGGGACAGATCAAGACGAAAGCGGTTCGTGACGGCGACATTTGGCGCATCAACGGACAGAAGATTTGGACGTCTCGTGCGCTCTATAGCGACCTTATGATCCTTCTCGCCCGCACGACGCCAATTGATGAATGTGAGCGCGCTATCGATGGGTTGTCGGTGTTCCTTGTCGAGATGAAGAACGAGGCCGGAGATTGGGTCGACGGACTCACGATCAACCCGATTGACACGTGGATGAACCACAACACCACTGAAGTTTTCTTCGACAATGTCGAGATCCCGGCCAACGCCTTGGTTGGCACCGAAGGTAAAGGATTTCGCCATGTTCTCGATGGAATGAACGCAGAGAGAATCCTTATCGCGGCCGAGTGCATCGGCGATGGTCGATTCTTCCTCGACAAGGCTTCGGCTTACGCAAACGAGCGCGTGGTTTTCGGTCGCCCAATCGGCGCGAACCAAGGCGTGCAGTTCCCACTCGCAAAAGCCTATGCACACCTCGAGGCGGCCAATCTGATGCGGTTCAAGGCCGCGTCGCTGTTTGACCAAGGCCGGTCATGTGGGGCAGAAGCCAACATGGCGAAGATGCTGGCCTCAAACGCATCGTGGGAAGCGGGTAACGCTGCGCTCGACACGCACGGCGGGTTTGGGTTCGCGACTGAGTACGACATCGAGCGAAAGCTACGCGAAACGCGGCTTTATCAAGTGGCGCCGATCAACAACAATCTCATCCTGGCCTTCCTCGGGGAGAAGGTCCTCGGGATGCCAAAGAGCTACTAGAAATCAAAGGGGAAACAGAATGACTGAAGGTAGTGCTGTCACGACGATTGAAGAATTCGCAGCCTTTGCGGAGGAGAACGGTGTGCACACCGTTGAGATTGCGCATCCTGATATGTATGCCCATCTTCGAGGCAAGCGACTGCCGATAGACCGCTTCCTAACGTCGGGAGTAAAGAGCGGAATTGGCATAGCCGACGCCATCTACATCTTTGATCTCCACTGTGACCTCGTCGACAATCCTTACATCAATATGGGTACTGGCTTCCTCGACACCATTCTGAAGCCAGACATCTCGACGGTTCGGTTGTTACCCCATCGCCCCGGCTATGCCATGGTGTTCTCGGAGTCATTCAACGAAGAAGGCGAACTCCACGACATCTCGCCTCGGAGCGTTTTGGCCAGCCAGGTTGAGCGATGCAAAGCGGCCGGCGTTGATCCGCTCGTGGCGACCGAGTTGGAGTTCTATTTGTTCGACGAGAATTGGCAACCGCTTCGGAGCTACATCCAATACAGCTCGCTCACCGACTCCGACGATATTGAGGTAATGATTCGCGAGATGCGCGAGGCGGTTGGTGGTGCGGGAATGGAACTTGAATCTTCCAATGCCGAGTACGGCCCCGGCCAGTGGGAAATCAACGTCGGCCCGGCCGACGCCATGAGGACCGCCGACAGTACGGCGCTGTTGAAGTCGATCGTGAAGCAGGTGGCTCGAGCGCATGGGTGTCGCGCTTCGTTCATGCCGAAGCCCTTTGCCGCTGAATCAGGTTCGGGGATGCATATTCACACCAGCCTCAACGTTGACGGCGCCAACGGCTTTGCGAGCTGTGACGGCGCACCGAACGACCTCATGACGCACTGGGTTGGCGGCTTGCTCGCTCACGCAAAGTCGATGGCTCTCATTGGATCGAACACGGCCAATGGGTTCAAGCGGGTTCGTCCCTACACATTCGCCCCGACCCACATCCATTGGGGTCTCGACAACCGCACGGTGCTCGCTCGTTGTATGACCGAGAAGGGGTCGAAGGCCAACCGTGTCGAGATGCGATCAGCAGGCGCCGATGCCAACCCGTATGTTGCAATCGCCGCCGTGCTGGCCGCCGGACTTGACGGCCTTCAGAGGTCGCTTCCGATTCCGCCAATGGCCGTTGGCGACATGTACGAGGACCCGACTGGCCTCGTTGCGTTGTGCACCACTATGGCTGAAGGTATCGAGGCCTTCCGAGGGTCCCCGCTTGCCGAGGCGCTTGGAGAACGGTTCTCTGCCACGTGGATTCTCAATGCCGAGCACGAGTTGGCGATGTACGTCGAAGCGTCGGGTGGAGAGACTGACGAAGTGAACGACTGGGAGCGAGCCCGTTACCTCGAACACACCTAGTCGGCACAAGCGCATCACCCCGGTACCAGGGAGTTCAGCGGATAGATGCGTGCCGATGCGGCCCGGGAGCGGCCACCGCTGCAGGCAGGGCGTCTGAACTCCTTAGGAACCCGCTTCGGCGAGCGAAGCGAGCCATATCACTGGGTTCCCAGGTACTAGCGCATCCGAGTCGCATGTGATGCGCTAGTACCTGACACCATCGGGATGCGCTGAGCCCGGTGTTACGCAGAGTCAGCGGAGCAGGACGAGGTTGATGGCAAGCTCGAGCACGAGTCGGCTCGACTCGTCGATTGGCACACCAAGAACGGCGCTAGCCGAACGCAGTCGGCCAGCAAGTGAGTTGCGATGAAGATGGAGGGCCCTCGCCGTTGGTGACGGCCTACATCCGTTGTCGACGTAGGTCGCAACAGTGTTGAACAACGGCTCGTCGCTCGCCCGCAATTCGGCCAGGCTGGCTTCGAGTGCAGTCGGGTGTTGGGTGTCGACAAGGGTCAGAAGATAGCGATAGGCCCCGGTATCGGCGACGGCCATCGCCTTGGCCATCCCAGGTACACGAACTGAGACCTGCACCGCAGTTGTTGCGCCGCTCAACGCTCGTCGATAGTTGTCAGCCGAGACTGGATCGCTGACGCCGATATGGCCGTAGCCGATCGCAGTGAGCCTGTTGGCGAGTCCCGCCGCGATGTCTGATGGGGTTCGCCCCGCGAGTTTGACGATGGCCCATACGTTGTCGGCCCTAAGGTCGCACACTGCGCTCGGGTGTTCTCTACGAATGGCACGTTCTATAGAGGTGAGCTGCTGATGAGCGGCGCCCAGTTGGTTTGCGTCGCTTGGCTGGCCAACGACGACGCAATGCGGATCGGCTGGATCGAAGCCGGTTTCGCGAGACAGCTGCGCGGCGAGCGCCGGCCGAATCTGGGAACTGAAGAGAAGGTCGATGAGACGACCTTCTGCCGCGTTGCGGACTGGTTTCGCCGTCAGTTCGGTGAGCGCGAGCGATACCGATGTTTGCCGGATCAACGACGCTAAGCGCTCGCTCGTTCTATCGCGGCCAGAGGTGATGTCTGATTGGTACGCCAACACGGTTCCGAGATTCGTGCCCCTCGCCTCTAGAGGGTGAGCGGTGACCGAGGTGAACGCGTCTGCTCCGGCCCCAAGTGGATCGAAGAGGCGTTCAGCCGCCTCTCGGCGGAGCGGACCTTCGGCGGCAATTGCGGCCTGTACCGCGTCGGCCTGGATCTGTTGTTGGCGGAGCGGGTTTGGTCCGCGGTTGGCGCCAACACCGACCCCGAGGATGTCGAGGTAGGGCCGTCCCGTTCGAGCAGGCGCAACGATGGCGACAAGATCTGCGCCAGAAGAATTTGCCAACTCCCGGGCAATAAGCGTGGGGACTTCAGAATGAGCAAGCCCCTCAGCGGAGCCGATTTCCGCGATGCGGCGAACTGCAGCGAAGAGTTGGTCGTCGCTTGACTGCTCGCCCACGCTGACCAGGCTTGCGATGAGCTGACAAACTGCCTCGATCGATTGCACATGCTCGAGTGTGAACTGGTGCGCGTCTTGATGTCGTGCGACGAGCACTCCTTGCACCTCGCTGGTCGGTCGCAGCCCGGTGCCTTGCGTCGACAAAGGGATCGCGAGGAACGAGCGATAGCTCAGCTTGTCAAGGCCGGGTACTACTCGGAAACGCAGATCCTCAGTGGGGAAGTCATCGATGAGCACGACCTCACGATTCAGCGCGCTCCAGCCGACCACCCCCTCGCCGAGCGAAAGCTCGACTGCATGCTCGTAGCCCCGTTGCGCATCAGTTGACGCTCTGGCGACGAGACGGTCGCGCTCCGCGTCCCAGCTGTACAACATGGCGTCGTCGCAGCCGAGAACCGCAGCGCAGTGCTGAACCGCCCGACGCAAGGACTCATTTGTAGCTCCGGTCGGCGCGGCCATGTGCTCCTAGTCAGTCGTCGCGAAGACTGAAATCGACAGAGAGCACGCCGTTGACAAAGTTTGATGGTGCCCGGCTTGCCTCACCATTCGGAACGAGGTGAATGTCTCGCTTCAGCATTTCTTCGAACAGGATCCTCAGCTCCATACGAGCCAGAAACGCACCAAGGCAGAAGTGAGAGCCGCCGCCGCCGAATGCGAAGTGGGCATTCTTTTCGCGGGTGATGTCGAAGTCGTCAGGCTGATCAAACACGGCGGGATCTCTGTTGGCGGAGGAGTACCACATGACCACCTTGTCGCCCGCCGCGATCTTGCTGCCAGCAAGCTCGGTGTCTTGCGAAGCGGTGCGCCGCATGTGGATCACCGGGGTGCCCCATCGCAAGACTTCCTCGACAGCCTGGTCGAGGAGGTCGGGGTTCTTGACCAAAAGATTCCATTGCTCGGGAAACTCAGCGAATGCTATGGCGCCGTGCGTCGCCGCAGTTCGTGTGGTTTCGTTGCCGGCGAACACGACAACGTGGAAGAAGTTCCGATATTCGCCTGGCGTGAGCGATTGGCCGTCGACCTCAGCCATGACAAGGCGGGTCACGAGATCGTCTTCGGGGTCATCTCGTTTCTGCTGGCCGAGTTTCTCGCCGTATTCATACAACGCATGCGATGCAGGACTCGAGAAGGGGAGCAACCGAAGGGGTGTCGTGTTGCCAAAAGCATCGGCTTGTAGTGACGGACGATCGGACGTGCCCTCGACGAGATAGTTGGACAGTTCGACCAGATACGGAGCGTCTTCTGCGGGGACACCCATGATGGCCACGATCACATTTATGGGGAGAGGGGCGGCGACCTTTGCCACCCAATCTCCGCCACCGGCGGCGACGTAATCATCGAGAAGGTCAGATGCGATCTGACGGGTCATCTCTTCCCACACCCGAATGTTGCGGGGGGTGAAGGCGCTCGACACCACCCGACGCAGACGGGTGTGGTCTGGGGCGTCGGTGTCGATTATGGACCGACGAGCCTCGAGGGCATCGGCCTCAAGATCCCACAGGTTCGTGTGGCCAATGCCTGACGAGAACACGTCTGAGTTTCTCGAGACAGTCAGCACGTCGGCGTGCCGAGTGACGGCCCAGAATCCGTTGTCTTCGTAGTCAACCCACTGGATTCCTTCGGCGGCTCGCAACATGGCGAACGCGTCCCAGGGGATTGAGGTTCTGTAGATCTCAGATGAGGTGATATCGAGTGAAGACACAGGAGGTTCAGTGAGGCTCATAGAAGGAGTCAAGCGAAGTCGGTGGGCGAAGTCTAGGGCAGAGTGCACACAGAAACAGGACCATTGTGGGCGGAGTGTTCTTGCAGTGACGGTGTTGGTTGGGAAGAATGGGCGAAAATCGAAACGGGAGCAGCATGGCCGATAACGAAGAAGCAGCGGTCGCCGACATGGTTGGCCTCGTCGTGGACGACACGGTGTGTATTGGTATTGGTCGATGCGAGATGCTTGAGCCAGACGTGTTCTTCGTAAACGATGACGCAATCGCTCAGGTGAGCAGTGACGTGAGACTCGCCCGGTCGCGGGCCAACGAGATTGTGATGGAATGCCCGAGTGGGGCGATCTCGATTCAGAAAACTACGAGTGACGAGCAGGGGAACTGATTGACGCTCCTCGAATCACCCGCTAGTTTGCGTATTGTATAAAATACACAAGTTTCGAAAAGTTGTGAGTTAGCTTGTGACTTGTGCCCGAGCTGTGACTATTGTTCGGGACCAAACGATCGTGGTGGACTCCACCGCGGAAATGGGGAGAGACAGATGAAACGACGGTCCTTGTTGGCATTCGCCACAGCAACCGCTCTCATTGCAGGAGCCTGCGGCTCAAGCGACGAAACGGCAGACACGAGCGCGGGCAGCGATAGCACCGAAGCCGGTGCAGCAAATGGCTCGGCCAGCCTCGACATCGATGCCATCCTCGGCGCTGACCTCGCGAGCTGCGCCGACGCCCCAACCGGCGAGCCAATCAAGATCGGTATGGCCATGGACTTCTCTGAGGTCACCGGTTTTGTCGACATCCCTGGTTCCAAGCTCGTTCCGTTCGTAGCCGAGAAGGCCAACTGTGCTGGCGGGATCGACGGTCGACCCGTCGAAGTACTGGTTTCAGAAGTAGGCGCCGACGCAACCCTGGCAGCCCAGGAGCTCATCGACTGGGGCGCACATTCTATTATTGGCCCCCCATTCGCCGACTTCACGCTCCCAATCCTGCAATCTACCGGCGGCAAGATGGCGGTGTTCCCGGCGGCATCAACCGAGCCGACCCTAGGTGATGCCAGCATCAACTCGTTCCTGGTGACCTTCGACGATCCTGGAATGTCCGAAGCAGCCGCCCAGTACGCACTCGATCAAGGAAAGACCCGCGCCATCATCTTCACCGAGGGCGAAGGTGTGCCGTACACCGGCACGAATCCCGATGCTTTCGCTGCAGCGTTCATTGCTGGCGGTGGTGAAGTGGTCAGTACTCAAACTTACGTATGGGGTGACGACACGGACTTCTCGGGGCAGGTCAACCAGATTGCTGGCACAGCCGATGGTACCGAGGTCGTCTTTAGCGCAATGCTCGGATTTCAGCTCACCGCTCTGCGCGGTCAGCTCGAAGGTCAGGGCCTCGACGATTTGATGTATATGGGAACGGATGCGCTCGACGCCACCGGCATCCAGTTCGAAGAAAACAACGAAGGCATCCTCCATACGCCCCATACCTCAATCACTCCTGGTGACCGGATCGACACACTGCTCGCCGACTACGAAGCCGCTAACGGCGAGGCTCTCGAAAGCCGAGGCTTCATGGCGCTCTATGTCGACGCGATGTTCCTTGGGATCCAAGGGATGCTCGACTGTGGTTGCGACGATCCAGCTGAGATCGGCGCAGCAGTTGCCGCGATCTCTGATTTCCAGGGACTCTCTGGTGTGATCACCTACGCCGGCACCAACGGCATCCCCAACAAGGCAGTGCCTATCAACCAGATCATCGATGGCGAAGACACCCTAGTCGCTACCATCGAATAGGCGAATCGATGCTCGAAGTAGTCGGATTAACCACCAAATATGGCTCTATTTCGGCGCTTCGGGAAGTAAGTCTGTCCGTTGGGGCTGGTGAGGTCGTAGGCCTCATCGGTCCCAACGGTGCCGGAAAAACGACCCTGCTTGGGTCGATTGCTGGTCTGCTTCAACCTGAGGCTGGCACCGTTACGTTCGAAGGAATCGATACAACGGGGGCTTCGCCGGAGAAGATGCTTCGAGCCGGGCTGGCCTTGGTGCCCGAGCACCGACGGATCTTCACCGACATGACGGTGGAAGAGAACCTCAAGATTGGCGGCGTCACACGTTCGGCCGCCGAGCGTTCCGAATCGCTGATTGAGATGGTCGAGCTCTTTCCCGTATTGGCGAAGAAGTGGGATATCGCTGCTGGATTTCTTTCTGGAGGCGAGGCCCAACAGTTGGCCATCGCCCGTGCGCTTATGGCGCGACCGCGGCTCATCATGATGGACGAGCCATCGCTCGGCTTGGCACCGATACTTGTCGACCTGGTGTTCGACCTGATCGACCGCCTGCGCGAGAAAGGCACCACAACTTTGATCGTCGAGCAGAACGCGACCCGAATGCTCCACGCCTCCGACCGAGCGTATTTGCTGCGAAGTGGCGTGATCGTCGCCGACGGCACCGGCGATGAGTTGCTGGCACGCACCGACCTGTTCGATACGTTCGTCGGGGGCTGAGACGTGGTTGAAATCCTCCAGAACCTCGTCGACGGACTTGGCCGCGGCAGTATCTACGCACTGCTCGCTTTGGGCGTGGCCGTCATCTTTGGCGTCATGCACCTGCTCAATTTCGCCCACGGCGAGATGATCACTGTCTCGGGGTACGTGGCCCTATGGTCGCTCGACCGAGGCTGGTCTTGGTACCTGGTAGTTCCGCTCATTCTTGCGGCCTCCGTGCTCACTTCGATTCTCATTGAGCGCATTGCCTTCAGCCGAGTGCGGGGCGCCGACGACTTCACCCTGCTACTCACTTCGTTTGGTGTTCATTTTGTGGTGTCGTCCCTTTTCATTTTGTACGTCTCGGCGTCGGTCCAGAATTTCCGAGGACCAGGGTGGATCCACGACACGTTCTCGATTGGGAGTCTCAAAATCGAGGTGTTCGACGCCACCGTCATTGGGGTCACCGTGCTCACCTTGCTGGCAACCACCTGGCTTCTTCAACGCACCATGTTTGGTTTGTCCCTACGTGCTGCGGCCGCAGATTTCGACACTGCCCGCCTCATGGGTGTGAAATCTGACTCGGTAATACGCGGCGCCTTTGTTCTGTCAGGGTTCCTCGCCGGTATCGCTGGCGTGTTTTGGCTAATGCGGGCCGGAAGCACGACACCTTCGGGTGGCACCGACCCGATGCTCAAGGGCGTGCTCGCCGCCCTTATCGGCGGGCTTGGAAGCCTGCGTGGTGCCGTGCTTGGCGGCTTCGCGCTTGGCCTAGCCGAGGTTCTCTTGAGATCCTGGTTGCCCGATGGCATTGCCAACCTGACTGAAGGGTTCGTCTTCGCCATTATCGCGATCTTCTTCATATTTCGACCTGGCGGTCTTATTACCGTCGCGAAGGCGGAGCGAGTCTGATGTTCCAGCGAACCTCCCGCGACATCGTTGCTCCGTTCCTCGGCTCGATCGTATTGTTCGGTCTACTTCTCGGCGGCGGCCTGCTTTACCAGATGATCCTCGGAGGTGGCGCGGCCGAGAGGCTGGTCACCGTCATGCTGATCGATGCGATCATCGTGATTGGAATTCAGATTTATGTTGGTAACACGGGTGTGCTGTCGTTTGGACATATTGGCTTCGGAGCGGTCGCTGGCTATGCGTTCGCAGTATTTGCAATATCTCCATCCGAGAAACTGAAGCGGATTCCCAACGCGCCCTTCGGGCTCGTCGATGTCGACATGAATGTCTGGCTCGCGCTCGCCGCAGCGGTCGCGATTGTCCTAGTCCTCGCGGTCCTTCTCGGCATTGGACTCGCTCGTTCTGGAGCGGAATCCGGTGCGGTGTCAGCCACAGTTATCACGTTCGCGTTGCTCTTTGTCACGCACGAGGTTGCCCGAAACTGGCCCGACCTCACCGGCGGCGCCCGGGCGGGGCTCACATTCAAGATCGGGCAGAGCCTTGACAGCCGGGTCCCCATCCTTCTCGTGCTGTTCTTCTCAATTCTGGTAGGCCGACTGTATGCCCAGAGCCGAAGTGGACGCCTTGCCGTTGCGGCACGCGAAGACAATCTTGCCGCTCGGGCCATGGGCGTGAACCCGATGGTGCAACAGATGGTGGCTCTACTTATCTCGGTTGTGGTAGTGAGCCTTGGGGCCGGACTGAAGGTATATGAGACTGGGTCGATACTGCCTGACCTGTTTTTCTTTGACTACGCGCTGCTCACATTGACAATGCTCATTGTCGGGGGGCGCAACAGCGTTACGGGTGCCCTGCTTGGTGTTGTGGTCATGACCATCGGCCGTGAATTCACCCGACGTCTCGGTCAGGATGGTTTCGAGTTTTTTGGTATCGGACTCGACGACGCCCCGCTCGACTGGGTGTTCCGAGAGAACCTTCAGACGGTATTCCTCGGGCTATCGATGCTCGGCTTTATGATCTGGCGACCCCTTGGCTTGCTCGACGATTGGGAGCTTGACGGCTGGGCGTGGCGACGATTCGGTAGCCGCAGTAGCGTCAAGCCCGAACCGCTAGCTGAGCTCGAGGAGGTGCCAACAGCGGTTCTTAACGCCGAGGGTATTAATGTGCGATTCGGCGGGTTCCAGGCGCTTACCGATGCGAGCATCACGGCCCAGAGTGGCGAGATCGTCGGCATCATTGGCCCAAATGGCGCTGGTAAGACCACCCTGGTTAACGTCCTCACCGGGATGGTCACGCCACAGGAAGGTTCGTTCTCAATTGACAACCGGAACCTCACCTCGAAGCCTGCGTACGCGCTCGCGCGCACCGGTCTGGTACGGACCTTTCAGAACCTTCGCCTGTTTGGGTCCCTGACGGTGCGCGAAAACGTCGAGATCGCAGAGTTTGTTGCGCAGGACCATCGTTCCGATCGGGTTCTTCGTGACACCGATGCCTTAATTGCTGAAGCCGGCCTGTGGGAGCACCGCGATCGTCGGGCCCGCGAACTCGATTACGGAAACTCACGTCGTCTGGAACTGGCCAGGGCTGCCGCTACGGCTCCCTCGTTCATGCTGCTCGATGAACCAACCAGCGGAATGAGCGATTCCGAATCGAGCGCCATGATCGAACAGGTTCGCCATATGGCCGCCACTGTCGGGGCTGGCGTACTCGTTATTGATCACGACCTCGGCTTCATCACCGGCATCTCCGACCGCATCTACGTTCTCGACCAAGGTCGCGTGATCGCCGAAGGTACTCCCGCGGAGGTGCAGGCCAATAAGGCCGTTCAGGCTGCCTACCTCGGATCAGCGGCCCCAACGTGAGTGGGGACGCCACGACATTCACCGACGTTTAACGAAGACTGTGAACCAGCAGCGAGACTAGGAACAGATCGAATGAGCTTTGAGAACAAGGTGGCCGTAGTCACTGGCGCAGGTGGCGGCATGGGCCTGCAGATTGCTCTAGACATACTGGCTGAAGGCGGAAAGGTCGCTGGGCTAGATATCAAGGAGCGCCCGGAGGAGCTGCGCGAGTTCGAAGCGAAAGGCTCGCTCCGCTATTTCGTCTGTGATTTGGCAGACGAGTCAGCAGTCGAGGCGGCTGTTGCGGAGATCGTCGGGACCTTTGAGAAGATTGATCACCTCGCAAATGTGGCCGGTGTTCTGTGGTTTGACAGAGACAAGTCACTGCTCGACATCGATCTTGATGATTGGGACCTGATCATGCGGATCAACCTGAAATCGATGGTGCATACGCTGCGCTTCATTGTCCCGCACATGAAAAACAACGGCGGCGGCTCCATTGTCAATTTCTCCAGTATTCAAGCACTGCGAGGAGATCCCGCACCACAGGATGCCTACTCGGCTTCCAAGGGAGCGGTGATTTCGCTCAGTAAATCAGTCGCAATGCAATGGGGTGCTGACGGCATTCGATGCAACACCATTTTGCCTGGCCCTGTCATGACACCGTTGCAAAGTCGCTGGGATGATGCGCCCGAAACTGTCGCCGCCATCGCTAACCACTTGCCGGTTAGGCGAATTGGTGTTGCGCAGAACATGTCCGATGCGTGTCTGTTCTTACTTTCGGACAAAAGCAGTTTTATTACCGGTGTTGACCTGCCCGTCGATGGTGGATTGTCGATTTGTTGCTAGGCCACGACCGCGGTGTCGATGCGACGCCGAGTTGGGTCAACATCTTTAGCCACTGCCCAAATGGAGGCATCAATGAGTCAAGTGTCGTTTGGAAACACAGAAGATCTACTCCAGTACATTGACGACACCGAGCTTGAATACGCGACAATCGGCTTCATTGACTACCAGGGATCGATTCGCGCAAAGTACGTCTCTCGTAAGAAGCTGCTCTCTGCCATAAACGCCATCGGCTTTCCTCTCGCAACGTTCGCCTTTGATGCGGGCGATTCGCTATTGGAGGCTCCGCATATTGCCGAGAGAGACGACCAATATGGCGATTCCCCGGCTCGACTCGACCCAAGCTCAGCCCGGATCCTGCCGGGGGAAGACTCACGAAGAAATCTGTTCATGCTGGCAGACTTCATTGACGAAGCGGCCCCCTATTGCCCTCGTTCGCTCTACAAGCGCGTCTTCGGTCGATGCCGTGAAAGCGGGCTGACCATGGTTCATGGCATTGAGCTGGAATTCACGCTTTTTAACGAATCGCCCCAATCGGCGGCGAATAAGGACTGGAAGGGGTTGCAGACAGCAACTCGGCAGAAGACCTACTATTCCTACCAGCAGCAACTTGTTCAAACCGATTTCTACAACGATCTGATGGATGCTTGCAAAACACTAGGCATCGATCTGGACGCGCTGCACGAAGAGTCCGGTGCCGGCTTTATGGAGGCCGTCGTTAGCTACGGCTCAGGGGCGAGCATCCCGGACAGCGCAGCGCTGTTCAAGGCACATTGCAAGGCGATTGCGGCCAAACATGACCAGCTCGCGAGTTTCATGGCCCGATGGTCTGAGCAGGCCGATGGGCAAAGCGGACATATCCATATGTCGATTCTTGATGAGGCTGGACGGAACGTGTTCTTTGATCCAGAACAACAAGACTCGATGTCGAAGACCATGCGACATTTCATTGGTGGGCTTCAGAAACTGCTACCTGAATTCTTGTTGATGCTGGCACCGAATATCAACAGCTACAAGCGGCTAGTGCCCGGGATCTTTGCCCCTATATCAGCCGAATGGGGTATCGAAAATCGAACCTGCTCCTTACGAGCCATCCCAGGCTCCCCAACAGCGAGCCGTGTTGAATGCCGAACACCGGGTGCTGACGCGAACCCGTACCTGGCGCTTGCAGCGTTAATGGCGGCAGGTCTTTACGGCATCGAGAATCAAGTCGAACCAAGTCAGCAGACGACGAACAATGCCTACAACAACCAGACGCCCGACCATCTCAAGTTTCCACGAGACTTCAGAGATGCCATAGAAATGTTCAGTGGCTCGGATATCGCTCGCGAGCAATTTGGTGACGAGTTTGTTGAGGCCTATGCCGGCACCCGTCATAGCCAGGCAGAGCAGTTCCAGTCGTTTGTAACCCAACAGGAGCTGGAACGATTCTTTGACCTCATCTAGCCCCGATCCAGGAATTCGTCATGTTTGTATGTGATGCCATCTTGCCTGTCTGCTCTGACCGATGAATCTGAATTCATTAGAGCGAGACAAGATTCAGGCCGACGCAGCACGGCATCTGCCCCAATCAGAATCACCGAGAGTGCTGTTCACCTGTGAACACGCGAGCAATGCGGTTCCTTCAGCCTGGGGCAAACTTGACGTGGATCAGAAAGACCTGGATGACCACATTGGTTGGGACATTGGCGCCGCGTGCGTGACAGAAGGTTTGTCTGCGCTCATGCGACAGCCCGCGATCCTCGCCGGGTATTCACGACTTTTCTTTGACATAAACCGCATTCCCGGAGGACCCGAAGCCATACCCGGCGCTAGCCATGGCACGCTGGTGCCCGGCAACCAGAACCTGTCGCAAGATGAGCAGGACCTGCGCAGACAGCTTGTGTTCGACCCATATTTTGATCTGTTAGAGAGCCTGATCAAACGGTACCAAACAATCGAAACCGTCATTTCCGTACACAGCTACACCCCTGAACTTGCTGGGGTGAGGCGCCCCTGGGATGTTGGCGTTCTCTGGCAACACAGCGAAGTAGCTGCGCAGTTGCTTATCGACGAGTTGAACGAAACTACAGCCTGGTGTGTTGGAAACAATCAACCATACAACCCGGCTGAGATTGAGGGATCGCTGCAGCACGCAGTGGCCCCTCATGAAAATATTTCGTTGCTCTGGATAGAAGTACGTAATGATCTGATTTCTTGCGCGCAAGATGCTCACGAATTCTCGACCAAAATGCACCACGCGTTGACCCCCTGCTTTTTGCGCTAAAACGCGGTCGCTGGCTGAACCCAAACGATCTGCGTGGGGAATAGCCAACGTGGATCGACACCGACGTGTATTTCCCTCGAAATTGTGCAACTATCTCTGACAATCGGACGGGCGTCCGTCATTAATAGTTTGCATGGAGAATGTGATGCGGCGTATCGCAGGATTGGCTGTTGCTGGGTGTTTCGTGGTGGCTGCGTGCGGCTCGACCGCATCGACCGAGTCGAGCGGTAGCAACGACACCGCGGCCGAGTATGAATCGCCGCTAAACGACTTCCTTGGCATCGACTACTCGAACAACAACGACGACCAACAAGCCCAGGCGGAGGAGCAGCAACGCCAAGTCAATGAGTCGGTCCTGGCCTGCATGGCGGCCGAAGGGTTTGAGTGGATTCCCGATGACCAGAACATGGTGTCGTTCGACGGAACACCCGCCGACGGCCTCGAGTATGGCAGCCGAGCCTGGATCGAAAAGTACGGTTTTGGCATGTCGACCCAGATGTTCTCACAGAGTCAACTCGGCCCTGATCTCGTCGGGTACGACGACTCCCAAAATGACACCGGCGAAGAATACGTCGATCCAAATGCGACCTACCTCGAGGGCCTGTCCGAGGCAGAGCAGATGGCGTTCAACGAGGCGCTCTATGGCAGCGACCAAGGGCCTGAATACGACGAATCGTTGACCGACGAAGAGATGAATCAGATCTACGAGGACTATTACAACAGCCCAGACTACAAACCAACCGGTTGCTACAACATTGCGTCTGAAGAGGCATACTCCGGTGGCGAATTTGCGGTCTACGAAGTCTTCAGCGACGAACTCAACGAGATGTACGAGCGCATTCAAGCCGACCCGAGAATCCAAGCGGCCGAGGCCAAAATAGCCGAATGCATGACCGGCAAGGGCCTTGCATTCACCAACATGGATGCGGTGTATGAAGATTTCAACACTCGGACACAGCCGCTGTGGGAAACGATGCCAGATCCAGCAGCCGGTCTGACCGAAGAACAGATGGCGGAGATGACCGACGCCGATTGGCAGGCTCTCTATGAGAATCCGCCACCGCTCCCCGACGATGTGATGGCAACGATCGCGGAGCTTCAGAAAGAAGAGATCGCCATGGCCATCGCACTTGATGATTGTGGCGGAGGCTGGAGCAACCAAGAGTCGGTATACAACGATGTCAGGATCGAACTCGAGCAAGAGTTCATCGACACACATCGCGACGAGCTCGAAAAGCTCAAGTCCGGGAACTAGGAATCAACGGAATGAATCGTCGAGCATTGCTGGCGGTAGTTGCCGCGGTCTCGGTGCTCTCCGCCGGCATCGGTTGGTTCGCCGGACAATCGATCAAATCGCCAGCGGAGATTGCGGCCGAGACTGCACCTCCAACTGCGTCACTCATCACCGTTCCCGTCGAACTGCGAGAGCTCGCGTCTCGGGTGATTGTCAGGGGCACGGTGACCTCGAGCGAGGTCACGGCCATCTCAGTCTCTGGCTCCGCTGACGGATCGTCAATCATTACCAGACTGCCGAAGGAAGCCGGATCGTCAATTGCGGAAGGCGACGTCGCCGTCGAGGTCGCGGGCCGCCCCGTCATTGTGCTGCAAGGTGACCTTCCTGTCTTCCGTTCGCTAACCCCTTCGCTAGAGGGCCCCGATGTTCGCCAGCTCGAAGACGCACTGGTCCGCCTCGGCTACAACCCCGGCACCGTTGACAACAACTATGACTCGTCTACCGCAGCAGCAGTCGGGGAGTTGTACCGCGATGCGGGTTATAAGGCGAGCGAACCAACAATTGAGGAGCAGGACTCGCTCGATAGAGCCCGCACGCGGGTGCGTGACGCCCAGAACGCCATCAACGATCTGGCCCCAACGTCAACGGCGCTGCCTGAGTCAGAGCGTCTACGTCTCAACCAGGCAATCATCCAGCAGCAAGACGCGCTCGACGCTGTCGTCGCCGAACGAGCGAGTGTGCTCGCAGCACCAAAGGCCGACGTTGATGCAGCCAAGGCTGCGTTGGACTCGTTGAACGCATCGCCGAGTGCGACAGCCGAAGAAAAGAAGGCGGCCGATGACCAATTGGCGGCCGCCAATTACATCTTTTGGGTCGCAGAAGTTGAGCAAAACAAGATCGTCGACGCAGCCCAACTTGAACTCGCTATCGCCTACGCCACCCGGACCGAAGCGTTGAACCCGTCGACCGGCTCTGGCTCAGGCGTTGCCGGAGCGAAGGATGAACTCACCTCGGCCAACGCAGACCTCGCGAGAGTTCTCAGCACAACCGGGGTCTCGTTTCCGTCGGCCGAGCTTGTATTCGTGCCGACCCTGCCCCGAGAGGTGCAGGCCGTTCACGTCGAAGTCGGTGAGACCCCGCAAGGACCCGTACTGACCACCGCCGGCACATCGACATTGATCGTGTCGTCGGTGTCGGCCGCCGACCGGCGACTGCTCGAGGAAGGCCTCGAAGTGCTCGTTGAAGAGGATGGACTCGGCATCTCACAGAAGGCGACGATCACCTTCTTGGCCGATAGCCCCGGTGGCGGCGAGACTCCGTCTGACAAGTATGCGATGAGCCTCACGCCAGTCGGTGACCTGCCAGAAGAGGCATACAACCAGTCGCTCCGCGTCACGATTCCGATTTCCTCGACAGGGGGCGAAGTGCTCGCCGTTCCTCTGGCTGCGTTGTCCGCCGCCTCCGACGGCGGAGCGCGAGTTGAGGTTGAGCAATCTGATGGCTCGACGGTTCTGGTTGAGGTCAGCACTGGACTTGCCGCCGATGGCTATGTGGCGGTGACACCGATTGGAGGCACACTCGAAGTCGGTGATCGTGTGGTCGTCGGACGCGATCAAGCGGCCGCTTCGACCGACGACACGTCGACAGACGACACGACAACTGACGATACGACAGGCGGGTGACGGCTCCAGTCGTGCAGCTCGTCGGCGTCGGGCGCACCTTCGACTCAACCCCGCCCGTCGAGGCTCTTCGCCCAACCAATCTCGTTATCGAGGCCGGCGACTACGCCGCCATCGTCGGCCCGTCAGGGTCTGGCAAATCGACCTTGCTCCACATCCTTGGCTTACTCGACGCCCCGTCTTGTGGTTCGTACTACCTCGATGGACTAGATACATCCGGTTTGTCTGAAGCCGAGCGCGCCGGAGTGAGAGGCTCAAAAATCGGTTTCGTGTTCCAGTCGTTCCATCTGCTTGGTCACCGGAATACAGTCGAAAACGTTGCTCTCGCGGAGCTCTATAACACCGGCTCCCGGAGCGACCGAACAGAGCGAGCAATCGAGGCACTTCGCCAAGTTGGTCTTGGGCATCGGCTTGACGCTTTTCCAACGACGCTCTCTGGCGGCGAGCGCCAACGGGTTGCCGTGGCCAGGGCACTCGTTGGCCAACCCAGCCTCGTTCTCGCTGATGAGCCGACCGGCAACCTCGACTCGGTCACGACCGAGGCGGTGCTTGAGATGTTCCAAAGCCTTCATGAAGGGGGCATCACCCTCGCAGTTATTACTCACGACAACGAAGTTGCCGCACGGGCGGAGCGACAGCTCTACATCAAAGACGGCATGTTGAGCGAGTGATGGCTGCCGACAGACCCGAACTAGATGTGCGCTCTTCACGGTTGTCGTTTCGCGACCTGTTCTCCGAGACCACAATCTCTCTCACAGCTCGACCGGCGCGGACCTTACTGACTGCGCTCGGCACGATCTTGGGCGTTGCTGCGTTGGTAGCAACGCTCGGACTTGCTCGCACCGCAGGAAACCAGATCGTTTCTCGATTTGATGAGTTGACGGCAACCCAAGTCGTGATCAAGCCAGAGACCCAAAACCAAGGTCGAGAAAACCAAGTCAGCGCAATTCCGTTCGATGCAGAAGATCGCTTGACTCGCCTGAACGGAGTTGTCGCGGCGGGCACTACTTCAGATGTTGAGACCGGCGGACAATTCGTGCGGTCAGTGCCGGTGAATGACCCGCTCGGCCAGAACGAGTTTCAGATTCCGGTTATCGCCGCTTCAGCCGGGCTTTTCGATGCGACTCGGGCCGAGATCCGAACTGGTCGCTTCTTCGACTCTGGCCACGACGAACGAAGTGATCCTGTCGCGGTACTCGGTCCTGGCGCGGCCAACCGGTTGAACATCACGCAGACAGGTAATGCACCCGCCATCTTCATAGGCGACGAGGCATTGGTCGTGATCGGGATTCTCGAGAACGTACAGCGCGACTCGGCCTTGCTCAACGCAGTGATCATCCCCAATGGTGTTGCCCGCGACCGGTTCGGGTTGAAGGCGCCTAGCGAGGTGCTGGTCGATGTCAATGTCGGCGCCGCTGAGTTGATTGGTTCGCAAGCCGCTATCGCCCTGGCGCCGAACAATCCGGAGTCGCTCAGGGTGCAAGTACCGCCGTCGCCTACCAGAGCACAGAGTAGTGTCAGAAGTGATGTCAATTCATTGTTCTTGGTTCTCGGCGGGATCTCGCTCATCGTTGGTGCCATCGGAATCGCGAACGTCACGCTGGTTTCCGTGCTTGAGCGAACCACCGAGATTGGCCTCCGGCGTGCCCTTGGTGCCACCAGACGCCATATCGCCACCCAGTTTCTCACCGAGTCAGCGGCACTTGGCACTATTGCCGGGTTGATCGGCACGAGCCTTGGAATCCTGACAACGGTCGCCGTATCGGCAACGCGAGACTGGACACCGGTGCTTAATCCATTGCTGCCACTTGTTGCACCGATTCTTGGCACCGTGATTGGGCTCGTTGCTGGCACGTACCCGGCGTGGAAGGCCTCAAACCTTGAGCCGATCTCCGCCCTGCGCGGTTCTGAATAACTGAGCGGTTCTGAATAGCACTTGCGGCGCTAGCGGTCGAAAGGCTGGCCGCCCGGGGTCTCAGATGTGAGTCCGGCAGCGCGATCTTGGGGTTCGGTGGCCCCGACAAAGTCGGCCTGCCGCCAAGCCTCGTACACGACCAAAGCAACGGCGTTTGCAAGGTTGAGGCTTCGGTTCTGGGGGCGCATTGGAATGGTAACCATCGAGTCGGGACCGAGTTCGGCCCTGACTGAACGGGGCAGGCCCGGTTGTTCGGCGCCGAAGATCAGCCAATCATCGTCGTTGTAGGCGATCTGGTCGTACCGCGTTGTGGCCTCTGAAGTGAACCCAAAGCGCCGACCGTCGATGTGAGATTGCAGCTCAGCCCAATCGGCATGGACCTCGACAGCCGCATGTTCGTGATAGTCGAGCCCCGCACGTTTCAGCAGCTTGTCGTCTAGCGCAAACCCGAGCGGTTCCACGAGGTGAAGCATCGCGCCGGTATTGGCACACAGCCTGATGATGTTGCCGGTATTGGCGGCGATTTGCGGGTGAACAAGTACAACGTGCATCGTGGCCTTGAGCGTAGGTCGTGGCTCCAGCGCCTGTGCGCCGCCTCCCTTTGCTGCCCTTTCACACCCTTGCCCCGCCTTGGACCACTGGGGGGATAGCCTCGCAGAATGGCACGTGGTCCTGGTGATTTGGGAAAAATGCTGCGAGAGGCGACTGACCAAGTTCGCCGAACTGCAGAAAAGGGGCTCGAGAAGACCCCAGTCAATCTGCCATCTCAGATGAGCAGGACTGCGCCTCCTCGTGCCCTCGAAGAGATCCAGGCCGATCTCGATGCCCTTGTTGGTCTTGACTCGGTCAAGGAGCAAATCCGTTCGCTGATCGCGTTTCTACAGATCCAAAGTCGTCGCCAAGAACACGGTCTTTCTGACGTATCGACGAGCCAGCATCTCGTGTTTCTCGGCAACCCGGGGACGGGAAAGACAACTATCGCCCGCCTCATCGCCGAAATGTACGGCTCGATTGGGCTTCTCAAGAAGGGTCACCTCGTCGAGGTCGATCGAGCCGACCTTGTTGGCCAATACGTAGGACATACCGCAGTCAAGACCAATCGAGCGGTGAGGCGTGCCCTCGACGGCGTGCTGTTCATCGACGAGGCGTATGCCCTCGCTCCCGCCAACGCGCTCGGCGGAAACGACTTCGGCTCAGAATCAGTAGAGACCCTGCTGAAACGGATGGAAGATCATCGTTCCCGGCTTGTAGTTATCGTCGCCGGCTACCCAGAGCTGATGCACCAGTTTCTCAACTCGAATCCCGGCCTTCGTTCAAGGTTCGCTCGTGAGATTCCGTTCCCCGACTACGAAACTGACGAGCTCATCGAGATCACGAAACGGATGGCAGCTGACGCCGACTACATCATCGGCGAAGGGGCGGAACGTGCGCTTCGCCGCATCCTGCTCCTGGCCACTAGAAACGATGGCTTCGGCAACGCGCGTTACTCACGCACGCTCTTTGAGCAAGCCATTAACCGTCAGGCGCTGCGGCTATCTGAGAGCGAGAATGTGCATCTGCTCGACAAGGCGACGGTGAGCACAATTGATGCCGACGATTTCCTTCAGGCCGCCGACGTGCTTGAGCAGTCACACCTCAAGAATAAGAAGTAATTAGTCGGTCCGATTGGCGAGCAGTGGCTCGACCACCATGATGTAGTCGGCCAAGCGCGAGGCGAGTTCAAAGGCAAGTTCCGGGTCTTCCAGATCTGGTTCGATCCACACGTCAGATAGCCGGCGCCAGTCCTGTGGTCGACCGTAGAAGGGTCCGCCGCTGGCCTCGGGGCCCAGCGTGTCTCGCCACACACTCTCCGCAGCCATGAGCAATGCAAGCGTCGCCTCATTTCGATCTTGCGCTGGCTGTTCGGCATGGAAGCCGGTCTCCAACGCCAAGCCCTCGACCTCGTCGACGTGACGGCGAGCAATCACCTGCGACTCGTAGTGGTCCTTGTTGCCAGACTCGGGGCCAAACCAGACCTTGATTCCCCGACGGTGGGATCGCATGTGGCATTCGCTGAGGTCGGCGGGCAGCAGGCTTCGAAGATTGTCGCCAACGGCATCGAACAAGGACACATCCATTTGCAGAATCTACTTACTCAGATCGCCTATGGTTGGGCATGGCCACGACTCGCCTTGCGCTCTTCGATACCGCGATCGGTCGCTGCGGGCTGGCGTGGCACGAGACGGCCGTTGTTGGTGTCCAGATTCCTGAGGTTGACGACGACGCGACGATCACACGGCTCAAGCGGTTGGTGCCGTTGGCAACCAGGGCTGAGCCGGACGGGTTTGCGCTCGAGGCGGTCAACAAGATTAGGGAACTGATGGATGGGAAACGCCCCGACCTCGCGGCGATCCCCGTTGATGTCGGAGCGGTAAGCTCGCTGTGTCGGTCGGTATACGAGGTGACTCGAGCGATCCCGCCTGGCGAGGTGCTGACATACGGCGAAGTAGCTAAACGAATAGGGCAACCAGGGGCGGCTCAAGCAGTTGGCCAAGCCCTTGGCGCCAACCCGATCCCCATCATCGTTCCCTGCCATCGGGTGGTTGGGGCGAATCATTCCCTCGTCGGCTTCTCGGCCAATGGTGGCATCGAAACTAAACGGAAGATGCTCCTCATCGAGGGCTCAACCGCAGTGACGCCAAGCCTCTTCGATGACTTGAGCTAGCAACGACTAGCTCGAATCTCCAGGGGCCAGTAGCGTCCAACTCATGGAGACGGTCGCCGAACGATATGCAACGACGATCCATTCACTCGCACGAGCGGGTGACTGGCTGACAGGAATCGAGCGAGTTGATGCCTGGCGTGAAGCGAGAAAGGCGCAGTTTGATCCGCTTGACGCAGCGAGAAAGGCAGCACTGTCTCCGGCCGCAGTGTCCGGTTCTCATGGAGCATCGGCTCACCTGCAAGCAATAGAGGTTGAGGTCGTACACCGTGTCGCGACCGACCCAGGGCGACTGACGCAGCCGTGGGCAAACGAGGCAATCTCGGTGATCGGCGAGGAACGCTATACCGAACTCGTCGGGGTGACCGCGACTAGTCGGTCGCTCGATCGATTTGATGTCGCGATGGGACGTCCGCTGACTGACCTTCCTGAACCGGTCCAAGGCGAGCCGGCTCGCCATCGACCTGACACTGTTGGTGAAGTCGGGGCGTGGGTTTCCCAGACTGTGGCTCCGACTCGGGCAAACGTGAGCCGGGCGCTTTCCCTCGTGCCGGTGACCGACAAGGCGTGGCGAGCACTCGTCGACACCTGCTACAGCCACGGCGCAGGATTCAACGACTTCTCCTGGGACCGACCTCTGTCGAGACCACAAACCGAACTTATTGCAGCGCGCACGACCGTCGTGAACGAGTGCTTCTATTGAACGAGTTCCCACGCCACGCTGCTCCGTGCGAGTGGCCAAGCAAACGGACTAACGGTTGATGTTGACGGCGCCCTCGATCCTGAGTGCCACGACGATTGTGGTGTCCCTGCTGGCGGCCTACTGCTTCGGTATGTGAGCGCAGTCGAACTCGGAGAAGGCGATGCTGACGAGGCGCGGCGCGCCATCGTGGCTGCACTTGGTGAAGAGGCCCTCGTCGAAGCAGCCGCGACAATTGCGATCTTCAACGGTCTGGTGCGAGTCGCCGACGGCACGGGCATCGCCTTAGACGACGGGGTACTCGGCTACTCGTTCGACTTTCGAGAGCGGCTTGGGATCAACAAGTTCGGTGGTGCGCTCAACAGCGATGTAGATGTCGATGCTGCGCCCGCGAGTGGAGCGGCGAGCGACCTCTTCGGCTAGCCGCCGTGCGACGCTCGGTTTCCAATCCCAACTGCGAAACGAACACTTCGGTGTCTGACACCAAAGTGTTCGTTGGTGGGACCGGGTTTTGGTAGAGGCCGCCGAACGTGGCAGCGCCGATTCGGTGACTCGACGAGTGATGGGTCTAGCCTGCATACCTGTGACTCTCCCCACCTCCGTTGACGACGTCGTTGCTGGACTTCGAGCCAATGACTACCTGCCCGATGTCGGCCTTGCCACTTCGATCTTCCTCGCGATCACACTTCGCCGGCCGCTGTTTCTCGAAGGCGAGGCTGGTGTCGGTAAGACTGAGGTGGCCAAAGTGCTGTCTCGATGGCTCGGTGGGCCGTTCATCCGGCTTCAGTGTTACGAAGGTATCGACAGCTCGCAGGCCGTATACGAGTGGGACTACACCCGCCAGTTGCTTCATCTGAGAACCGCGGAAGCAACCGGCGTTGCGACCGAAAAGGGACAGGCCGAGCTTGAGGCCGAGCTCTACGACCCTCGCTTCCTTATTCGGCGACCTCTGCTCGAGGCGTTGTCGCCGAGCGAGACTGGACCGCCAGTACTGCTAATCGATGAGGTCGATCGGGCCGATGACGAGTTTGAGGCGTTCCTTCTTGAGGCGTTGTCTGACTTCACGATCACGGTGCCCGAGCTTGGGACCATCAGGGCTGAAACCCCACCGCTAGTGGTACTGACCTCCAACCGAACCCGTGACGTGCACGACGCTCTGAAGCGCCGCTGCCTCTATCACTGGGTTGAGCACCCTGACTTCGACCGTGAGGTCGAGATCGTTAAGATGCGGGCTCCTCAAGTCAGCGAAACACTGGCTCGCCAAGTTGCGGCCGCCACCGAGAAGTTCCGAGACCTTGGGCTCTATAAGCCCCCCGGCGTCGCTGAAACCATCGACTGGGCGAATTCGCTCGCCGCTCTCGGACAAACTGAATTGAACGACGAAGCAGTGCGAACAACGCTTGGCTCGGTCTTGAAATACCGCGAAGACCAAGGACGCGTCACCGACCTAGGCGTGCATTCTGTCGTTAAAGCGGCGATGGCCAGAGCGGAAAAACGCTAGCAGTGTCTTCTCCCGGCTCGTCGACCGCCGAACGCATGGGCGTCGGGTTCGGTCGCGTCCTTCGCGGCGCCGGCCTCAAGGTGCCAGCAAGCGCAACGATCAACTTCGTCGGTGCCCTAGGGCAAGTCGGTGTTGACGCGGAATCATCTGTCTATTGGGCTGGACGAGCCACGCTGGTGCAAAACCCGGAAGACATCGCGGTCTTCGACTCGGCATTCGACGCCTTCTGGAAATCGCGCCGCGTCGGATCGTTCATCATCGAAGGTCCACCACCGACGGTCGAGCTTGGCCTCGACATTGCCGATGACGATGACGACGGCGAAGGCGACGATCA
The DNA here is from genome assembly GCA_037968895.1 of Acidimicrobiales bacterium. Taxonomy (GTDB): domain Bacteria; phylum Actinomycetota; class Acidimicrobiia; order Acidimicrobiales; family SZUA-35; genus JBBKWJ01. The sequence continues at coordinate 45,351 of JBBKWJ010000183.1, forward strand.
AGAAGACGACGGCGATATCCAGGCCGTTCGTTTCTCTCGGCTTGAGATCCTGACCGAAAAAGACTTCTCTGAATGCACTGACGAAGAGCTTGACGAACTCACTCGGCTCATGTCGACCCTGCAATTCTCGACATACACCAGGCGAAGCCGACGTCAGGTGGCCGCGGGCAGGCGGGGCCAGCACCCCGATCTGCGCCGAACTGTCCAGTTGGCACTCAAGAACCACGGCGAACCGATGCAACGGGCATTTACCAACCCGGCGGATAAGCCACGGCGGCTTGTGCTGCTACTCGATGTCTCTGGCTCGATGGAGAGCTACTCCCGCGCTCTCATCCGGTTTGTGCATGCTGCTGTTGTGGCCCGAAACCGCGTGGAGGCCTTCGCCTTCGGTACTCGTCTCACGCGGGTCACGCGAGAGCTCTCTAATCGAGACCCTGATGCTGCGCTCCGGGCTGCCACTCCGCACATCGAGGACTGGTCGGGGGGTACCCGCCTCGGCGACGTGATGCAGGAGTTCAACGACCGCTGGGGAATCCGGGGAATGGCTCGCGGCGCTGTCGTCGTTGTACTTTCCGACGGTTGGGATCGCGGCGACGCCGCGTTGCTCGGCGAACAGATGGAGCGCCTCCATCGAGTCACCCATCGACTTATCTGGGTCAACCCGTTGCGTGCATCACCCGGCTACGAGCCGTTGGCCGCGGGAATGGCGGCCGCCCTTCCCCATGTCGACGATTTTGTGTCTGGTCATGCGTTCTCAACCATGGTCGACCTGGCCGCCATTCTTAAAGGCGACCGGTGACAGTCCCCGACGACCGGGCTTACCAGATCGGCGGGCCGTTTCCCCCGCCGCGGCACCCGCCGATGATGGTGCAGGCGACCGGCGATTCAGGCGGGAAAGGACGCGGCCAGGAAGGGGTCGAGTCTGATCTGCCCGAACCCAGGTGGGGAATGCCCGACATCGCCCTCGGTGTCCCCGTCATTCTGATCGTCGCCACGATTGGGCTCGTTATCGGCGCCCTGCTGTTTGGAGCGGACGAGACGCTCGTGGCCGAGAGCGCCGCGGTCGCGACATTCGCCGGACTAAGCCAACAGCTGGCCCAAGGTGGATGGCCGGTCTTTGTCGCCTGGTGGAAGGGAAACGGGGTCGTTCGAGACTTCGGCCTGCGCTTCAAGGGCCGTGACCTATTCCTCGGCCCGCTGGTTGCGATTGGAATTCTGATTGCTGCGGCCACAAGCGGGGCCCTCGTCTCTACCGCTCTCGGGGTGCAGGAAAGTGACGACGTCTCCAACACCTCGATCGTTACTGACAACCAAGACTCGCCCTGGTTCTACGCAATCATCTTCATGGTGGTCGTCGGTGCTCCAGTATCCGAAGAACTGTTCTTCCGGGGACTGGTATTGAGGTCGATCGAAAAGCGCTTCGGTGCCGCAATTGGGTTGATTGGGTCAACCGTTGTCTTTGTGCTCCCTCACTACACCTATGTTGCCTGGCGAGAAACCCTTGTCATCTTTGTCGTCATCGGCATCGTTGGAGCTGTCCTCGGCATTGTCGTGCAAAGGACTGGCCGGCTCGGGATGGCGATCATCGCCCACTCGGCCTTCAATTCAGTAGCGGTGTTGGCCACACTCGCGCCCGACGTCTAGCGTTCGGCCATGGAGAGATACGACCAATACCCGGGACTTAAGATCGACATGCCAGAGCCTGGCATCTTGCGGATCATCCTCGACACGCCAGGCAAACTCAACGCGGTCGACGCTCAAAAGCACCACGACCTTGCCCACGTCTGGCGAACCGTCGACGACGATCCAGACACCAGAGTCGTTGTCATCCACGGGGCCAACGGCGCCTTCTCCGCCGGCGGCGACATGGCGATGATCCACGACATCATGGACGACGCGGCCTTCCGGGCTCAGGCGCTCCGTGAGGCTCGAGACATCGTCTACAACATGATCAACTGCTCGAAGCCAATTGTGTCGGCCATCGAACGGGTAGCCGTCGGTGCCGGTATCGCCACCGCTCTTATGGCCGATATCTCGGTGGTCGGACGATCGGCGAAGCTCATCGATGGCCATACAAAGCTCGGTGTTGCTGCTGGCGACCATGCGGTCGCGATCTGGCCACTCCTTATCGGAATGGCGAAAGCGAAATATTACTTGCTGACATGCGAACCGATGACAGGCGAAGAAGCCGAGCGAATGGGTCTCGTGTCGCTCTGTGTCGACGATGATCAGGTGATCGACAAGGCCTTCGAGGTCGCCAGAACGCTCAACAACGGTGCTCAGCAAGCCATCCAATGGACCAAGCTCTCGCTGAACAGCTGGATCCGCCAAGCCGGACCCGCATTCGATGCATCAGTGGCGCTCGAGATGCTCGGCTTTGCGGGCGAAGACGTTCGTGAGGGCGTTGCCGCGATCGAAGAGAAACGCCCAGCCAACTTCGCGTAATCTCGGTCCCGCATGGTGAGCCCTAGCGGACCTCGGTGAGGTGATAGCTTTCGCCGGTTCGCCTGATCGCGGTCTTTGAAGAACGGCTACCTCGTGACAACATCAACAACCATTCTTTTGGTACTTGGCGTGGTGTGTCTTGTGATCGGGGCCGAGCTCCTCGTTAGAGGAGCCGCGGCCATCGCGACTCGACTCGGCATACAGCCCGTCGTCGTTGGTCTGACCGTCGTGGCGTTCGGGACGAGCGCTCCCGAACTGGTGGTGAGCCTTGGAGCCGCTATCGCAGGAAATACTGATGTTGCCTTTGGCAATGTGGCCGGCAGCAACATTGTCAACATCCTGCTCATTCTGGGCGCGTCCGCCGCTGTCGGTGGCCTCGCCGTGTCGCAGCGAATCGTACAGATCGACGTGCCAATCCTCATCGGGGTCACCATCGCGGTGTTTGTCATGGCGCTCGACAACCGCATTGGACGGATCGACGGCACCTTTCTCTTCGCTGGGGTCCTGGCATACACCGGTTGGCTCGTCCGGGCCTCTCGTCGCGAAACGGCACCCGTCCTGCAGCAGTACGAGGATGCGATCGAAGCAGTTGAAGGCGCCGCGACCTCCCAATCGATCGTGGCGCAACTTGGATACGTCGTCGGTGGGATCGTCATCCTGATCGTCGGGTCGCAGCTGTTGGTTTCGTCGGCGATTGACATCGCAGCAGCGCTCGGCGTCTCAGACCTCGTGATCGGGCTCACTGTTGTCGCCGTTGGCACCTCTCTGCCCGAGCTCGCAACCTCGATCATGGCTGCGGTCCGGGGTCAACGCGACATCGCTATCGGCAATGTGATCGGCTCCAATCTGTTCAACCTGCTCTGCGTTTTGGGCGTGACTGGGCTCGTATCGCCGACCGGGGTGAGCGTGACCGGTGCGTCGCTCGGCCTCGACCTTCCGGTGATGCTTCTCGCTGCGGTCGTGCTCTTGCCAGTCTTCTGGAATGGTTTCGAGGTGACCCGTCGGGACGGGTTCGTGCTGATGGCGTTCTACCTCCTCTACGTGACGTACCTCGTTCTTGACGCAAGCAACAGGAGCGCCGCCAGGTATGTCGGGCCCGTGGCTGCTGTCGCCTCGCTTGGTGCCCTCGTGGCTTTCGGTATCGGCGGCTATCGGAGTTGGCGGCGCCGATCTGTTGGGCCCTAGCCGGCCTTTTCCTCGTTCGCCTTCTCATCCCGCCTCGACTTCGCCGAGCTCACCGGGAGCGTAGAGATAGCGAACACGGCGCTCGCTACTTGAGCGGGTGCTCGGGCAGCCTCGGCCAGCCCCCGACCAAGCGCCTCGCCTGCGGCCCGACCGGAGGGTCGTCGTACCCAGCCCTGGCTGACAAAGACGCCGAGCGAAAGGGCGACCATGAGGGCCATCGCGATGGTTACCGCAATCCATCCCCAGCTATGCCCGATTGTGGGGAGGTTCTCATGGTTCATGCCGAAGAATCCGACCACAAGCGAGAGGGGAAGAAGGATTGCGGCGTAGATCGTGAGCACCCGCGACACTTCAGTTGCGAGTCGAGCCTCAGCCCCTCGATAGGAGTCGACAGCCTCGCTCATCAATGAACGAGCAGCATCAAGCCCGTAGGCCGTTCGTGACGCGACGTCGAACACATCGGAGAAGCGCCGGCGAGCAGCGCGACTGAGCAGCTCGGAATCAGCGGACCGGATGAGGTCCAACGCTTCGCGCTGGGGCAGCACAATGCGCCGGATTGCCGCGAGATCGGCTCGTACGGCTGCGACATCGTGGAGCAACTGGCGGTCGGCGACAAGCGCTCGGTTGACCAGCTCATCGGCTCGTTCGTCGAATGCGTCGACGACGGCCAAGAGACGCCGGGTTACGCCGTCGGCGAGTCGTGCTGCCACTTCAGCTGCTCCTCCCGAGGCGAGTTCGGGGTGTTGGCGAATGCTGGCCTGAAGCGCCTCGATTGCTCGTGAGGAACCACCATGGACCGTGATCAGATCGGTTGGCATGATGAAGCAGTCGAGTTCGTAGGTGGACAGCCGATCGCCATCGCGCAGCCCGTGCAAGACGAGGGCCAAGTGGTTGCCAAAGTCGTCGAATTTTGGCGCATCGACTTCGAAGAATGCATCGTGCAACGCGATCGGATCGATGCGGAACGAGTTGAGGATCACGGGTGGCTCTGCCAGCCGCTCGGCGTCGACGCTGATGTCGATCCAATGCCAGCCATCGCGTAATTGATCGAGGTGGTCGACGTCGCTCACTATTCCGGCCGCATTGACGTGCATGATGGTGATGGTCACGGCGTCATTCTGCCATGGCATCGTCCTCTGAGGTCGTTGATTCGAGATGGCTCAGGCCGATAGGGGTTGGTGTTGCAAACGACAGGGAAATCGCAGCGTCTCGTCGGGGGCGATGAATTCTGTGGGGTGCTCCCTTGAGCACTGACGAGCTTCTGGTCATTTTCGCGCTCGTTGCGATGATCGGAACGCTCCTGGCTCGACGCGCCTCGCCGACCGTTGCGGTAGTTGGGGCCCTTCTTGGCCTTTACCTGACTGGTGTCGTCGATGCCGCGACCACATTTAGCGGGTTCTCGAACCGGGCTCCGATCACCATTGCTGCGCTGTACGTCGTCGCCGGAGGCGTTGACCGCTCCGGCGCTCTGTCGGCCCCGTTGCGGCGCGTGCTCGATGCCTCAACTGTTCGAAGTGGTGTAGCCAGGCTCGGGCTTTGCACGGCGCTGCTCTCGACCGTCGTTGCCAATACCCCAGTTGTGGCCATGCTGATCTCGCCGGTTCGCCGTTGGGCCGACCGTCGGGGCGTCGCGGCCTCGAAAATACTGATTCCGCTGTCGTACGCAACGATTGTTGGCGGCATGGTCACCGTAATCGGAACGTCGACTAACCTCATCGCCTCCGGTTTGATTGACGCTGAGGGAGGCGAGCCATTCGGCTTCTTTGAGCCGGCACGAATCGGCACGCTTGTTGCGGCTGCGGCGCTCGTAGTGATTGTGGCTGTCGGTCCTCGCCTGATGCCCGATCGCGGCGGCATCGACGATGGAAGTGTCGTCAGCCCCTTCACCGTGTCACTCGTTGTCGAGCCTGGGGGAGCGCTCGACGGGGTCAGCATCGCCCAGGGCGGACTTCGCAACTTGCCGTCAGTATTTCTGGCCGGTGTGCAACGGGGCTCAGAAATTGTGGCGCCAGTGAGTCCGGACTTCGTGCTTCACGCCGAAGACGAGTTGACGTTCGCCGGTCAGGTCACCAATGTCGTCGACCTTGACCGGCTCGCTGGCCTGCGACTTGCTGAAGAGAAACATGTTGTTGCCCTTGAGGACCGTTCGCACGCTTGGTTCGAAGCCGTGCTCGGGGCGACATCTCCGCTCGTTGGTCACACGATCAAACAAGCAGACTTTCGTCGTAGCTATCAGGCCGCAGTTGTCGGCCTCCATCGCGGCGACCAAATTGTCGACGCCAAGCTTGGCGAGGTGCGTCTCCAGGTCGGAGATTCGTTACTTCTCGTCGCCGACACCGGGTTTCGGGAACGGTGGAAACGCAGGGGCGATTTCTTGCTTATCCACCGTAGAAGTGAGCCTCCACCGTCGGTCCAGACAAAAGGCCTCACAGCGATATTAGTTCTCGCGGTTGTTGCCCTGTTGCCTATGTTTGGCATTGTCGATGTGCTGAAGTCGGCCGTGATTGGCGCGATAGCTACGGTGATCACGGGTGTCTTGACGCCCCGGCAGGCCAGAGAAGCGATCGATATTGATGTCGTAATCATGATCGCAGCTGCGATTGGTCTAGGGGCGACGGTCGAACAATCGGGCCTCGCGGCGAGGATTGGGACTCAGGTTGCAGAACTTTTTGGCGGCGGGGGCATCTGGTTCGCCGCCTTTGGAATCGTTCTCGTCACGATCGTCTTGACCGAGATGATTACGAACGCAGGGGCCGTCGCCCTCATGATCCCAGTTGGGCTAAATGTGGCCGAGTCTGTTGGTGGTAACCAGCGGATTTTCGCCCTCGGCGTTGCCATCGCGGCTTCCGCGTCGTTCTTGTCGCCAATTGGGTATCAGACAAATACTATGGTCTTCGCACCTGGCCGCTACCGGCCTACCGACTACCTCAGACTCGGCATTCCGCTCACCATTCTGGTGCTAGGAATCGTCCCACTATGCATGACCCTTGGCCGTGGATTGTGGTAAGCCCCGCCGCGTCGTTGTGATCCAACGGGTGCGGCCGTAGGCTTGCAGGCTGGTATGCGCGCCGGTCGGCTCGTGTTCTCAAGCTCCAGCACTTAGAAGGTTTTCTCGTGCCCACAATGCAGCAGTTGGTCCGCAAGGGCCGTCAGTCCAAGCCGAAGAAGGGGAAGACCCCGGCACTCGTCGGTTCTCCCCAGCGTCGCGGTGTTTGCACCCGCGTCTATACCGCTACGCCCAAGAAGCCGAACTCGGCCCTTCGTAAGGTCGCCCGTGTGCGTCTGACGAGCGGCATCGAGGTCACGGCCTACATTCCTGGCGAGGGTCACAACCTCCAGGAGCACTCCATCGTGCTTGTTCGCGGTGGTCGTGTGAAGGACCTTCCTGGTGTCCGTTACAAGGTCATCCGGGGCACTCTCGATACCGCCGGTGTGCGTGAGCGCAAGCAGGCACGAAGCCGCTACGGCGTGAAGAAGGGTTAAGAAGCATGCCACGTAAGGGTCCAGCCCCCCGCCGAGATCTCGAACCAGATCCGGTATACCAATCAGTTCTCGTCACCCAGATCGTCAACCGGGTCTTGCTTGATGGCAAGAAGACCACGGCCGAACGTATCGTCTACGGTGCGCTCGAAGTTGTCGGCGAAAAGACGGGTGGCGATCCTGTCGCAACCCTGAAGCGGGCAATCGATAACACCAAGCCACAGCTTGAGGTCCGCTCGCGCCGTGTCGGTGGCGCCACCTACCAGGTCCCCGTCGAGGTTCGTCCCCGCCGGGCCACCACCCTCGCCGTTCGTTGGGTTGTCACCCACTCCCGTTCACGACGTGAGCGCACCATGGCCGAGCGTTTGGCCAACGAGATCCTCGATGCCTCAAACGGCATCGGCGCTTCCGCGAAGAAGCGTGAAGACCTCCATAAGATGGCCGAGTCAAACAAGGCCTTCGCTCACTACCGCTGGTAGCGAGCTCTTTTCCCACCGACGCTCACCGCCACGTTCGCCTTTTGGCCAGCGTGGCCCGGGGTCGGTGGGCTTTCCACTTCTTAACACGTACTGCAACGCTGAAATCCCAGTTTGAGGACTGACATGTCTGCGCGACTCTTCCCCCTAGACAAATACCGAAATATCGGCATCATGGCTCACATTGATGCTGGCAAGACCACCACTACCGAGCGCATCCTTTTCTACACCGGTAAGAACTACAAAATCGGTGAAGTTCACGATGGCGGCGCCACCATGGACTGGATGGAGCAGGAGCAGGAGCGTGGCATCACGATCACCTCTGCTGCGACCACTTGTGAGTGGGACGGTCACCGCATCAACATCATCGATACTCCTGGTCACGTCGACTTCACTGTCGAGGTCGAGCGTTCGCTTCGCGTGCTCGACGGCACCGTCGCGGTGTTCGACGGAGTGGCTGGCGTTGAGCCCCAGACCGAAACGGTGTGGCGTCAGGCCGACCGCTACAAGGTCCCCCGCATGTGCTTTATCAACAAGCTTGACCGCACAGGCGCCGACTTCTACTTCTGCCTCGACACGATCCAGGAGCGCCTGACCGACAAGGTTGCAGTCGTCCAGCTTCCCATCGGCATCGAAGCCGATTTCGCTGGCGTCGTTGACCTGGTTGAGATGAACGCCAAGGTTTGGTCACTATCGGTAGATGAGACCGACCTCGGTGCAACTTACGAAACTGTCGAGATCCCCGCCGAATACACCGAGATCGCGGCGAAGTACCGTGAGCTGCTCATGGATGCCGTCGCCAATACAGACGACGATCTCATGATGGCCTACCTTGAAGGCGAAGAGATCCCCGTCGCTGATCTCAAGAAGGCGCTGCGCAAGGCGACCATCGCAAACAAGCTTGTGCCGATATTGTGCGGAACCGCATTCAAGAACAAGGGCGTTCAGCCGTTGCTTGACGCAGTCATCGCCTACCTTCCGTCGCCGGTCGATCTCCCTCCGGTTGAGGGCGTCACCTACAAGGGCGAAAACCCAGCGACCCGCGAGCCACGCGACGACGAGTCATTCTCGGCTTTGGCCTTCAAGATCATGTCGGCCCCACAGGTTGGCAAGCTTGCCTACTTCCGGGTCTACTCCGGCACGCTCTCCAAGGGCGACCAGGTCCTCAACACCCGCACGGGTAACAAGGAACGCCTCGGTCGTCTTCTCGAGATGCACGCCGACAAGCAGCAAGACCGTGACATCGCTATGACTGGCGACATCATGGCCGCGATTGGCATGAAGAACGTTCGAACCGGTGACACCCTCACCGACGACAAGAACGCGATCATCCTCGAGTCCCTCGACTTCCCAGACCCAGTGATCGACGTCGCTGTCGAGCCAAAGACCAAGGCCGACCAAGACAAGATGGCCAAGGCCCTCATGTCGCTGTCAGAAGAAGACCCAACCTTCACGGTCAAGACCGACGAAGACACTGGCCAAACCATCATCGCCGGTATGGGCGAGCTCCACCTCGAGGTGCTCGTCGACCGCATGCTTCGCGAGTTCAGTGTCGACGCAACCGTCGGCAAGCCGCAGGTTGCGTACCGTGAGACGATCACCGAGACGGTCGAGAAGGACAGCTACACCCACAAGAAGCAAACGGGTGGCTCTGGCCAATACGCCGAAGTAACCATCATGATGGAACCAAGCGGTCCCGGTGGCGGTTACGAGTTTGTCGACAAGATCACCGGTGGTCGTATTCCGAAGGAATACATTCCTTCGGTCGACGCAGGTGCCCGAGATGCGCTCACCGCTGGTGTGCTCGCCGGCTACCCAATGGTTGACGTACGAGTCACACTTCTCGACGGCAAATACCACGACGTCGACTCGTCAGAAATGGCGTTCAAGATCGCTGGCAACATGGCGTTCAAGCAGGTTGCGCGTAAAGCGAAGCCCGTCCTCCTCGAGCCAGTCATGGCCGTCGAGGTTGTTACCCCAGAAGACCACATGGGTGATGTCATCGGTGACCTCAACTCCCGTCGCGGACGCGTCGGACAGACTGAGGCCCGAGGGCTCAACAAGGTCGTTACGGCTCAGGTTCCTCTTTCGGAGATGTTCGGTTACTCAACCGATCTCCGCTCGAAGACCAAGGGCCGAGCAACCTTCTCCATGCAGTTCGATAGTTACCAGAAGACTCCCGGCAACGTGCAGGAAGAAATCGTGCGCCGCATCCGGGGCGAGTGAGAAAAAGTAGTTGTAACCCGAGAACAGCTCGTTCCGGAAGATTTTAAGGAGAAGCCACGATGGCGAAAGCAAAGTTTGAGCGGAATAAGCCCCACGTGAATGTGGGGACCATGGGTCATATTGATCATGGTAAGACCACGTTGACGGCTGCGATTACGAAGGTG
>JBBKWJ010000184.1:0-3332 GCA_037968895.1 Acidimicrobiales bacterium
CCGCAAAAGATCACCTGTGGATGCACTTCTCTCGCCACGGGATGTACGAGCAGAACGACATCCCCGTCATCGTGCGCGGCGAGGGTCTGCACATCTGGGACGTGAAGGGCAAGCGTTACATCGACGCGCTCGCCGGGCTGTTCGTCGTTCAGGCCGGGCACGGGCGAGAAGAACTCGCCGAGGCGGCGGCCAAGCAGTCGCGCGAACTTGCGTTCTTCCCCATCTGGACGTTCGCCCACCCGATGGCAATCGACCTCGCCGAGCGCATTGCCAACTACGCTCCCGGCGAGCTGAACCGCGTCTTCTTCACCACCGGTGGAGGCGAGGCAGTCGAGACGGCCTGGAAGGCTGCCAAGCAGTACTTCCGGCTCAAGGGCAAGCCAACCAAGACCAAGGTGATCAGCCGCAAGATTGCCTACCACGGCACCACGCACGGCGCCCTGTCGATCACCGGCATTCCGGCACTCAAGGAGAACTTCGAGCCACTCGTGCCGAGCACGGTGCACGTTGCCAACACCAACGCGTATCGCGCCGCCGAGTCCGGGTATACAGGTCCCGAGAATGACGAGGACGCATTCTCGACCTGGGCGGCAAACGAGATCGAACAGGCCATCATCAACGAGGGTCCCGACACCGTCGCCGCAGTCTTCCTCGAGCCCGTGCAGAACGCCGGTGGCTGCTTCCCTCCCCCGGCCGGCTACTTCCAGAAGGTGCGCGAGATCTGCGACCGCCACGATGTCTTATTCGTGTCCGACGAAGTCATCTGTGCATTCGGCCGGCTGGGAGAAATGTTCGGAGCGACTCGATTCGGCTACGAACCGGACATGATCACCTGCGCCAAGGGCATCACCTCGGGCTACTCACCGCTCGGCGCAATGATCGCCTCGGAAAAGGTCATGGAGCCGTTCTTGCAGGGCTCGACGAGCTTCTCCCACGGGTACACCTTCGGTGGGCACCCCGTGTCTGCCGCGGTCGGCATGGCAAACCTGGACATCTTCGAACGCGAGGACCTCAACGGCCACGTTCGCGCTAACGCCGGAGCGTTCCGCAGCACTCTGGAAAAGTTGCTTGACCTCGACATCGTGGGCGACGTGCGTGGTGATGGATTCTTCTACGGCATCGAGCTTGTCAAGGACCAGAAGACCAAGGCCACGTTCAACGATGCGGAGTCCGAGGCATTGCTGCGCGGCTTCCTCTCCCGCGCTCTGTTCGACAACGGCCTGTACTGCCGAGCCGATGACCGGGGCGATCCGGTGATCCAGCTGTCGCCGCCATTGATCGCCGGTCAGAGCGACTTCGACGAGATCGAGCAGATCCTGCGCTCCGTGTTGACAGAGGCGCAGAACCGCCTCTGAGTGGGCGGCCGAGGAGAACCGAGTGGCGGAGTTCGAACGGTGGATCTGCAACGTCATTCACGATAATGATGTTGCGTATTCACCGCTGGCCATGGATCCGCTAGTTGGCGAGCACCTTGGTGCGTCGGCGTCGGCCGAACTCGCCGGCCAACACGATCGCAATTGCGATGACGAACATCGCCGTGCCGATCACGTTGACTTGCATCGGCACGCCGCGCTGGTTGGCCCCGAAGACGAACATGGGGAACGTCACCGACTGACCGGCGTTGAGGTTCGTGATGATGAAGTCGTCGAAGGACAACGAGAAGCTCAACAGCGCGGCGGCGACGATGCCCGGCAAAACCAACGGGAATGTGACCCGCCAGAAAGTCTGCATCTCATCGGCGTAGAGGTCCATCGCGGCTTGCTCGAGGTTGTCGTCGAGGCCGCTGAGTCTGGCCTTGACCGTGACGATGACGAACGACAGACAGAACATGATGTGCGCGATGAGAATCGTCACGAAACCCAGTTTGCCGCCGAAGCCAGATGACACGAACAGTGCCAGCAGCGACGAGCCCATCACGATCTCGGGCGAAGCCATTGGCAAGAAGACGATCAGGTTCGCGGCCTTTCGCCCAACAAAACGGTGCCGCACCATCGCGAAGGCCGCGAGCGTGCCCAGGATGGTCGCGACAAGGGTGGCCACGAAGGCGATCTCGATACTGAGCAGCACGGCATCGCCCATGCCGTTGGGTTTGAACGGGTGCAGCCAATTCGCGAACGTGAACTCTTGGAACTTGTACACGTTGCGCGACTTACTGCTGTCGTTGAAGCTCATCAGCACCACAACCGCAATCGGAACGAAGGTGTAGGCCAAGACCAACAACCCGAGGCCCATGATGAGGTGCTCCCCCATCCATCGCTTCGCGCGCCACAACGGTGTCATACCAACTCCTCGGTTCCGGCGGTGCGGACGTACAGCAGAACGGCTCCGACGATGATCACCATCAGGCTTACCGACAGGGCGCCCGCCGCGGCATAGTCACCCTGCGTGGTGAACAGGCTCTGGATGACATTGCCGACCATCCGAGTGTTCGGACTGCCAAGCAGTTGAGCGTTGACGTAGTCGCCCGCCGCAGGGATGAAGGTCAACAAGGTCCCCGCCACCACACCGGGAAGCGACAGCGGCAGAGTCACCTTGAAGAAGCCGCGTAAAGGCGAGGCGTACAGGTCGCCCGACGCTTCGATGAGCCGTATGTCGATCTTCTCCAAGCTCGCGTACAGCGGGAGCACCATGAAGGGCAGGAAGTTGTAGGTCAGACCTGCGATCACGGCGAACGGCGTGGCCAGAAGTCGGTCGTCGGGGCCGAGCAAGTGGATCGTTTGCAATGCGTCCACCACGAATCCGTCATCAGCCAAGATGAGTTTCCACGACAAGGTACGCAGCAAGAAACTGGTGAAGAACGGGGCGATGACCAGCACCAGCATCAGGTTCTTCCAGCGCCCGGCCTTGAACGCGATGGCGTAGGCGAGAACGTACCCAATGACTAGGCAGAACGCGGTGGCAAGTCCGGCGTACCAAAAAGACCGCCACAACTGACTCTTGTACTCGCTGATCGCGTCGACGAAATTCGACACGTGCCAGGTCATGTTGTAGCCGGTGAGCACCGAACCGTTCGGGTCATAGAGGCTGGTCGCGATGAGTGAGTAGAAAGGGACGACGAAGAACAAGCCAAGCCACAGCGCGCCAGGCAAGATCAACCAGTATCCAGTGAGCTTTCGTCGGGGCACCTACTGGCCGGGCAGGGCCGGCGCATCAACGGTGTCCACTAGTCGTCCTCGATCCCGGCGTTGGCGTCCTGACTGGCATCAAGCAGGAATGCAAACTCCGGTCGCCACGACACATCCACTGCGGCGCCGACCGTGAACAGGCTTCGAGCGCCGGTGTTCTGCTCGAACACCATGATCTCTTGGCCCCAGGGCATTCTCACCGAGTAT
>JBBKWJ010000185.1:0-16286 GCA_037968895.1 Acidimicrobiales bacterium
TCGCTCACAGGAGGTCGTGACTGGGGAAGTTTCGCAACGGGTCGATGATGTCGCCGTTGGAGGCCGAGAACAGGTCGAAATCGGCAATCATGGCTCCGGCGTCGAGGAGAAGCGACAACACAGGGTTGGGCCCAGGAACGAAGAGTCGCGAGATTCGGCGCGCTGAGCGCTCCCTGATGGTCGCAAGAGTTGCGGCGACTACGGAGCGCATGTCGTCGGCCTGCAGAGCGAAGAGTGGGCCGACGCTAATTGCCGTCGGGTCGGAGACCGAGAACGGCGTCGACCAACGGACGACCGCGCCGCCAACGGCCGTGCCGTCGGAGGCGCGAATGAGCAACAGGTCTACCGCTACCTCCCGTTGCCAATAAGAGATGTCGGCCTGATCAAGGGAGTACCCGGCGGCGGAGGCAAGCGCGAGGAGCTCGGACGCATCGACTATGTCAACCATGGTTGCGTCGGCGCCGAGGGCGTCGAGATCGATCGCCGCCGGATCGACGGAAACGACTAGACATGGCCATTGGGGCGCCATGCCGAGCTTGGTATAGAGCGTTAGCGCCCGCAGATTGGACGACGCCATCGTCGCCCGCACAGACCCCGGCTGATCGATTTCGATGAGCGCGTCGAGGAGCAAACCACCGATCCCGAACCCATGCATGTCAGGGCTAACGAAAAGGTCAGCCAGGAACCAACGGTCACCACGGGTCGTGCTGGCGCCGAAGCCGACGGGCCGTTTGTCGATCTCGGCTATGAGCAGCGTGCCAGTGTCGAGTTCGTGCCCATACAAGCCATATGGCTCGGTCGCTGGGGGGAGCGAGTCGTCGACGGTCGACCGCCAGATGTCGGTGCAGGCGAGTAGATCCCCGGGAGTGGCGCGTCGCACAGTTGCGCGGTTCGACGTCATCGGGACACGGCTTGCCGGTAGTCGTCGGGCGGCAGCGGCATGCCCGAAGTGTCACACGTATCCGATACCTGTGACAATTGGGCTGGGCGACTTAGGTGGCGACCAGCAGCGGCGACACCTGACCGGTGAGGCGCTCGTACGCTGCTGTTCTCTGCTCCCAGGTGGACGACGACAGCGGTGGGTTCGTCGCCGTGAGATTCTGCTGGATGATGAAGGCCGCATCCACGACGCCCTGCTGCTCCCGGTCGACACGACGTCATGGTCCGAAATCGCCTGTGAGGTAGCTGGCCGAAACCTGACCGAGGCTGAGTGGGCCGAGTTCGGACCGCGCACGATCGACTACAGACCGACGTGCGAGCAGTAGCCCACCGAGAACAGCTAGATCGGTCTGGCGGTCGTCAACGCCATCACGCGAATCCAACTAGATCCGAGGTGACGGAATGAAGCGCCGTATGATCGAGCCAATGAAATTGATCGACCGTCACTGGAGAGCATTCGACCAAGGGGTGATTCTCCCGTGAGCGGGATCATCACCGTTGCCGCAATCACCGTAATGCTGGCGCTCAATGCCTTATACGTAGCGGCGGAGTTCGCCACGGTCGGTAGCCGCAAGTCTCGAGTCCAGTCACTGGGCCAAGACGGCAATCGCTCTGCAGCCAAGCTCTTCGACATCGTCCGTGATCCCGTTTCGATCGACAACTACGTCGCCACGTGTCAGGTCGGGATCACCCTCAGCAGCTTGGTGGCGGGAGCGTTCGGTCAGGCGAGGCTGACTCCATTGTTCGAAGACCTCTTCGGCTCGGCGGCGCGAATCGTTGCGGTCATCGTGACGCTGCTGATCATCACCTCGCTGCAAGTTGTCCTGGGCGAGCTCCTACCCAAGACCGCCGCACTGCGCTACCCGGAGCGCCTGGCTATAGCGACCCTGCGACCGATGCAGATCAGCCAAGTGCTGTTCCGACCACTCGTGAAGGTGTTCAACGGATCCGCGTTTGCCATCATGCGAGGTTTCGGCCTCAGCTCGGAACACAGCCACACCCACGTCCACTCGCCAGAAGAACTCGCCGCCCTCATCGAAGAAAGCGCTGCTGGCGGACTCATCGACGTCGCCGAGCGCAACATGGTCGCCGGTGTGCTCAACGTCGAGCAGCGGAGCGTTCGCGAGATCATGACGCCGAGACGACGCCTGGTCGGCGTGAGTGCCGACGATTCAGTCGGGGCGGCGCTCGATCAAGTCATCGAGAGCCCGTACAGCCGTTTCCCGGTGTGGGGAAGTACGACCGACGACGTGACGGGTGTGGTCAATCTTCGTGGGTTGTACCTCGGATCGGAGAACGATCCGTCAACGACCGTCGCATCTATCGCCCGACCGATGCTCGAAGTGCCCGAGACCCTGCCGGTGTCCGCACTCTGGGGCCGTCTCAACGAGAGTGAACAACACTGCGCCCTCGTGATCGACGAGTACGGCGGTGTTGCCGGAATGGTCACGCTGGAAGATGCGCTCGAAGAGATCTTCGGCGAGGTCCGTGACGAGTTCGATGTCGATCCGGATCCAATCGTCGAGGCCGATGGCCGTGTCTCGGCTTCTGGCGAAGTGCTGCTCGATGATCTCAATAACCGATTCCATCTCTCGCTCCCAACCGGCATCGTCGACACGATCGGTGGCCTGATCTGGCACGAGCTCTCGCGCATGCCCAGCGTCGGTGAGAAGATCACGCTCGGAGACGATGATCTCGTGGTTCGCATCGACGTCGTTGACGGCAACGCCATCGAGCGGGTCAGCTTCGCAGTGGATGGTGACGAACGATGATCGGCGAATACGCCTTCCCGATCATAGCGATCATTGTTTTGGTGATCGTCAACGGTCTGTTCGTTGCCGCCGAGTTCGCCCTGGTGGGTGCCCGGCTCAGCCGGCTCCAGTCATTGGCGGACAACGGCAGCCGAGGCGCCACGTGGCTGGTCGAGGTGTTCGAGCGCAATGCGGGCAAGGACGGCTACATCGCAGTTGCCCAGCTGGGTATCACACTCGCTTCGATCGGGCTCGGCATGTACGGCGAGCCTGCCGTCGCTCACTGGCTCTACAAGCCGCTGGAAGATCTCGGTGTTTCCGAGACGGCGTCACACACGGTGGGCTTCATCATTGCGCTCTCCGCCATCACCTACATGCACGTGGTCTTCGGCGAGATGATTCCGAAGGCACTCGCCCTACAAGCTCCCGAGTCGGTCAGCGTCCGACTCAATCCGATCATGCGTGCCTTCAGCGCCCTGTTTAAGCCGATGGTCACGGTGTTGAACTCAATTGCCTTCGCACTCATGCGGTTGCTTCGCATTCCCGAACCCGACAAGCGGTTGTCTCTCCACACCAGCGTCGAGTTGGCGATCGTCACCGACGAATCGGCGCACAGCGGCCAACTTGGCGAACTCCAGCGTGATCTGATCCGCAATATCTTCGAGCTCGATGACCGCTCCGCCGAGGAGATGATGATTTCTCGAAGCAACATCGTTGCCCTCGACGTGTCGGCCCCGACCAACGATGTCGCGGCGCTGATCAGTAGCTCGCAACGGAGTCGCTATCCGGTGATCGACGGCGACCTCGACCACGTCGTTGGCATGTTGCACATCAAGGACTTCATCCGAGCAAACCGGCTCAACACGCTCAGCTCGATCCGCGATATCACGCGTCCGCTCCCCGTCGTTGCCGCCACGATGTCGGCTGATGATCTACTCGAGCAGTTCAAGCTCGGCAGCACCCACGCCGCTCTGGTCATCGATGAGTACGGGGCAACGGTCGGATTCGTCTCGCTGGATGACGTCATCGCCGAGATCATGGACGACGAGGTCCATGATCTGATCGAACGGCATGCCGACGGTTCGATCACTGTGCTCGGCGAGGCACCGTTGAGCGTGCTGCGTGATGCACTCGACGAGCCCGCCTTCGACCACGACGACGCCGTGACCATTGCCGGGCTCCTGTTGGCGAAGGCTGGCGAGGTTCCCGACGTCGGCGACGTTGTGGATCACGGCGACTATCGACTGACCGTCGAGGCACGCGACGGACGAAAGATCACGCAGGTCGGCATCCGCCAAAAGTGATCGTCTGGCTGTCCGGCGGAAATCCGACCCAGGCCGATTGCCACTTCCCCGCTGCTGCAGGAACCTCAACAGGGTCACCTGGTTATGTCACCCGCGTGGACGCCGCCATCCGTCTACCTCTTTACTTGACCTAGGAGGAGAAATGAAGCAAAGCACGATTCTGAGGACCCTGGCTGTAGCGACGCTCGGCTGGGTCGGCGTAGGCGTCTACGGGATCTGGGAGATCAGCACAGAGGAAGCCGGAGACGGCTGGCAGCGGCCGTATCTTCTGTTCGCGCTCTCGCTCCTTCTCGCCGCCATCTTCACCATTGCCGCGCTTTGGGCCTGCACCCACGCGACTGAGCGCCAGACGCTGCGCGTGACAGGGCTCGTTGTCGGCGTCGTCGCAGTGGCGAGCTCATTAGTTGCCTGGGCGCAGCCACTTTGGGCCACTTTGCTTGCGCTGAGCTGCATACTGTTCGCCCTCGCTGCTCCACGACACCTCAGGCCTGGCGTGGCGGTGCTGGCGGCAAGTCAGCTTGTCGGCATGGTTGCCTTGATCGGTGCACTCGAAGCTAAAGTCGGCCGCCGGAACAGCTACGGTGACTACCCCGTTGCCTTCGGCCTCGGCATCGTAGTCACTGCAGCCGGGGCCATCGTTGGAATCGCAATTCTCGCTCGGTTGATCGATTCTGCGCGGCGGGAAACGGCGACGACCGTTGCTCGGAAGTCGCCAGCCACCGCCTAAACATTCTTAATTGCGGTCACCCGCTTGCCCCCGTCGAACCGTCTGTCTTGGTATGCGCACCTTCCATCTCGAACCAGATCAGCTTGCGAGCCGTCAGGCCCTGAACGGGCGAAATTCAGCCATTCGGCGCCGCTCCTGGATGACACATCTCGGTCTGGGTCTCGTCACCGGGCTCGGCTTGGGCATCGTCGCCCGGAGTTTCATGCGCCTGCTTACCGAGGAGCCGGACTTCACTTGGTCGGGCACCCTCTTCATCGTCGGGCTGTTCACCGTCTTCGGCGTGGCGCAAGAACTTGTCGCTGCGATCCGGACCCGGACGTCCAGACGATGGATCACGGTCCCGATCCGCGTCATCGGCGGGTTTTCGTACCTGGTGCTCGCCGGCGGCCCCGGCGTGTTGCTGGTGCCGTTCCTCTGGCTTGGGGGCCTCGCAATGTGGCGCACATCGTGGCATCGGCGGGTCCGTGCCACTCTCGCAATACTTGCGGCCGCTGACATGTTGGCGGTTATCGCCTTCACCCTTAATGACGTGGGTTACGACCGTCTCTACCATCCTTCGTTTGTCGCCGGATTCGCGCTCCTTGTCGTGACCTACACCGCAATGGTCTGGAGGGTTGGACCCACTCTTAGTGGCGGCCCAAGGCCCCCGGCACGAATTGGTGAGTGACGCAGATCACTCCAACGTGATGCCCTAACTACGACATATTGTCGTAATGTCCGGTGATCATCAAACCGGAACCCTCCTGGAGCACCACGTGCGCAAGTCCCTGTTCGTCCTCACAACTATCGTCGCCGCAAGTCTTTTCGCCGCAGCCTGTGGCAGTAGCGAAACCACCGAGCCGTCCGCTAGTGACGTCACCCTTGCTGCTGGGGCTGTGTCGAATGACGCCGATGTCAGCTTCGCTCAGGGCATGATTCCGCACCACTCCCAGGCAGTCGAGATGGCAACCATGGCCCTCAAAAACAGCAGCAATCCAGCCATCCTCGACCTCGCCACCCGTATCCAAGGGGCGCAAGATCCCGAGATCGACCAGATGCGCGGCTGGCTCGACAATTGGGGTCAAGAGGAAATGGCAACCGCGATGGAAGGCATGGACCATTCAGCCGAGGGCATGATGAGCGACGCTGATTTGACCGCTCTGGATGCGACAACCGGCGCTGAGTTTGATGCGATGTTCGTCGACATGATGATCCTCCACCACCAGGGAGCGATTGCAATGGCCAAAACCGTGATGAACGACGGAACGGATCCTCAAGTTCGAGCGCTAGCCGAAGCGATCATCTCCGCCCAAGAGGGCGAGATCGCCGAGATGCAGGGCCTCGACCTCGGGTGACACGCTTCGGCAACCACGCCGAAATGACCCGGCGCCATTTCATTGCCGCTGTTGGCGTTGGCGGGTTCGGGGCATGGCTGACCGCCTGTTCTGGCGGTGCCGATAACAACGTTCTCGGTCCCGTAACCCCTTCTGGCACGCCATTCGTTGAGCCGGAGATTCTCACCAGCAGTGATGGACTCCTTGAGGTCACCCTGCGGGCTGCGCCTACGGATATCCCGTGGCGCGATACCACCCGATATGCGTACACCTACAACGGCTCCAGCCCAGGTCCGACGCTGCGCCTCCGCCCTGGCGATCTACTCGTGGTGCATCTTGAAAACGGGCTCGACGAAGATACAAACCTCCACACCCATGGACTACACGTGTCCCCCGAAGGGGACGCCGACAACATCTTCGCCACCGTTCCCCCTGGGCAGTCCCGAACCTACCGCTATGACATTCCGCTGGAACACCGCAGCGGATTGTTCTGGTACCACCCCCACGCCCACGGCACAGTCGCAAAGCAAGTAGCGGCCGGACTCGCTGGCGCGATCGTTGTTGTCGACCAGATCGATGACCTTCCCGAGATCGCGGCGTCGATTGAGCGACTCTGGATTCTGTCCGACCCGCCGATAGGCATCGAGCCCGGCATTCTCAACGCCGGGGCGATGGACGCGATGACAGGCCGCACCGGAGACGCGATCTTGATCAATGGGATCGAACGTCCCGACGTGAAGGTCGAGGCCGGAACGCGGCAACGATGGCGCATCGTAAACGCCAGCGCATCTCGCTACTACCGTCTCGCAGTCGACAACCACCAACTCCAACTCATCGCATCCGACGGCGGGCGCCTCAGCGCGCCTGTGCAAACCAGCGAGATTCTTCTGGCCCCGGGCGAGCGAACCGAATTTCTCATCAACCCCACGTCGCCCGGGACCTTCGCCGTTCGCGCATTGCCATACGATCGAGGCACTGCGGGAATGGGCGGCAGCATGATGGGTGACGGAATGATGGGTGGCGACAACTCCACTGCAACCGAGGACATAGTAATTGCGACAATGACTGTCAGCGGTCGCAGCAATGCGGCGTCGCTCCCGACCTCACTTCTCGATCCAACTTCTTTCGCCGCCCCCTCGCCCGACAGCTCGCGGGTTTTCGAATTGGGCGAACAAATGGGAGCGATGATGGGTGGGGGGTCAATGATGTCGTTCACGATCAACGGGCAAACCTTCGACGCGAACCGCACAGACGTCAGCGTGGCCCTGAACACCGTTGAAGAATGGGAGATCCGCAATCCAACCCATATGGATCATCCAATCCATCTTCATGTCTGGCCATTCCTCGTCGTCGATGCCCCAGCCGGGTCCGGATGGAAGGACACGATCAATGTTCCGGCTGGAGAATCCGTGCGAATCATCGTGCCCTTCACAGGCATCGTGGGTCGGACCGTCTACCACTGCCACATTCTCGACCACGAAGACCTCGGCATGATGGGCGTAATCGAGGTTGCTAGCTAGCCGCTCTGGCCGCCACGGTTCCGTCGTTGACGAGAGAGCGGCCAGATGTTACGCATAGCGCCAACTCCCCTGTCTGGGAAACACGCCACTCTCAAACACATGAAGGTTCGATGTACGACTCACTTGAAGGAAAGATCGTTCTCGTTACCGGATCGGGCACTGGCATCGGCCTCGCAATCGCCAAGCGGTTCGCCAGCGTCGGATGCAGCGTAATTGTCAACGATCTCGAGTCTGACGCCGCGAACGCGACCGCCAACGACATCAACAACGGAGGCGGCAGCGCCATTGGGGTCGGCGCTGATGTCTCGAATAGCGATCAGGTGGGCGCGATGTTCGATCAGATCATGAGCACCTTTGGCGGGATCGACGTGTTGGTAAACAACGCCGGACTGGTCAGTCCGATGCTCCATTTCTTTGATGCCGACGAAGCCTGGTGGAGGCGGATCATCGACGTCAATCTCACCGGGCACTTTCTCTGCTCGCACAAGGCAGCCCGCATCATGGCCAAAGCCGGAGGCGGCTCGATCATCAATATGAGCTCGGGCGGCGCAACGAAAGCCCATCGAGCGTTCACTGCATACGACGCTAGTAAAGGCGGCATCGATGCGTTAACTCGAGCGATGGCTCTCGATCTTGGGCCATACAACATTCGAGTCAACGCGTTGATGCCAGGCTCAATCGACACCTCGGGCTTGCCAATGGAGCAACGAATTCTACGGGGCGAAAACGTCCCTCTCGGTCGCATCGGCGAGGCAGCCGACATGACAGGCGCCGCCCTCTTCCTGGCGTCTGACGACGCGTCGTACATCACCGGCGACGTGATTCGGATCGACGGCGGCATGCTCGCCCAACAGCGCTCGGCAACAGTCGACATCATGCCACCCTCCGACTTCCCGAAAGTGGAAGATCTCTAGGGATGGCCGGCGAAGATCTAGCCGACAGCTACGACGTCGTCTGTATCGGCGGCGCCATGATGGGAAGCTCGGTCGCCTACTGGCTGAGCGAGAACCCCGACTTCGACGGCAGTGTTCTTGTGGTTGAGCCCGACTGGACATACGAGTCGGCGATGACGACCAGGGCGCAGAACAGCATTCGAGAACAGTTCACGAACGAGCTCAACATCAAGCTCAGCCAGTTTGGCATGGAGTTCATCGAGAACTTTCACGAGAACGTGCAGGTCGACGGCGAGTCCCCTGAGCTCAACTTCCGAGGCACTGGCTATCTCTTTCTTGCCGACAACGAAGCCCACTACAACCAGTTAGCGGCAGAGGCAGTCGACCAGATTGCGTGCGGCGCCGATGTGACGATGTTGCGGCCAGACGAACTTGCCCGGCGGTTTCCTTACATGGACGCCACCCAAGTTGCCGGCGGTCGAGTCGGCGGAATGAGAGAGGGGTCGTTTGACGGCTGGGCGTTGTTCCAAGGAATCCGACGCCGTGCGATCAGCAGCCCGCGAGTTACCTTCATCAAGGATCGCGTGAGTGGCCTCGGTCTAGCTAACAGCCGAGTTCATTCAGTCAAGCTCGAGTCAGGCCGCTCAGTGAGCTGTGACTGGGTTGTCAACACTGCCGGTTGCCGAGCGAAACTGGTCGCCGCGATGGCCGGGCTTGACCTCCCCGTTGAGCCAAGGGCTCGAACCAGCTTTGTGTTCGATTGCCGCACACCGATCGATTCGATTGTTCCGCTCACCATCACGCCGGTTGGCGTCCACTTCCGGCGCGAGCAAACCCACTTCATGTGTGGCGCCGTGCCCGACAACGATGTTGTTGTCGACTACGACGACCTCGAAGTTCGCCACGACGAATTCGAAGACAAGATCTGGCCTGTGATCGCTCGCTACGTACCCCAGTTCGACAAGGTGCACGTCGTGACCTCATGGGGCGGCCAGTACGACTACAACACGCTAGACCACAATCTCATCATTGGGCCGTCTGACCAGGTCGAGAACTTCGTGTTCGCTAACGGGTTTTCCGGCCACGGTTTGCAACAGGGACCGGCCGTTGGCCGTGGCATTAGCGAACACATCACCTACGGAAATTACCGCACGATCAACCTCAGCCCGCTCGGCTATGGCCGCATCGCACGGGGCGAGCCGATCCATGAGAACGCCGTAATCTAAACGTCGCCGCCCGGCGGAACGGGATTGACCTAGTCTTCTTCGCCGATCGACATGACCATCTTCACCGGCGGCGCCTCACCAGTGAGGACTGTCTCCGACTCAGCAACAGCCGATTTAAATATGCCCTTCGCCATGAGCGACGTTTCGTTCTTGCGCCGAGCGTCGTAGATCGCCTTTCGGGCCTCGTGAACCGTTGCTGATTCTGGTTCGGCGGCCACGGCGAACTCGATGATCTGGCTCGCAAGCCGGTGGTCACCTGCAGCGGAGAGGTCAACTGCTCGAGCGGCGAGCGCGTCGGCACCCCCAGCTAGAGCGGCCACTTCCGCGCCAATCGCCGAGTCGCTTGCTGGCTTGAGGCGAGCCGGGTTCGCATCCCACCAGCCGCCGAAGAGACGCCAGATATTGCGGATCACGAACTCGGGCTCGTCGTAGAGCGGACGGAGATACGGAAGTTCGAGCGTCTCTTTCGGCACAGAAACTGAGTGAACGATGTCGTCCAAGGTGGCGCCCGTATTCATTGCGTCGACCACCTGGGCGACCAGCACTTCGAGTGTCCCAGCGACAGTCTCAAGAACTAGCTTGATGCGGGCGCTCCCGGCAATCGGCAGACCGTGCGCAGGTACGAACAGTTCAGCGTCCTTGGCTGCCATTGCTCGCAACGACTCGGCCCACTCGATGGGATATCGCTGCACCTTCTGCGGGTTCCCGCAGTTCGGGAAGTTCCAGATGAACTGATCGCCTGCGCTGATCATCTTGTGCTTGGGAATATAGGTCCACGTGTGATCGTCGGTCTCGCCTTTGCAGTGGTAGTACTCAAAGTCGATGTCACCGATGCGTTCGGACATGGAGTCGGCATAAGTTACGGCCGGGTCAAGCGTGCCCTTTGGCAGGAACGGTCGGTCGCCCGCGCTCGGGTCTTTGGCGGCTCCGCCGAACTGGCGGCGGTTAATGATCTGGTTGTAGCCGTTGGTGTATTCGTAGCGCTCGAAACGGGTGGCGACGGCCTCGTGGCCGAGTACCCGTGGTGTCTCCAGCCCAGCTTCTCTGGCATCGGTCGCGAATGAGCGTGACCCTCCAACGTGGTCGGCGTGCCCGTGGGTGTACACCAGCGTGTGGAAGGGCTCCTTCGACCAGCCCCGGATCGCCTGGACGACGGCGTTACCCGTGGCGCCCGAACTGGTGTCGAAGGCAACAAGACCGTCGCCAGTATCGACGGACACCACGTGGCTAAACGACTCGACGAGGGCAACCCCGTCGGCCAACTCGGATAACTCCTGCGTAATGCGATTTGGGGGTGTATCGATCACCCCCGAGTCGATCAAGCGGGCCGAGACGTCAAGTGGATGTTCGCTCATGCCGGTCAGTCTGGCAGACACTCGGCCACTGAGAAAATGGCTCGGCTGAATGCACTCCCTCATCTACGATCACATCATGCGTGTTCCTACTCCGCCTGAGCTTAAGTTTCGCCCCATCGAGAAGGCCGATTTGCCCGGCGTTTGTCTGCTCCATAATCACGCCGAATCCTTTGACGGCGTACCCCGAGTCTTTTCCCTCGATGAACTCACTGAGGAGTACAACAACGAGAGCGTGACTCCAAGAACTGACACCCGACTTGCCACAATCGGCAACGAGCTCGTCGCTTATGCCTTCACCTACCACCTGCCAAGCGAGGAGAAAGAGGAACGGTGCTACATCTTCGGCCAAGTCGATCCCGCGTGGCGCCGAAATGGCATCGGCACCTCCCTCATGACGTGGGGCATTGAGCGAGCAACGGTGCAACTCCGTTCCACGGGACGGACACTTCCCCGGTTCATCCGAACAGACACCTACGAGACGGCCGAGTCGACGACCGCCCTCTTCGAGTCCCTCGGCATGTTGCCGATCCGCTACAACGACAACCTGCTTCGGCCACTTACCGATCTGCCAGCCCGAGCCACCGTCGAGGGCATCACCATCGTCGCTTGGCCCGAGGATCGAAACGAGGAGATCCGCAACGAGAAGAACGCTGCATTCGCCGATCACTGGGGCTCGACACCGACGAGCGTCGAATCTTGGCACGAAGACGTCCACGGATCGACAAGCCGGCCCGACCTCTCCTTCGTCGCCATCGACAGTAATGACAAGATCGTGGCTCATTGTTTGAACAACCGGTATGAAAGCGACGACGAATTGCTTGGCCGCAAAGACGGCTGGATCGGGAGCGTAGGGACTCTGAGGGAGTTTAGAGGCCAAGGAATCGCGTCGTCCCTCATCTCCCACTCGCTCCACGCATTCGCCGAGGCTGGCCTGACCCACGCGTCACTCAGTGTCGACAGTGAGAATCCGAGCGGAGCCGCTCAGCTCTATCGCTCACTTGGATTCGAGCTCGACAATCGGACCATCACCCACCAACTCGTCGTCTGAACGGGCACGACTCTGCCAGCCGATCGGACTCCGCCGGACGCCGTCACTCGTCGATGGCAAAACCGACTAGGCCGCTGGAGTGCAGCGCGTCGATCTCGTCGGTAGTGAATCCGTGTTCGGCGAGAATTTCGGCTGTGTGTGCGCCGATGTCAGGCGCAGGACCCCGAGGCCCGATATTGGCGCCGTCGATGTTGATCGGCACCGCAACAGTGCGAAACGCGCCGGCTGGATGATCGACATCCGGGAAGAGGCCGATCGCTTCTGCCTGTGGATCATTCGTTAGCTCGACAAGTGTCGCTGCCGGACCCCAGATCAAACCTGCGTCGTCGAAGATCGAAGCCCATTCCGCGAGTGTCTTCTTGGCGAAAACATCGTCAATCAGGTCGATCAAGAACGGCATGTTATGAAAGCGGGTGCGAACCGATTCGAACCGATCGTCCTCAAGCAAATGGGCCAGGCCGACTGCTTCACAGAAGCGGGGCCACCAGTGTTCCTCTGGCATGTTGAGAATGATCCAGCGGTCGTCGTTGCAACGGAAGCGGTTAGCCAAGGGCGAGATGCGGTGATGCCGGTCTCGTTTGGTTGGTTGACGACCATCGATGAGTGGGGCCGAGAGGTCGATTGCCATCGTCCATGCGGCGGTACCAAGCAGAGAGGCATCGACGACTTGCCCTTCACCGGTTTGGTCAACCAGCCGAAGAGCAGCCAGGATCGAAACTGTGAGTGCAAGGCCGGCGGCGTGGTCGCCTTGGGCCGTCGCCGGATTTGGGGCTACGCCGCCTGGCTCGGTCATTGTGTCGGTGACGGCGCCCCGTCCGAAGAACGCAGTGACATCAAAGCCAGGCCGTTCTTCGTCTGGCCCGCCGATTCCGTAGCCAGTGAGCGTGGCGTGAACCAAGCGAGGATTGATGGCGTGAAGCGACACTGGATCGAGTCCATACCGACTCTGGCGATGCGGCAGGAGGTTGCAGACGAACACGTCGGCATCGGCAATGAGCCGACGGACGACGTCGGCACCTTCTGGCTTGTTTAGGGCAACCGCGATTGACCGCTTGCCGCGGTTATCGACCGTGAACGAGTAGTCGATCTTGGGCGAGCCTTCAGGCACGCGTGGGGGACGGATCATGCCTCGAGAAGCGTCGCCGCCGAGCGGCTCAACCTTGACCACGTCGGCTCCCATGTCAGCCATGATGACTGCGGCACTGGGCGCCGCCATCCAACTCGTCGCCTCAATAACTCGAATACCAGCCAGCGGGCCTGTCATCGATGTAGCTCCCCTCGTGATGAAGTGCCGACAGTAGTCGAACTGGGCGTGCGACCTACTCGCTGAAGCCCCTAGTCGAGTAGCGCCGTCTCAGGGTGATAGGTCGACCAGGCAAACCAGAACGTGTCGACGTGGACTGCGCGCTCCAACTGCTCACCAGTGCGTGGCCCCTCGGTGGCACGTCCGAGGACATTCCAGATACTTCCAGTCGCCTCGTCGGTGAATCCGTCGTCGGTTCGATCAAACTCATCCTCCGTGTAGAAGGCGCCAACAGCCCCAATGTCTCGACCGCCAGCAACGTCGGAAGCGTCGAGCGACGAGGCAAGACCAGGCTGGTGCCACACGATCACCCGACGGCCGTCGACGGTGGCTTCAACCACGCCGTCAGCAACCAGGCGCTCCATCGTGACCGCCACGCCATCGCTGCTGCTGCCAAGCCCAGTTACGCGCGACATTGGTGGTGCTGCAGGATCAACTTCGCCGGTGAAGAAGCCTCCAAGAGGTGAGTCAAACTGGTCGTAGCTCCCATAAGGATTCACACCGTACGCCCGCCGACCTTCTGGACGATCGAGCACCAGGGCATCGGGGTGTGCTTCTTTCACGTCTTCCCAAGCAAAGGTGGAAAGCGGCAACAGCTCAAGCTCAGTTCCTACAAGAACCCCAACCACCGCCCGTCCATCGAAGTGAGTCCAGAGACTCTCGGTCTGACGGTCGTACATGACGAGGGCCGACTGATAGAGCGAGCCCGAAGTTCCAAAGTCGAGAACCATGGACTCGCCGGTAGCGGCAACCACTTCGCGGTCGAACGCTACCCCCGAATTGCAGAGAGGGCAGTAGGTGACGGTCACGGGTCGTCCTTCAATGTCATCGTTAACGATCTCGTGGAGAATCATGATTTGGGTCGGGTACACGCGAACAGTTCCTTCAAGCTCAAGTACCAGAACTGACTCTTGATCCTCGATCCAGTCGATGCTGTCTGCCGCGACGAACAACGGCTCATCGATCGATTGAATGCCGTCGGGTGGCGGGCCGCCCGAAACGATCAGCGTTCGATCGACGAGCGCTTCGGGAAAAACGTCAAGGTCGAGATGTCGTGGCGGAATGGCCGACTGCTCAACTGGGCGCTCGGCCCTGGCCCGGTTGTTATAGGCACGGACATTGGCGTCGGGGTAGTACTCGATGACGGTGCCACCTGTTGCCTCGGCAACAGGTGTGTCCGACGACTCTGTTTCCAACGACTGATCAACGGTGCTGGAGCAAGCCGCCGCCGCGATGGAAAGGGAAGCGACGAAAACAGTCAGCCGCAGCACGTGAGGTAGTCGGGGACTGTCCATGCTTCACAAACAGTTCGCGGCCACTGGCCATTCCGCAGCCCACCCAACGCATGACCGGTTTCGCAACACAAGGGTGCGTTGTCGGCATCCAGCGGTTTGGGTCAACAACCACACACCAAACTGCACACGGCCCCCGGCACGACTCTCTCATGTCTAAATAAATACTCTCCAGGGGGTTGTATCGAACGTATGTTCTGTTATAGTTGACCCAACGCCGACACGGGAAGGAGACCACAATGAGCAACACCAAACTCGACACTTCAATACTCACTGGTCTCGCCCACTCCATCGAACAACACGACGCAACACAAGACTCAGTTGATTCGATCAAAGCACTCCTCACCGAAGTCCGTCGCAGTCGCCAACTTCTCACAGGCTTCGAATCCACACTCACCCGTTCCCTCGAAGAGTTCGCCGACAACGGCGACATCCTCTCCCCCGAAGACACCCTCATGAACTCTGGGCTCATGTCACCCGGTGCAGCAAAGAACGTCACACGACGCCGCAAATGCGGCAAAGCTTTGCCTGCGGTTGGTGACGCCCTCGACAACGGCACGGCACCAACCGAAAACCTCGACGCGATCGCGTCGGCCTACAACCAACTCGACGACGACGCCAAGCAACGATTCAGTGCGGTACAAGACGACATCATCCAGAAAGCGAAGACGCTCACACCAAACCTCTTCCGGCCGTACCTCAGAACTGAAATTGAGCACGCCAAACAAGATTTCGGGTTGTCTGAATATGAACAACAAGTCAAAGACTCAACACTCTCTTACGGCGTGAACTCCAAAACCGGGATGGCGTATCTGCGGGGCAGTATCGACCCGGTCCGCGGTGAACAAATCATTTCTGGTCTCGACACTATGATCCGCTCAATGGCCAAACAAGCCGACAAGAAAACAACGTTCGGTGAACAGTTGAAAGTCGACGCGCTCGTCGCACTCTGTTCGATGACACCAGGCACGCAGACCCTCGATGGCCAGTCGAGCACCACAAGTTTCGGTGTCATCGTTGACGCCGACTCCTTGTTGCACGGCCCCCATGACGACTCGGTTCGCCAGACCCGCGACTTCGGCGCATCACTGTCGCAACCCACGATCGAACGCTTGGCCTGTGACTGCCAGATCCACACGTTGTTGATGGACACCAAAGGTGTTGCCATCAACGTCGGACGCACGTACCGGTCAGCGACCAAAGCCCAGAGGCTCGCCTTGCGGGCCATGTACGGATCGACCTGTGGCGTGGCCGGTTGCGACACCGCTTTTGCGTGGTGCGCGATACATCTCCACCGCCGACGGCGCGTTTTGGCGCGCCAGCGCCGAAAGGCGGGTTCGAACGAAGTGAGATACGACCATCATCATCAGTTGCATGAAGGCGGCTGGTCCATCCATCTCGATGGGGCCAGGAACCTTACGATCACACGCCCGGACGGCACAGTGTTCCAAGTTCAGCCGATGCCTACCGCACCTGATGTGGCATCGCGACGGGCGAAACGACAGAAGACCAAACCGCCAGGCAAACAAGTTTTCGCCTAACTCGGCAATGCAACCCCCTTCTCGGGGTTTATTGTCGCGTTCAAGCAAGCCTTGCGAACGTTTTGGTGTCTGAC
>JBBKWJ010000186.1:0-6238 GCA_037968895.1 Acidimicrobiales bacterium
GTCTCATCGCCGCCGAAGCATTCTTGTGGGGTTCGATGAGTTACTGCGTCTTCGGCATGCTCCCCCAGGGCAGGGGGTTTTCGTTCTCATTCAATTCGTATTACGATATTCGGATGTGGAGTTCCACCGGTCAAGGCTCAAGCACGGTCATGACGAATCGGCGATCGTGCACGCCGTTAGCAACGTAATCGCGATCATCGATCTTGACCCTGACGCCGATCCACTAAAGGTGCTCGCCATGGCCCTGACTCTGCTGGCAACCTCCTCGAGGTCATCTGGCTGCAGCTCGATGGCGTCGACCTGGTGATCCACGCCATGCGGCTTCGCCCGACCTTCTTCGATCTACTCCCTGCAGGAGATGACAAGCCATGACACGACGTACCCAAACTGGACGCACCCTGACGGACACCGAACTGGATGCGCTCGCCGTTGAAGTTGAAACCATCGACTACGACGTCGACGTGCTCAAGCAACAGCGCAGGCCAGGCCGACCAGCGATGGGTTCAGGTCCTGCCGATGTTGTTCCTGTTCGTATCGATCCGGAGCTACGAGCAGCAATCGAAGCACGAGCCAAGGCAGAGGCGACCACGACCAGCGCAGTAATCCGCGAAGCGCTCCGTAAGTTCCTCGACGTCGCCTGAGCCAGTACTCGGCCGGCGAGCGAGCGGCCGCCTTTGCAGAAGTACGGGTGGGCTGGTCGCAGGTGCCTGTACTTGGTCTCTACGGCTGAGGTGCGAGGCCAGATGACGGCGTTGGTCTACGACTCTTGGGAGGCTCTCATTTGAACCTCATGCAGCTTTATCCAAATCCAGGGCTCCTCGACGATTTCGAATTCGTCGTCGTCTTCTTCGTTGGCAAACTCGTCCTCAGCATCGATGATTATGGGGATCGGGTCGTCGATGTTGACGATCTGTCCGGCGAGCTCATGTTCGAAGAAGTCGAGCAGGTTCTCGACGAGCACCACGGCGCCCGTTCCTGATTCACCGCGGTCGTAGAAGATGATCTGTCCGGGTTTGCCGCTCGGCCCGGGTAGTAGGTCGATGCCGAGATAGCTGCCTGAACGATGATCCGTGATCGGGACCCACTTCGGAGTCAGATCGATGGGGAGTGTGCGTGAATCGGGATTCCGGTTGAATCTGGTCAGCATGTCAAATGTCGATGCATCAAATGCCTCGTTTTGGCTTTTGCACGCCGCGGTAATTTCCGCAGCTGACATGAAGTCGCAGTAGGCCGATCCTAGGTAGCAACCGTTGGCGATTCGAAGGACGGTCTGGAGTTCGCTGGGCATTTCGAAACCTGCGATTTCGGCGAAGCTCGCAATGTCAGCGTCGCTTGCGCCTTCTCGATTCTCCTGGCCTCGTTCGGTGAGGAGCCTACGGAACGTTGCCGCTAACTGTTCTTCGTCGATGGAGACATGCGTTCCGGCATCCGTGCCGCTTCTTTCCAGGAATGCGTCCTTCTTTGGACGGTCATCTTGGCCGTGCCACGGTGCGGGGCTAGCGGCACGCAACCAGGCATGCAGGTCCGTGCGAAATTGATCGGCACGTTCGTATTGGTCAAGCCGTTCACCGTTTCGTGCACTCTCGAACGGGAACCCGCCTATGTGCGTCACCCGTTGGTTGTCGAAGCTGGCCTCCATGAACCAGAACTCGGGAACGGGATGTTCGGTTGGTGCAAATAGTTCAGCTGTCTCTGCATCGAAACGATCAAGCCAGGCCTCGTACTCATCCGAAACGACAATGATGCGGTAAATCTGACGTTGCTCGAAGGCCAGGCAGTGGGTCAGGCCACGAGTCCCTTGAACATGGTTCACCGCCCATACGACGGATTCAGGAGCTCGGCCTGATCGATGTAAGAGTTCTAGAAGGTAGTTGGCGAATGAAGGGCTGTCGACACGTCCAGGCCGGCCGGAATGGTCGTGCGGAGCGGGAAAATCTGCCGCCGAGATTTCGGTCGAGGGGACGTCGGAGAGGACGTTGGTTTCGGGGCCCGAATCGTAGGAGATGGGATGCCACTGAAGTTCGCCGTTCATTCAACGGAGGTTACTGCACGGCGGGTAGAGCATCGATTGGCCCCCGCTGACCAGGCTGTTCGGTGTATGCCAGGGGCCATCGACCGCAACGGGGCGTTCTAGTTCTCGAGCACGGATGCTTCGTTCTGCGAGGCGTGCGTGGCTACTTGACGGCTGCGCAACAGGCGCTGTTCCAGAACGCCTCACAGCCGGCAGCCAATGCCTCATAGACTTTGGCCTGTGACAGCTGAAATGGAGCTCCTCGCCAACATTAGTTCGACTTCCTACCAGATCGATCTGAGCGATCGGAGCTTGGAGGTGCCGCCGGATTGGCCGGACTCGGCCGCCGCTGATCTTGCCCGCTTCACTCACTTGGACATCAGTGGCAATCGTCTGTCGGAGCTGCCGAAGTGGATCAGCGAACTGACCAACCTCACTCATTTGCACCTCGGCCGCAATCGTTTGTCGGAGCTTCCGGAGTCAATTGGCCGGCTTGCCAATCTCACATCTTTGCACGTGTACGAAAATCGGTTGTCGGATCCGCCGGAGTGGATCGGGGCGTTGGCCAACCTCACTGATTTGGACCTCAGCCTTAATGGGTTGTCGGAGCTGCCAGAGTGGATCGGAGAGTTGGCCAACCTCACTCACTTGGACCTCGGCTTTAATGGGTTGTTGGAGCTGCCGGAGTCAATTGGCCGGCTCGCTAACCTCACCTCTTTGATCCTCCGCGGTAATAAGTTGTCGGAGCTGCCGGAGTGGATCAGCGGGCTAACCCAACTTGCAGAGTTAAGCCTCGGTGGCAATCGATGGTCGGGGCTGCCGGAGTGGATCAGCGGATTAACCCAACTTTCCGAATTGGGCCTCGACCGGAATGGGTTGTCGGAGCTGCCGGAGTGGATCAGTCGGCTAACCAACCTCACCCAATTGGACCTCAGTTTCAATGAGTTGTCTGAGCTGCCGGAGTGGGTCAGCCAGCTCACCAACCTCAGCTCTTTGAACCTCTACGGCAACAAGTTGTTGGAGCTGCCGGAGTGGATCAGCCGGCTAACCAACCTCAGCTCTTTGAACCTCGGCAGTAGCGGGTTGTCGGAGCTGCCTGAGTCAATTGGCCGGCTTACCAACCTCAGCTCTTTGAACCTCGGCAGTAATGAGTTGTCGGAGCTGCCGGAGTCAATCGGTGAGCTGACCAACCTCACCGAATTACACATCCTCAACAGTCGCTTGACGTCGTTGCCGGAGTCAATCGGTGAGCTGACAAACCTCACCGAATTACGCCTCTTCGGCAATCGGTTGTCGGAGTTGCCGGAGTGGATCGGCCGCCTGACCAGCCTCACCGAATTGGACGTCACCCAACCTTGGTTGTCGGAGCTGCCGGAGTCAATCGGCGCGCTGACCAACCTCACCGAATTGGACCTCAGCGGCAATCCGTTGACGTCGCTCCCAGAATCAATCGGCGACCTAACCAACCTCACTCAATTAGACCTCAACGGCACTGACCTCCCGGCGGAATTGATATCGATCTCGAAAGAGAGAGGGCCTCAGGCCGTTCGCGAATGGATGAAGCAGAATGCGTTTGACGCTCTACCTTCGGGTTCGCTGACGCTCACACCGTTCGAGTTTGGGGAGGTCATGGCCGGGCGCGCCAAGCTGTTTGTGGAGGAGATGGCGGGTAGCCCGCTAGGGGATCTCCTGGCTAACGACGATGAGGATCCGGTGTATTGGGTTGGCACGTGGGTCGCTGGCCAGACCATGTTTGAAAAGCCTTCGGCGGTGAAGCTGGTGGGTGCGTGGTTTGGCGAGCAGATCATTGGCAGCGTGAAGGGAGTCAGCTGGACTGGAGAGAGAGACAACGCGCTATTGCAAGCTGGTGTCGCGACGTTCGACCCGTTTGAAGCCGTCAAGGGTTGGATGGAGCAACAAGACGGCGCACCTGATTTACCGACGTTCGTCCGCGGAGTGCGCAAGGCGACTAGATAGCGGGTGTTAGCGACCTCCGTGACACCATGGGGCTTGATTGGCTGCTAATGCCAGCCAGGCCATGATGACCAGCTCCGGAAGTCACCGAAAGCTGCGCCGGTACGATCGCCGTCACCTCGCTCCCGCTCGTCATCTAGCTGAGGTAGTCCATAGAAGCTCTGGCGTCGACCAGTAACATCTTCGAACCGCACTCAGTCAACTGGTGCAACGGATGGATCAAGCCCGACGACCATCGCCTTGCGGTCCGGCGGCCGAGATTCGCCGTGTCGGAAAATCCCGCAAAAATCCCGCACGAGGGCTGAAAAAGGGTGCTAATCGATGTGTCTGGATGTAAAACGCCTGGAGTCCGAGATCGTTGTAATTCCAACGAGTTTGGCGTCATTGCAACGATCTGAGCACGCATCTCTTTTGATCTTCTAATCCGTGGTCACAGGTTCGAATCCTGTCGGGGGCGCCATGTCGACAAAGGGCTCCAGCGCTGGTAATTCACCGATGCGACAGTCTGTGTCCCACAAGAATCCCACAAGACGTTGCCGGTCTGAGGTCTTTGATGACCGAGAAGGTTCCGCAGGTCGCCGTGTTTGATCGAAAACACGTCACCACCGCGGAGCGCCTTGGCGTTGGTCTGGCGGTGGCCGTTGCCGAGGTGAGCGCCGATTTCGTCGGTCCGGTGGATGTGCCACTCGTCGTCGCGATCGTGTTCGACGCCGAGACCAAAGCCTCGAAGCAGGGCCATCAACCAAACCAACGGCAGACCCGATTTATCCGTCTCCGATAGAAGCGGGGATGTCGCGGTGTGCGTCCAGGATGCGCCAGACATCAACGTCGCCGCCGGTGCAGATGTAAAAGACCAGGTAAGGAAAGCGGTTCAGGGACCATGTCCGCAGTTCGGGAATGTCTAGCTCGAAAGCGAATCGGAGTGAACCGGTGAGTGGGTGTTGGCTGAGGTGCTCAAGCGCCTGCTGCAGCGCGTCAATGAAGTTGGTGGCGGTGCCAGGTGGAGCCTCGGTCAGAAGGTACTCGAAGGCCGCGTCTGCGTCGTTGATCGCAACTTGTCGGAGCGTTACGCGTGCGGCCACGTCAGGTTGGTTGGATGCGTTCTCGTAGCGTGTCGAGGTAGTCGTCCGCGGCCGCAGCGATAGGCGAGGATGCACCTTCTAGGAGGGCGGATCGGAGGCGATCTCGGTCTTGGGCACGTCGAATCAGGTCTCTGACATACTCACTGATCGATCCGTAGTCGCCCCGGCTGACTTGCGTATCGACGAACGTCTTGAGTTCGTCTGGGAGTGACACATTCATCGTGGTCATGAACGAAGAGTACGCCGCTTGGCAAACTTTGCCAAGACCTTGCTTTGCACTTTCAAACAATGTCCCTTCAAACCAAGGCGCTGTTCATCTGCCGCTGTGTGATTATCGAGCGGCGTCCAGCATGGCAATGGCGCCACATATCGCTGGAAGTCGAGTGGTCGGATGTTCACACGGGGCATGGATTATCGTGCGGGCTTCACCATAGGTGTTACCATATGGTCATGTCCCGACGTGAGGTTCTTGTCCAACTCGACGATGACCTGGTCGCGCAGCTCGACGATCTCGCCGCGAGGCTCGGAACCAACCGATCCGAACTGCTCCGCCGTGGCGCCATGGCGGTCATCACAGCGCAGGACCTCTCAGCGTCAGACCGTGATCTGGTCGCTGCGTACCAGCGTCAGCCACCGGATCCGGCGCTGATCCAATCGGCCCGCCGACTGGCGGCGAACACTGCGCCTGCGTGGTAGCACGCACCGACATCTTCTGGGCTGATCTTGGTCCACCAGCCGGACGTCGCCCGGTCTGCGTTCTCACTCGAAACGCCGCCATCGCCGTGTTGACCTCGGTCACGTGCGCACCGATCACACGAACCATCCGCGGCATCCGCACCGAAGTCGAGATTGGGCCAGATCAAGGACTACCCGAGCCTTGCGTCATCACCTGCGACAATGTGATCACGGTGCCGATCGAGGATCTCGACCCCGAGCCCATCGGTCACCTCGATGAGATCGCACGAGCCGAACTCGACAGAGCGCTTCGATTCGCGCTCGACATCATCTACTGACCAGACCCTCGAGCGGCGTCCAGCATGGCAATGGCGCCACATATCGATGCTCCTATGTTTGTCAAGCGGGAAATTTGTGGTCGGTTGACGACATGCGGGGACACGACAGGGATGAGGCACCCGTGATGGGGCCAGGCTCTTATTAGGTCATTCGCTTG
>JBBKWJ010000187.1:0-7377 GCA_037968895.1 Acidimicrobiales bacterium
TCATCGGCTCATATTGTCATACGTATCCGATACCTACGACATTGCGGGGCCGACGCCAAAGTTCACGTACCAGGTACGTGAACTATCGTCTGGCCATGACGCAACCGTGGCTCATCGTGATCAGCGGCTGGACCGGCGCAGGTAAGTCGTCGCTAGCCGACCGCCTCGGTGCCGAGCTGCCAGCGACGGTCGCCAGCTTTGATTGGCTGATGTCTGGCTTGCGCGCTGCTCCGGTTGTTTGGGAGGCGGTTGAACTGCCGGTTGAGCGGCAGCGGCGAGTTGGCTGGAACTTGTTGTCTCGGGTTGCCGAGCAGCAGCTTCGGCGCGGCGCGTCATGTGTGCTCGATCTGGTGGCTCGGGATGAACCGAGGGTCGAATGGGAGGCGTTGGCGGCTCAATACGGCGCTCGTTTTGCCGTGATCGAATGTGTCTGTTCCCACGTTGAAGTCCACCGATCGCGCGTCGATGGCCGAACCCGAGACATCCCCGGTTGGTATGAGCTTGACTGGGAGCACGTGGCTCGAGGACGCGAGCGTTACATCCCGCTGGCCGAACCAAAGCTCGTGGTTGATGCCGTCACGCCATTCGAGGACAACGTGACCACCGTGCGCGAACACTTGGGGGTCTGACCCCGGCTCGACTTCGTCGAGCTAGTGTTCGCAGTTTACGCGTCTAGTGCGCCACCGTCTATGGCGAGATCGGCTCCGTTTATGTGCCATGCGGCCTCGCTGGCGACAAACGCAACGAAGCGGCCGATGTCTTCCGGATTGGGAATGCGCTCGGTGAGATTTGGCATGATCGAGCCGAGCGCCCGCTTCTCAACGTCGGCCCAATCGGTGCTGCGGCCACGCTTCTCGGCGTGCGCCGTCAGGCTCGCCCGAACCTCGACCGTGGCGATCATCCCTGGACTAACGAGATTGGCCGTTACCCCTGAGCCACGAAGCTCTTTCGCCAACGACCGAACGATGTTGTGCAGCGCAGCCTTGGCTCCGTAGTAGCCCGGGTTCTTGGAGCCGGGTCGACGGGATCCGACCGTGCCGATAAAGATGATGCGACCCCAGCCCTGCTCGCGCATCGTTGGCATCACGCCTTGCACAGATCGCACGCCAACCAAAACATTGGCGTCCCATTCGGCCGCCCAGTTGTCCATCGACTCCCAGTTTGAGGCACCCGGCGCTCCGAGGTTGGCGACGAGCACGTCGATGCGACCAACAGACGACAGCATCTCGGCCGCGCCTTCGTCCGTCGCCAGATCACCGACGACTTCTTCGGCCGAGCCACCGCTCTCCGTGATCCCAGCCACAACGGGTGCCGCCTCGCCCGTTGTTCGACCGTGCACGAGCACGTGAGCTCCTTCGGCGGCAAATACCCGAGCGATGCCAGCACCTGTCCCCCGGTAGCTGCCAGTTATGAGCACACGCTTGCCTGTCAGACCAAGATCCATCGGACCAGTGTCGCCTAACTGCCCCGACGGTCCTACTCGCGAGCAGAGAGAAGCAGAGCGTCGTACTTGTTGAACTGTTTGTCGGCGGTGACGATCGTGAGCTCCTCAACCCGTGACTGAGCAATGAGCATCCGGTCGAACGGATCTCGATGATGTGCCGGCAGACCGACTGCTCGCTCGGCATGCTCCGAGGTGATGTCGAGTGGGTTGAAGCCGGTGTCTTCGAGCGCGGCAACTAGTCCGTCCGGATAGTCGATCTTGCCCAACGCCTTCTTAATACCAAGCTCCCACGGCGTCACGGCCGAGAAGCGAACCTCGGTTGCGTCAATGATCGACGCTATGCACTTTGGTCCGAGTGAAGAGTCGCCGCTCAGCCACCAGAGAGCGACGTGGCTGTCGACGAGGAGCCTCATGTCGGGCTA
This sequence comes from Acidimicrobiales bacterium, assembly GCA_037968895.1. GTDB lineage: Bacteria > Actinomycetota > Acidimicrobiia > Acidimicrobiales > SZUA-35 > JBBKWJ01. The sequence goes on from JBBKWJ010000187.1 coordinate 1,867, forward strand.
CCGCCCGAAGCCTCGTCAAACATCGCGACGATGTCGTCATCAGAATCGACGAGATCGTCACCGATAACGACACGCCCGGTCCATGCCCCGGGAGCCCGCGGAAACTGTGCCGGAGGCCATGCAATCAATTTCGCAACAGGAGCGCCATTGCGTGCAACGATTACCTCGCCGCCATTCTCGACCTCGCGTAGCAGCTCAGATAGTCGACTCTTCGCTTCATGTGTGTTCACGATGCTCGTTGCCATCTCGCTAGTCTAGCTAAGTCTAGCTAATCTTTCAACCGATTTGAAGGCGGTGGTGGCGAGGACGACTCAGCGGCTGCTTTGGCCGCACCTATGAAGCAGAGCGCTGCCAAGCCAAGGAAGAAGATTCCGATCGACAGGATTCCGAGTATGCCGGCAATCGAGAATGCGACTCCCGCAACAAAGTAGGTCCATCGACGCGCCTTCGGCACGAGCAGTCCGGCGAGGGCAACAAGCGCTCCACCGATGGCCGATGTGAACCACACGACCGAAAGAATGTTCATCGCAATCATCTTGGTACTCGATTCATCTCGCTGGTCGGTTGACTGTGAGGCGCCACACTGGCTCGCTGCCGCGCTTTTCGCCGTTCCACACGAAGCCTGCAGACTGATATACGGCGTGGGCGGCGTGATTATCGGGATGCGCTGTCACTAGCAGTTCCTGACAGTCGCCCTCGGGGTGGTGGGCTCGTTCGATGACGGCTTTCACGGCGGAAGTTCCAATGCCCCGCCCCTGTGACTCCTCATCAATGGCGAAGTTCCTCAATTCGCAGCCATCGACTCCATGCGCCACGGCGAGCACTCCGACGACAGCGCCGCTCTGGTCACGGACGAGGAGCGGCTCCCACCGATGTCCGCCTGGCCGGACGTGGCACTTGGCCAGAATCACGAGGGCGATCGGTTGATGGTCGGCCACGAACGCAAGCTGGTCATCGCCCACGCGCACGTCGAGCGCCTCTCGCCAATTACTCGCGTCGATCACCTCAACGTTTACCACGAGACCAATCTAGTTCGCAGCGCACCCTGACACCGGAACAGATACCCAGAGACACGGCCCCAGACCATCGCTAACCTGCCCTAATGCGGCGGATCACTCCAATTTTAAGTCTGTGTCTGGTTCTCGCCGCGTGTAGTGGAACGCTGAGCACAATCTCGGCGAGCGCTCCAATCGCAGAGCAAGCGGTGACAGAGCAAGCAACGACCGACTCTTCGAGCACGAGCACCACGACCGAGACGCCAACGACCGAGACGCCGACGAGCGAGCCGGTCACCACTATTCTTGCTGAGGAGACCTTTCTCCAAGGCGACGAGGTGTATGTCGTCGACAGTGACGGACACGCCTGGATTGTGTCAATGGGCCGTGCCGAGTGCGGGATCGGCGACTTCCTCGAGCACGACAGCGGCATGAAGGCCTTCATGATTGAGGTGCTCATCATGGCTGCCGAGAATCCACGGGCGACTACCCCCTTTGACCCAGACGTCAACCTGGTGCTCGACAACGGCGACCGCGTTGAAGATCTCGGCGCCAAGACACCCTGGGGCCCTCGTGTGAGCGACCTCCACATCGAGGGCTACGAGCGCGTTCTCGGCTGGTATCGATTCGAAATTCCGATGAATCGTCAGACGGTCGGGCTCGAAGCATTCGACACCAAGTGGACCATCGACTGTACGTATTCCACCGACCTCGTCGGCGACGCTCCGGCGACTGAGTTTGGTCTGCCGTTCGAGTCACACGGAATCGACTTCAACATCACCGACGCATACACCGAGATCTACGATGGACCGAACGGCAACCAGGAGCTGTTCTGGTATGACATCACGGTTACGAACTGGACTGACGAAACCAAGTGGGTGAGTCTGGCCGGGCTGACCCTCAATGACGGGAGAGGCGCTCCCGACCTGCGGCTGGAGTATCCCGTCGATGCTCCGACTCCTGGCGCCATGTTTGTCGAAGAGATCGCTCCAGGTGCCACCAATAGCGGCTGGGTCGTGACCGGCTACCGCTACCTTCCCGGTCGACCGGGCACTCTGACCAACATCCTCCTACAGATCGACGACACCATCACGTTGGTCCGGCCAACCTACGACGATTGATGGTCGCAGAGCTTTCGGACTACAGCGCCAGCAACGGTGCGGGGGCCCATGTCGGCCATCGAGGTGTGTAGTCGGCGATGCCGTTTCGGAGCGCGGCAATCTCGGATGGACCATCGTCGCGTGAGTTGTCGTAGAACACCGCACGATGGCAAAACGGCACTGCGGTGACGATGTGACCCCACAGGCGTTCGTATCGCGTCGCAAGTTTCTCCGCTGGCACATCGTGTCCGCCAGAAGCGACTCTCGTCGAGATTCGAGCCGACGAGAGTTCGAGCGGAATCAGCACGACATGCAGGACCACGTCGTATCCCGCATCAGTGGCGTCTCGCACAAGCGCCACCTTCGACTCGTGGGAGAACACAGTCTCGGTGCAGAAATCCAGCCTGGCAGCGATCAGTGCCTCCCGCGCCCTGGCCGCAATCTCACTGGCGGCGTAGGCAGACTCGACCTCCTTGCCCGGAAATCGATCTGCTGCAATCCGATCGGCGTTGACAAATGGCAAGCCCGGACGTTCAGGAGCGATGACCTGCTCGTACAACGTCGTCTTACCCGCTCCGTTCGGACCCGCAATGAGGTCAAGACGACTCACAACTGGCGACGGGATCCATCAGGCGAGATCTCGACTAATTGGCCATCGTCGTCGACTGAGACCGTCACCTGCCCAACTTTGCGCTGATTCGCGCCGAACGATTGATCCGAAACGCGACGTGCGATTCTGGCATCGATCGTCGCGTGCGCCACAGCGCGCTCGTCGCTCATGAGGTCTGAGAATTGTGCCGCCCCCGAGACAACCGCCATGACGCGACGACTTCCGGACGACGCTGCCCGTTCGACCTGCATTCCGATTCGAGCCCAGTAGTTGATCTGCTCTGCGGCGGAACGGTTTTCGTTTAGCGCTACCGATGCAGCGGCGGTTGCAATGTCTGCCGAAACTCTTGTTGGCGAAGGGGCTCTCCGTGCCATGACTACCTCCTGTAGCAATCTGCTACAACCGTAGCACATTGCTAGTCGCCAGTCACGGGATTCTTCGTTGTTGCGGTGTTACAGCATGCCGGCGCGTTGGCGTTCCCAGAGCGAGGCGAACGCCCCCTCTAGGGCTAACAGCGAGTCTTTCGTGCCCTCTTCGACGATTCGGCCATCCTCGATCACAACGATGCGGTCGACGTTGTTGAGCGTGGCCAGACGGTGCGCAATGATGATCGCCGACTTGTCGGCCCACAGATGCTCAAGCGCATCTTGCACGAGTGATTCGGTCTCGGAGTCAAGCGCCGATGTCGCCTCGTCGAGGATCAACACATCGGCCGGTTTGAGGAACGCTCGCGCAATTGCGATGCGCTGGCGCTGACCAAGGCTGAGCTTGATCCCCCGCTCACCAACGAGCGTGTCGTAGCCGGCGGGGAGAGTGTCGATGAACTCGCTGATATTCGCCCGTTGCGCGGCCCCAGCCACCTGGCTGGGATCGACGTCATCGGCCTCGTCGGCATAGGCGATGTTGTAGCCAATGGTCTCTTGGAACAGCGACGTGTCTTGCGGAACATACGACTGGATCTTGCCAAGCAACTCGGCGTCGGCCGGTGCGCCGTCAACCAGGATCTCGCCCGACGTCGGCTCGTAGAACCCGAGCAAAATCTTCAATAGCGTCGACTTGCCCTCGCCGCTTCGACCGACGATGCCGATCTTCTCCCCCTTGTTGACCCGAAGATTGACCCGATCGAGCACCAGCGTGTCTGGGTCGTCTGGGTAGGCAAACGACAGATCACGGATCTCGAGCGAGTTGCGCATCAGCCCAATTGTCGGCGAGACGCCGATAGCGGCCGGAGCAAGCTCCCGAGGCTCACCGTCATACCACTGCTCAACGATGTTCTCGCCTGCGAACAGATAGTTGTAGCCCTCGCGGAAACTCGCCGACTTGTCGACCCACAGGCCAGCGTGGTGCACCACGTCCCAATACATGTTGGTGAAGTCGAGAAGCACCGTGATCGAAATGACGAGCGCAGGGAACGAGATCGAGCCGTTGTCGTATGACCGCCAGCTGACGAGCATGATGCCAGCCCAAAGGACCACCCTGACCAGCAGCGAGGCCACTGTCCAATAGGTCGACAAGGCATAGCTGAAGCGGACCGTCTGGTCAGTGAGCTCCACCATCTGGCGGTCGTTTCGAGCGATCTCTCGCCGTTGGGCTCGAAACGAGAAGACGTTGACGAAGTTGGCGTACGAGTCGAAGACCCGGCCGTTGTTTGTAGCGGCCATATCGGTCAGTCGACGCTGGCTGGCGTTGACCGGCTTCGAGATCGCAATCATGACCGCAGTGGCGAACACGAGAAAGACCGCGTACGTGATCGCATTGCCGGGCGAGGTTCGCACGAGCAGCACGACGTACACCGGAATCGACACCAACATCGGCAAAAACGAGTAGTGCACCGAATCCCACAGGGTCAGCGTTTGGTCGCGGAAGTCGTTGACGTAGCTGCCGACCTTGCCCGATGAATGGTCGACAAACGTGGTGTAGTCGCGGTCCCACACGGTGTTGAAGGCAATGCGCTTGTATTCGACTGACAGCGGGTTGACATATCGCGAGGTGTAGAAGTCAGCGATGCCCCACAGCGCGAAGTGCACTATGCCAGACCCGAGCAGGAGCATCAGAAAAGTAAACGCCCGCTGCTTATCGTCGGTCGAGGTCACAAACTCGGCCAGGTAATACGGATGCATGGCGATCGACACCACTGCCGCCGTCCGAATCACAGTCGCAACAATGAGAATGCCCGAGTTCTGGCGCGCCAGTGAACGCAGCGAAGCGAAGCTCTTGTCTTGTGTGCTCATGCGTCCTCCTACGACCGACTGACCGAGTCAACCTAGTCGGACTCGCCCGTCCGCCGCGATGAATACTTGTGGCCGCGGCCGAGCAGTATCCGTGGGTAGAGCTACATCCGAGGGTAGAGCGTCTCGGTGTGACCGTCGACGCCGATCACTTGTCCCGAGATGTGCCGTCCGTAGTCGCTACACAGGAACACAATGAGATCGGCGATCTCTTCGGGGTCGACGTAGCACTGCATTGAGGTGCCGATGGCGTACATCCGCCGCACTACCTCAGGTTCGAGGCCGTCAGTGGCGGCGTGGGCCTTGATAACCCGTTCTATGCGGTCGCCGTTTACGTTGCCCGGCACGACACCGTTGACCCTGATGTTGTGGGGCCCAAGCTCCATGGCCAGGGTCTTCGTGAAGCCGGTAACCGCCCACTTGGCCGCCGCATACGGTGATCTGGTCGGATAGCCAAGAATGCCCGCACCCGAGATCAGGTTGATGATGACGCCGTGACCCTGCGCCTTGAACACCGGGGCAACTCGTCGAGCGCAATAGAACTGCGAGTCGATACCGACCGCCATAGTGGCGCGCCA
>JBBKWJ010000188.1:0-3764 GCA_037968895.1 Acidimicrobiales bacterium
CCATTGGTGCCCCACGACCGACATCGTCCTTCCGGGAGGGAATCGGTTGGACGAGTTCTTTTGATGGGCTTCAGCAACTCGTAGCTGAAGCTTCTGCGTTCGCTTTGGATAGTAGTGGATGCAGCTTAAGCGATGTAGTCGGCCCCGTTTCTGGCCACAATGGGTACGACGCGCAAGACGAGAGATTAGTCGCGGTATTTGTATAGAAACTTGTGCAACTTGTTTATTGCCTCGATTGCGCTGAGCTCAGAGTTCCATGACAAACTGCTCCAGTTCGTATTCGACCCAGGGGGTTCCCGTGGAGATAACTGTTGAGGTAAACGGTTCACGTCACACACATGACGTTGAGCCTCGCACCTTGCTCGTCCACTACATTCGTGACACCGTCGGCCTGACCGGCACAAACATTGGCTGCGATACGTCGTCGTGCGGTGCGTGCACTATCCACCTAAACGGTGAATCAGTGAAGTCGTGCACAGTGCTTGCAGTGCAAGCCGACGGGCAGTCGGTCAAGACAATCGAGGGCCTCGCCGACGGCGAGAAGCTCCATCCGATGCAGGAAGCGTTCATGGAGTGCCATGCACTTCAGTGCGGCTACTGCACACCCGGAATGGTCATGGCATCAGTCTCACTGCTCGACGAAAACCCTTCGCCGACCGAAGCTGAGGTTCGTGAAGGTCTTGAAGGAAATCTGTGTCGCTGTACTGGCTACCACAACATTGTGAAGGCCGTCCTTAGCGCAGCGGGCGGTGCCGCATGATCCCAGTAGCGTTCGACTACGTCCGAGCCGAATCAACCGAAGGCGCACTCGCCGCATTGGCCGAACACGGTGACGAAGCCAAGCTTCTCGCTGGCGGTCACTCATTGCTTCCAATGATGAAACTGCGCCTCGCGTATCCATCGGTGCTCGTCGACATCGGTCGGCTCAACGACCTTTCGTATGTTCGCGATGCCGGTGACCACCTCGCGATTGGTGCGCTGACCACTCACCGTGCCGTCGAGACCAACGCCTTGGTGAAAGAACATGCGCCGTTGCTTGCACATGGATCAAGCCAGGTTGGTGATCCGCAGGTTCGTCACCGCGGCACACTCGGTGGTTCTCTTGTGCATGCTGACGCTGCCGCCGACAACCCATCGGTTTTGCTTGCGATGGCTGGCTCTGTCGTCGTCGCTGGCCCATCGGGGGAGCGGGTCGTCGAAGGTGGCAATCTTTTTGAGAGCTTCCTTGAGTCGAGTCTCGAGCCAACTGAGATGGTCACCGAGATCCGTATTCCAAAGCACACTGGCGAGGGTTGGAGTTTTCAGAAATTCAACCGTCGGGCCCAAGACTGGGCAATTGTCGGAGCATCCGTGCAACGCGCTGGTGCCGAGACCCGAGTGTCGCTCATCAGCATGCACCCGACTCCGATCCGATCAGCGGCAGTTGAGCAAGCCCTTGCCGGTGGCGCATCGGCTACCGAGGCCGCTGAGCTCGCTGCTGAGGGGCTCGAACCGTCGAGCGACCTCAATGCGAGCATCGAGTTCCGTCAGCACCTGGCACGAGTCTTGGTCCGTCGAGCACTCAATGAGGCGGGCATCGAGTAGCCGTTGGCTACTCTGTCGCTATGCGCGAAATCATGTCAGACCTCCAACGTTGGCGACGCCAGGGCAAGCGTGTCGCGATTGCTCGCGTCGTCGACATTGAGGGGTCTGGGCCCCGCCTGCCTGGCGCTGCTATGGCAGTTACCGAAGATGGCGAAGTAGCCGGGTCGGTGTCGGGCGGCTGTGTCGAGAGCGCCGTCGTGAGTGAAGCCCTCGACTGTCTTGAGCACGGCAGTCGGCGAATCGTCACGTTCGGTTACTCAGACGACGACGCCTTTGCCGTCGGACTCACTTGTGGTGGCACTATTCATCTTTTCCTCGAACCCCTCGACTGGTAGGCATGGCCGACGAATCGTTGTTTGACCTTCTGGCTAGCGCAGTAAGCGACGAAACGCCCATAGCCCTCGTCACTATCGTTGGCGGTGAAAACGCGGGCTTTAAGATTCTCGTCAATGGCGAGGGCATTGTCGCTGGCACCCTCGGCAACGATGACCTCGATCGAGTTGCCGCTCGGGACGCAGTTGGCGAGCTTGCGGCAGGCACATCTGGGATCCGCCACTACGGCCCTTCCGGCGAGGCTCGTCAAGACGAAGTGAGCGTGTTTGTCGAGTCATACGCGCCACCGCCCCAGATGCTGATCTTTGGCGCAGTCGATTTCACCGCATCGTTATGCCGAGTGGCCAAGATACTTGGCTACCGAGTAACCGTCTGCGACGCCCGCCCCGTATTTGCGACCACCCAGCGGTTTCCATACGCAGACAAGGTGGTCGTCGACTGGCCTCACCGTCTGTTGCAGACAGTCGGATCCGAATTGGGACCCCGAGACGTGGTCTGCGTGTTGACTCACGATCCGAAATTCGATGTGCCGGCAGTTCTAGAGGCGCTCAAAACCGAGGTTGGCTACCTCGGCGCCATGGGGTCACGTCGAACGACAGACGACCGCAACCGTCGTTTGCGAGAAGAAGGCGCCAGCGACGCCGAGATTGCCCGAATCATGGCCCCAATTGGCCTCGATATGGGGGCCCGAACCCCAGAGGAGACGGCGATCTCGATCTGCGGAGAGATCATCGCTCTCCGAGCGGGCCGCGTCGCCCCATCGCTTCGTGACTCAGCGGGCAGCATCCATCGCTCGGGAGAATTCAGCGAGTAGGCACCTTCGGGATCGAAAGGGCCGTTTTGCCGGGACATAGGTCGTTCGGTGTCGTGCGATTTTACAACTGAATTTGCCCAGAGACCTGCCGATAGTGAGGTGTGGTCCAGAATTCGAAGGTGTTGAGTCCTCTGCACCTCTGGCGTCGTATGCGCCTGGGGCAGAAGGTATTGATCGCGCTGGCTTTGGCCTGTGTGCCGCTAATCGCGCTTGGTGTGCAGGTCAGCAACACTGCGGACGCCCTTCTTCGCGAGCAGCTCCAGAGCAATCTCGGCCTCGCCGCTAATATCGAAGCGGCTCGTATGGAGCAAGCCATCTCACTCACCGAGACGTCCTTGAACACGATGGTCAGGAACGAGGAGGTCATTGCGGCGGCTCTGGACTCCGCCGCCACTGTCAACGACACGCAGACCCAAGACCGGCTCGAAGCAGTCGTCGTCGAGACCTATACCCGGCTAAGCGAGACTGGCATGGTCGCTCTCTCGATCTATGAGCAGGGGTCTGAGGCCCCAATCGCTCGGCAGGGCGATATGAGTCCATTAGCGCAGGGAGCTCGTCTCACTTATGACCCTGAAACGCCGATCGACCCCGAGGCATACCTGGTCGACGGGACACCCCACCTGACGTCGGTGAAACAGGTTGGCGCAGACGTGCCGCTCACGATTGTCGCCGAGTGGTCGGTCCCAGATCTCCTGGCTCAGCAGAACATTGTCACCCAACTCGGCTTCGAGGCTGAGTCGATGTTGCTCCAACAGGAACGCGACGGTGACTACCTGGTACTAGACGCCAACTCGCCATCATTGGTCGGTGGGACTCGGCGACTGAGCGTCTCCCCACCTGTGGTACTCGAGCCAAGCGTCGGAGAGGCCAGACTCGACCGGCCATCTGATCGTGACGTCGTGCAAGCGGCGGCCCTCCTCGACGGTGGCTCACGGTGGGTCTGGCTGATCGAAGCAAAGCAGGATGACGTCTACGCCAAACTTGGCATCGTTCGCGCCTCGATTATCATCGTGTTCCTTGGTGCCAGCTTCGT
>JBBKWJ010000189.1:0-42569 GCA_037968895.1 Acidimicrobiales bacterium
AGCGTCTTCGTCTTGCCGGTTCCCGCGCCAGCGACGATGAGTAGCGGTGACCCGGTGTGGGCAACAGCATCGGCCTGTTGCTGGTTGAGATCTCCGAACATGAGTTCGTGAGTGTAGCCGTCACCCCTTGAACTCGCCCGTCCGCCGCCATTTGCGCCTGGCTCACTACGGAAGCACGAGAATCTCGCCGGGGAAGATCATGTTTGGATCGCCAGACGAGAGCCGGGTGCGGTTGCTCGCGATGAGTTTCGCCCAATACTCGGTGACCTCGGCGGTAGACGGTTGGCGACCGAGCCTCAGTTCAGTCTCGCTGGCGGCGATGCTCCAGAGATGATCGCCAGCAACCACAAGGTGTTCATCGGACCTCGCCGCTGAGGGTTGTTGTGTCTCATTCGGTTCGGTCGGCGCAGGCGGCGGGCTTGTTGGCGGAGCCGTCGTCGGGGCGACAGTGGTTGGGGGAACAGTTGTTGGAGCGGTTGTTGGGGCGGTCGTCGTTGGTTCGGTGGTCGCTGGTGCACCGGTGGTGGTCGACGAGACGGCGGCCGAGGATGGCGGGGCCATGGTTGTGACGATCATCGTGGTGGAGGTTGTTGATGTCGATCTCGGGTCGACTTGGCCAAGATGGACGAGTTGCGGCGGTGAAGGATCTGACTCGCCGCAGGCTGGTAGAACCGTCAGCGATACCGCGAGTAGGCCCTTGGCAACTTGTTTCGATCCAGGCATTGTCAAGCGCTCCAAGCGCCCTCGACGAGGGCTCTCGACATGGAGGTGTCGCCGCCAATACAGCACGCTTGCTCCGAGCCAGAGGGCGCTGCACACGGCGAGCCCCCACGCGACGGCGACGATTGCGGTCTCGGGGTCGTGAGTTGCCTCGGCAAAATCGATCAACGACGCCAGGCTCGCCAACGACACAAGACCCACCAACCACCCAACGGCTTGCACGCTGCCGGCGACAGAGGGGTTGGAGGCTTCAAAGGGCAGGGAGTGAGAGTGCATTTGCATCTGTTTATAGTAATCAAACGTAGTTAGTCGCTGTCAAGGGCAATTCAAGATCGAGGAATGCCGGCCGACAGGAACAGGTCGATCGAGCGCAAAAGGAGGCCGAGGTGGATCATCGGGAGGAAGAAGAAGAACGTGACCTGCGTCGGCTTCGACAAGAACTGCGGCACGACGTCGAAGACATTGAAGCCGCGGCCGCAGAGCTAGAAGACGCAAAACGTCCGCTCGTTGATGCGCTCGTCGATGCAGGAATGGACGGTCGCGAGCTCCACATAGATCTGCCACAGCGACAACTGGTTGGACATGTCGTTCACGTCGGCGACACTGTCTTCACCTTAGAGACCCGCTCCGGTGCAGCATTTCTCATCGAGGCTGAGCGGGTCGTCGGTGTGCGAATCTCACCGTCTCGCGGCTCCTCTGCACGCGTCAATCGGGGTCACCCCCGCACGATGCTTGCGGCGTTGCGTTCACACGCCGTCGACGGCTCGAATATCACGCTTGAACGAACATCTGGTGCGCCGGTTCGTGGCACCGTTGGTGCAGCGTCGATCACGCACGCTCAATTGAGCGAGCCAAGCGGAGCGATCTGGTTGGTGCCGACCACAGCGATTGTTGCGGTGTCGACCGGCGGAATCGCCTAGGACGCGTCGCTCTCGGCGAGTGCTTCGGGCCCAACTCGATGGCTTTGAAGCGTCGAGATCACGTCTTCTAGCAAGAAGTGATACTTGCGTGAGCCAGGCAACCGACTTGCCGGAAGGCGGCCATCGGCTGCCATCGCGAGGACGGTTCGAGGATTGAGGTCGAGTAACTCGGCCACCTGAGCAGTGGTGAGTATCGGGGGGTATGCCGCTCGGACTGTATCGAATCCGTCGGTTGTGTCATTCATGGTGGACAGTCTACGTTTAGTTGCGCTCACTTGCTGCTACATTCGCAGAAACCCCTTGAGGGCATCGCAGACACGGGGACCGCGCCCCATGTCGCCGACAAACGATCTTTCCTACGTTTGTCTCCAATCCACCGATTGGAAAGGCGCCTGCGATGCAGCGACTGCACTCCACATTCTCTTTGGCCCACCTCCTCATGGTGGTCGCCGGCTTGGTCACCTTTGTTGCGATCGCCGTTGTTTTGCGTGACCGGGCTGCGGTCCTCGAGGTTGTTGTTGCCAGTGAAGCGCTCGACGAAGGAAGCCCGATCGCAAGGGCCCCACTCGGCGTCGTCGAAATCTCGGCTAACGATCCGCTTGCTTCTTTCTTCGTAGCTGCAGGCACGGATGTCACCGACCAGTTTCTTTCTCGTCCCGTCGCCAAGGGCGAGCCACTTCTCCTGTCAGACCTTCAGGCCGCCGACGACGCACCAGGCCGGCGAACGATGACGCTGTCCGTCGACCAGCTTGTTCTTTCTGGGCTCGGCCTTCGGCTGGGTGACCGTGTTGACCTAATCGCAACTTCGTCAGACGGCGCATCTGGTTTCGTCGTCGCCGACGTCGAGGTTGTTCGCTTACCAGCAAGCGAAGCGCTACCCGGTTTCGGTGCTGCTGCTGGCGCGTCGTGGTTGACCATCGAGGTGTCTGAACCACAGGCACTTGCGATCGCAAGCGCAAATGCCACCGCCGATGTCGACGTTGTCCGATCGTCGGGAGCACGGCCGCTCGAGCACCTCGACGTCGTTGCAGATGGAGGCGGGTCATGACCACGACCGTCGTCGGCCTCGCGATGAGTAGCCGATCGTGGCGGAGCGCCCTACATCGCCATTGCCGTGACCACGTGTCTGATATCGCAATTCGACTTATCCGTGATGGTCGTGAGGCGCTTGATTCTGGCCTCGACCTCATTGTCGTCGACGACGACACAAGTTGGCTGTCGATTCCGTTTGTCGCGGCGGCCCGTGATCACTCAATTGGCCTTGTCGGCTTATTCGATCCCTCTGAGGCCGATAGCCACGGCCGCCGCTATCTGCAGGGGCTTGGCATTGAGGCAACGTGCAGCTCTGACCTCTCCACCGATGAACTGTTGTCCGTCATTCGCGCTCAGAAACCAGATGAGGTGCTCGCCGACAAGTTCAACTCAATCGTTGGATCCGATTCCTCCCGCATAACGCTGGCCGAACGTCAGATTGTCGCAGTCGGCGGTCCATCAGGGGCAGGAGCTACCGAGGTTTCGATCGCCTTCGCCACCACCCACGGTAAAGACGGAGTCCTCATCGATGTCGACGAGTCATACCCGTCCGTCGCTCGCCGACTAGGACTCGGCATTCACCCGCACATCCTGACGGCAATCGAAGCGCTCCGTGGCGAGCGTGTGCGGCCAGACAACTTCGAGGGCGAGACAATCGAAGACTGCTTGGCCGCACGCGCCGTGGATGGTCCACGTGTTCCATTCGATGTGATTGTCGGACTGGCCTCGCGAGACGACTGGAGCCTGCTTCGTTCTGATGATGCTCTCGACCTCGTCGATGAATTGGCAGCCAGGTGGCCAGTTGTTGTGGTTCGACTCGGACCCCGTCTCGAAGACCTCTCGCGTTGGGTCGGCCGATTCGATGTGAGTCGAGCCGTCGCTGGCCGCGCTACCAGAATCATCGGGGTGTGTGAGGGCACGTCGACTGGCCTGCTTCGGTTTGTCGATTGGCTAGTCGACATTTCGCTGCTCGTCGGTGAGACGCCAATTGACGTGATCATCAATCGAGCACCTTCCTCATCGTCTGCAACCTCGCAGCTCGAAACCCAGTTACGAGAAATCGTCGGCTCGCGGGTGCAACGCATCACCACCGTTGGCTTCGACAAGCGAATCGAACGGGCTGCTTGGGACGGCGTACTTGCCACTCGAGGTCCGCTGGTTAAAGCAGTTCGGGAGTTCGCATGAGCAGCGCACCCCTAATCGACACCTACGAGCACCTCCGGTCGACGGCATTGCGCGAGATTCAGTCAGTCGACATCGATCTCACCGATCATCAGGCGATCCATCGGCTGACACGAAACCTGGTGGAGCGCTACCAGATCAATGCGACATCAGGCGTCGGCGGCCGACCGCTCACCAACATCGACGGCATGATCGGCCGACTCGAGCGATCGCTACTGGCCTACGGGCCGCTTACCCCATTTCTTGACGGTTCGATCGTCTACGAAGAGTTGATCATCCACGGCGACGAGGTGTCGTATGTCGACGAGAAGGGCCGGCTTGTGGCCTTTGACGAGCCGATCTCCGACGACGAAGTCATGCATGTGGTCTCGAAACTCCTCGCTTCGGTTGGTGCGTCAGTCGACGAATCGCATCCGGTCATTCAAGCGCAGGTGCTCGACGGCAAAGCCCGACTTGGGGTCGTGATGCCGCCAATCGCCGACCGAATCGACGTCACCCTTCGGCGCTATCTGGCGAAGCGGGAAACGTTCGATGAGCTCATCGGGTGGGGCGCCATCACGCCCGCTGCTGCCTCGCTTCTGGCCGCGTCGATCAGAACCTCGACTGGGTTGATCGTTACTGGCCAACCAGGTTCGGGAAAGACAACGCTCGTCAATGCATTGCTCCGTTCTGCGCCGCCGTCGTTGCGACTCATTGCGTGTGAAGACACCCCAGAATTGTCGGTCGATCATCTCAATGCGGCCCGCTGGCGAACCCGCCCAGCCGGACCAGACGGCACCGGCGAGATCGACCTTCGTCAGCTAGTCAAGATGTCGCTCGGCATGAGGCCTGATGTCATTGTGGTCGGCGAGACGCGCGGTGCTGAGGCCTACGAACTAACACGTGCTGGCAACGCAGGCTGCGGCATGATCTCGACAATCCACGCCAACGGTGCTCGTCAGGGTTTGCAGGCGCTCGTGTCGACAGCCGTGATGGCAGGGCCGAATGTTGCAGTCGATCAGGTGCGAGCTGTGTTCAGCTCGATCATTGACCTTGTCGTGCACACGGCTAAAGAACCGACCTCGTCGGTTGATGGTTCGGGCGGTCGTCGTCAGGTCATGGAGATTGTTGCGGTGCCGCCGCTTCAGGGCGCTGAGTCTGACTTCACGGTCGAACCCATTTTCCGGCGAGCCGATTTTGGGGCCCCGCTCGAGTGGACGGGAAGCCCGTTGCCCCAGGAGTTTGAGCTGCGGCTAGAGCGTGTACTCCGACCGCTCGGCTTGTCCGTCAATTCGATCCTTGAAGGAAGGGGCGGTTTGTTATGAGGCTCTTTGCCGCACTTGCTGGTGCCCTATTCAGCTATCTCGTGGTTGGTTCACTCGTCGGCGTGACCCCAAAGTTCCTGCGTGGTTCGTCGACAAATCGCCGACTTGGTTCACGAATGCAGGATTGGCTCAACCAAGCCGGAGTGCCAGTGAGCCCGATCCAGTTTGTTGCAACATCGCTCGCTGGAGGTGCCGTCGTCGGTGTCGTGGTTGCTGTGTTCACAGGCGCCACGGCGATCGGTCTAGTTGCCGGCATCGTCACGTTGTCGTTGCCTCGATCGATGTTCGCTCGTCGAGTTCGCAAGGCCAAACGCGATCGGCTAGCCGCCTGGCCTGATGCCCTGCGTGATGCCGTGGCGCATCTGCGAGCATCGCTATCGATCCACGCCAGCTTGTGCGAGCTCGGGCGTAGTGGCCCAGATCCCCTTCGTCCGGCGTTTGAGCGATACGAACGACTGGCTGCGGCCCTTGATCACAAGAGCGCCCTCGAGGTTGTTCGTGAAGAACTCGCCGACCCTCTCTCTGACCGAATCATCGAGATTCTGCTCGTCGCGTACGACCAGGGCACAACCGTAATCGTCGACATTCTTGAAGACCTCGCCGAGTCAACGACTCGCGATCTCCGACTCTTGGAAGAGGTCGAGACGGCTCAGCTCGAGACGAAGCTCGAGGCACGAGGCGCGGCGATCCTGCCGCTTGTGGTTCTCGGACTGCTCTGCGCCAGCACGCCTGGTTACCGGGCGTTCTACTCCACCCTTGGCGGCTGGTTTGTCATTGGCGTTGGCTGCGCCATGAGCCTGCTCGGCCTCGTGTCGATTGAGCGGCTGGGCAAGCTGCCAACCGAGGTTCGAATTCTGGCCGCAGGGATCGAGTCATGAGCCGGACCGTTCTCCTCGCAGCACTCAGCGCCAGCGGCACGGTGATGATGTTGTCACGGTTCATTATTGCGCCCCGGCGAAAACTCTCTACTCGGCTGCGTCCATACGCCGCTCTGTCGCGATCCCGTCTCGGCACCGGTTACGCCGACGTGTCGGTAGTGGCGCTGGCCCAGGCCAGGGACGCCAGCGTCGTCGGCCGAGTATTTGGGCCGATTCTGACGCGGGCCGCAGAGCTCCTTGGCTCCGTGCTCGACACTTCCGATGACGAGACCCTCGCTCGCCGCCTCCGCCAAGCGGGCTATAGCGAGACGCGCCCGGAGCAGTATCGGATCCGTCAGCTTGGCTACACCGTTGCTGCGACCAGCCTCGGCTTTTTCCTCGGCATGACGAGTCTTGGCACGCCCCTTGGCACCTTGATGCTCGGTCTTCTGTTCGGATTCCCGGGGGCCACTTTGCAACGAAACCGAGTCGAGCGGGCGATTCAGGCTCGGCGAGCTCGGATGCGCACCGAGGTCTACACGGTTTCACAGCTCGTCGCCGTGTACATCCGCGCCGGCCATGGCCCCGTCGATGCCGTTCGAGTCGTGTGCTCGCTCGGGCGAGGGCCTGTCATCGCTGAGCTCCGAGAAGGGCTCGGTTGGATCAGCTCTGGCACGACGCCACAGCGGGCATACGAAAAACTCGCAGAAGCAACTCCAGAACCGGCAGCAGGCCGGCTCTATCGGTTGTTGTCTGCATCAGCTCGGTCGGGGGGCGACATCGGGTCCGCATTGCTTGCGGTCAGCGACGACCTCCGAAGCGAACGGCGGGAAGAAGTAGCTCGCTCTGCGGTGAAGCGCCGCACAGCCATGCTGCTTCCACTTCTGCTGTGCATCGCACCAGTGATGGTGCTGTTTGTAGGAGCGGCGTTGCCGTCGCTAGTCCTTGGGCCAGGACGCTAACGGTCTGATTTTGAGAAGGAGAGAATCATGTTTGTACTGCACGCAATTTCACAGGTCGAGGGTTTGCCTCGGCGCAATCGTCAGCGGGGCGCCGGCGTGGTCGAATGGCTCGGCATTAGTGCCTTGTCGATCGGCATGCTGGTCGCCGTGTTCGGAGCGCTTGAAGGCGTCGGACTCGATCTTGTATCGATGATCCGTAGCTCTCTTGGCCTCTAGGAGCGAGCGAGGCTCGGCGACGATTCCGTCGTTGTTCGCGATCGGCATCTTTATGATCGTGTTTCTGTTGTTCGTCCAGGTGGCGGTGTGGCAGTACGCGAGGGGTGCGCTGCGAGCCGCCGCGATGGAAGCGGCACGGGCCGAGGCTCCCTATCTCGCGCCCCCGGGAGCGTGCCAACGCCGGTTTGACTCGACGCGTGACGCTTTGCTTGGCGGAACGATCGCGCAACAGGTTGGCGCTGCGTCGTGTGTCGTGACGGACGAGTTCGTCACGGTCCGTGTCGAGGCGACTCTTGAAGGATGGTTACCGATCTCACCCGATTGGTCGTTCACGGTTGAAGCTGTCGCGGTGCGGGAGCGGGCGTTGTGACCGATCGACGATTCCTGCATCGACGGCGATCACGTGGGCAGCGGGGGAGCGCACTCTTCGAGCTTCCGCTTCTTGTCGGTTTGATCATGATCCCATTTGGATTGCTCGTGGTCTCAGTCCCTACGTGGGTTGAGCGGCAGACCGCGGCGCGTGACGCGGCGGGCGAAGTTGGCCGGGCGATTGTTGTTGGCGGCTCGCCCGAGGCTTCGCTCGCCTCTGTCGAGCGGGGCTATGAACTTCCGCCTGGGACGTTGCAGGTGTCGTATGAATCGTCGTTTGAGGGCGGCGACTCGGTGGTGGTTGAAGTCACCGTGGCGATGCCGGCCGTGGAGTTACCGATTTTCGGTTCGTTTGGCCATCTGACGTGGACGGCTGAGCACACTGAACGGTTCCCTGATTATGGTGCTGAGCAGTGACCTGCGATCGCTGTCAGAGACGCGTTCAGAGGTGTGGTAGTCGTGTCGGTCAGCGGGGTTCGGTCACGTTCTTTGGCATCGGGCTCGTGGCGCTGATGTTGTTTGCGGGCGGGTTCAGTCTTGATTTGTGGCGTGTGTACAGCCAGCGGCGGGCGTTGGCCGAGACTGCCGATGCTGCGGCGGCGGCAGGGGCCAACGGGATTGATCTTGTGCGCTTTCGTTCGGGTGAGGGCGTGTGGCTCGATCCGACTCTGGCGGAGAGTTTGGCATGGCTCAACCTCGCCGAGCAGGTCGACACCGAGGCGTTGACTGGCGCACCGATCGTCTTGGCGACCGACGGGCTGGTCACGGTCGAGCTTGAGGGTTCGGTTGAGTTGACGCTGCTCGCGATGTTCGGTGGGGGTGAAGATTTCGTCTTTGGTGTCCGCGCCGAATCAGGCCCAATCGAGGGGGTCGGCTAGAGAGACGCGGTTCGCAGTACAGCGCCGAGGAGGACGGAGGCGCCTCTCGCCGCATCGGCCTCGGTGATGAGTTCGGCCTCGTTGTGCGACAGCCCGCCTTCACAAGGAACGAAAATCATCGACGTCGGCACGTGAAGTGCGGCGTAGCAGGCGTCGTGGCCCGCACCCGAGATGATCTTCTGGTGGCTGAGCCCGAGCGCTTCGACTGAGCCGGTCACGGCGTCGATGCATGAATCGGCAAATGCGACCGGCGGCGAATCGTTGTCGACCCTGATGGTGTGGGTGACGCCGAGCTTGTCGGCCTCGGTGGCGACGATCTTGCGCATGCCAGCGTCGAGGGCATCGAGAGCTTCCTGCTCGGGATGGCGGATGTCGAGCGAGCAGTGCAGTCGCTCCGGCACGGTGTTGGGCGAGATGGGGTCGGAGCCGAACATAGCAAACGTGGCTCGGCCCCATGGGGCGTAGCCGTCGACCATCTCATAGACCTGGGTGATGATTTGGCCGATGGCCTTTGCTGGGTCTTGGCGGCCTTCCATAGGTGTCGGCCCTGCGTGCACCGGATGGCCGCCGAGGTCGATCGTGTACCAACGGAACCCCTGAACGCCGGTGACAACGCCAACTTCGAGTTCATTCGCTTCGAGTATGGGGCCCTGCTCGATGTGGAGTTCGAAGGCCGCGGCGTATTCGCTTGGTGCGGCCGGTCGGGTGCCGTTCCAACCCTGGCGCTCAAGTTCTTGAGCCACCGTGATGCCATCGACGTCGGCGAGTGCGAGGGCAGTGTCCAGCTTAAGGTGATTGGCCCAGACGCCTGAGCCCATCATTGAGTATTGGAAACGAGATCCCTCTTCGTTGGTCCACACGCACAGTTCGATTGGGCGATGGGTTTCGGTGTTGTGGTCGTTGAGCGTCTCGATCACTTCGAAGCCACCAAGCACGCCGTAGACGCCATCGAAGCGGCCGCCCGTCGGTTGGGTATCGAGATGTGAGCCAAGCAACACGGGAGCCGCACTCGGGTCGGTGCCTTCGCGGCGGACGAAGAGGTTTCCAATTTCGTCGTATTCATGGGTGCAGCCCGCGGCTGTCGCCCACGACAGGAAGAGGTCACGGCCAGCCTTGTCCTCGTCGCTCAACGCTTGGCGGTTTGACCCACCAGCAACGCCAGGCCCGACGTCGGCCATCGCCATAAGACGCGACCACAAACGGGCGCTATCGATTTCGGTTGGAAGTGTCGCTGGGACGCTCATCGTGATAACTCCGTGTTGAAGGCTGGCTGATAGAGCGAGAGTAGGCGCGCTTCTGCCTCGGTTCGAGCAAGAATCTTTGTTTACAACAAAGGGCTTCTTGATTCGCGTCGACGCGAACAATTAGGGTCAGGTCCCAGTGGTCCTATCGAGGGCTGTTGGTTTGGGGAGGAATGAGATGTCCAACGTGGTGAAAGCGGCGATTCTTCAAACGGCCTGGACCGGCGACAAAGAGTCAATGATCCAGCTTCACGAGCAGAAGCTTGCGGAGGCAGCAGCCAAAGGAACGCAGGTCATGTGTTTCCAGGAGCTGTTCTATGGCCCGTATTTCTGCCAAGTGCAGGAAGCGGAGTACTACAGCTACGCCGAGGCTATTCCTGATGGACCGACCACGAAGCGTTTCCAAGAGCTCGCAGCTAAATACCAGATGGTGCTTGTGCTCCCGATGTACGAAGAGGAGCAGGCTGGTCTTCTCTACAACACCGCTGCGGTCATCGATGCCGATGGCACCTACCTCGGTAAGTACCGCAAGATCCACATCCCGCAGGTCAAGGGCTTCTGGGAGAAGTTCTACTTCCGCCCTGGAAACCTCGGCTACCCCGTGTTCGAGACCGCAGTTGGCAAGGTGGCTGTCAACATTTGCTACGACCGCCACTTCCCCGAAGGCTGGCGCGAGCTTGGCCTCAACGGAGCCGAGATTGTCTTCAACCCATCGGCCACCAGCCGGGGTCTCTCCGCCTACCTCTGGCAGCTTGAGCAAACGGCAGCAGCAGCGGCCAACATGTACTTCGTGGCCGCTATCAATCGGGTCGGAGTCGAGCCGCTTGGCGAGAACGATTTCTACGGCACCAGCTACTTCGCAAATCCCCGCGGCCAGTTCGTTGACGGCACCGCATCTGATAAGGACGAAGAGCTTCTGATTCGGGATCTAGACCTCGACCAGATCGCCGAGACGAGAGCCCAGTGGGCGTTCTACCGAGATCGTCGCCCCGACATGTACACCAAGATTGCCCAAGCCTAAAGACACGAGGTCAGACGATGACAATGTTCATTAAGGGTGGCACGGTTATTAGCTCGACTGGGGCCGACAAGGCCGACGTTCTGGTTGATGGCGAGAAAATCATCGCAGTCATGTTGCCTGGCTCAGACCCGGCGCTGAGTGCAGAGAGCGGGGCCGAGCGGGTCATCGACGCCACCGACAAGTACGTGATTCCTGGTGGCATCGACGCGCATACCCACATGGAGCTGCCGTTTGGTGGCACTGCCGCGTCCGACACATTTGAGACGGGCACGAGAGCGGCCGCCTGGGGCGGTACGACCACGATTGTCGACTTCCCCGTCCAAAGCTTCGGCCAAACTGTCCGCGACGGTCTCGATGCATGGAAGAAGAAGGCCGAAGGCAACTGCGCCATCGACTATGCGTTCCACATGATCATCGGCGACGTCAACGACGCATCCCTTAAAGAGATGGACAAGCTGGTCGACGAGGGCATCACTAGCTTCAAACTCTTCATGGCATACCCGGGCGTGTTCCTCAGTGACGACGCTCAGATTCTCCGGGCCATGCAACAGGCTGCCGGCAACGGCGCCCTGATCATGATGCACGCTGAGAACGGCATCGCCATCGACCTTCTTGCTCAGCAGGCGATCGATCGGGGCGAGACCGACCCGTACTACCACGGCATTGTTCGGCGTGAAGAGTTTGAGAGCGAGGCCACGCACCGAGCCATCAAGCTGGCCAAAGTCGGCGCCGCGCCGCTCTACATCGTTCACCTCTCTGCCTCCGAGGCGCTTGAGGAAGTCACCCGGGCTAGAGACAATGGCGCAAACGTGTTTGCCGAAACATGCCCTCAATACCTCTACCTCAGCCTCGAAGACCATCTCGGTCGTCCTGGATTCGAAGGGGCAGGTTTCGTCTGCTCAACCCCGCTGCGAAGCAAGCACGAGCACCACTCGCGTGATCTCTGGAAGGGGCTCCGCACCAACGACCTGAGCGTCGTCTCCACCGACCATTGCCCATTCTGCATGAAGGACCAGAAAGAGCTTGGTATCGGCGACTTCCGTGCTATTCCAAACGGCATTGGAGGTGTCGAGCACCGCATGGACTTAATCTACCAAGGCGTCGTGATGGGCGAATTGACGCTGCCGCGCTGGGTTGAGCTCTGCTCCACAACCCCAGCCCGCATGTTCGGCATGTACCCCCAGAAGGGGTCGATCCAGCCGGGGGCCGATGCCGACATCGTGCTCTACGATCCAAACGCCAGTTGGACCATAAGCGTCGACAACCACCACATGAACATGGACTACTCCGCGTATGAGGGGTTTGAGGTCAGTGGCAAGGTCGACACCGTGATCTCGCGTGGTCAGGTAGTGATTGAGAACAACGCGTACCACGGCAAAAAGGGTGACGGAAAGTTCATCAAACGTGGCCTGTCGCAATACTTGATCTAGTTTTCATCCAGATCCGCATCAGAGCGGTCGAACCAGAGGAGTCCATGATGGAGTTTGGTGTCGTTCTGCAAACCGACCCGCCGGCGTCTCGAGTAGTCGAGTTGTCGCGCCAAGCCGAAACGCTTGGTTTCAGCCACGCCTGGACCTTCGATAGCCACATCTTGTGGCAAGAACCGTACGTGATCCATTCCCAGATCCTCGCGGCCACTAACCGCATGATCGTCGGACCGATGGTCACAAACCCCGGCACCCGCAACTGGACCGTGACCGCTTCAACCTTCGCGACGCTGAACGACATGTTCGGCAACCGGACTGCCTGCGCAATAGGCCGGGGTGATTCAGCGATGCGAGTGCTCGGCCACAAGCCAGCCAAGCTTTCGACACTATCCGAGGCAATGAAAGTGATCAAAGGTCTCGCCGAGGGTGAGGAAGTTACCTACAACGGAACCAAGCAAACGCTCCCGTGGGTAAGGGATGGCAAGCTGCCGATGTACATGGCTGCCTATGGCCCCCGCGCCCTGCACCTTTGTGGCAGTGAGACTGACGGTTTCATCCTCCAGTTGGCAGACCCACAAATCGCGGAGTGGACTATCGCCGCAGTTCGTCGGGCCGCGGAAGAGGCTGGGCGCGATCCTGACTCGCTCCACATCTGCGTTGCGGCCCCCGCCTATGTAGGCGAAAACATTGAGCATCAGCGGGAACAGGTTCGCTGGTTTGGTGGCATGGTGGGCAACCACGTTGCCGACCTGGTCGAGCGCTACGGCGACCAAAGCGACATGGTGCCTCAGGCCCTCACCGATTACATCAAGGAACGCAAGGGCTACGACTACTCTGGTCACGGCAAATCGGGCCACGATCACACCGACTTTGTGCCAGACGAGATCATCGATCGGTTCTGCATTCTCGGCACCGAAGCTCAGCACGTGGTGCGACTACAAGAACTTAAGGACCTCGGTGTTGATCAGTTCGCGATCTACCTGATGCACGATCAGAAGGACGAGACGCTCAACGCCTACGGTCAGCGCATCATCCCCCAACTCAGATGACAGTTGCTGCTGATCGACGAGAGACCTTCAAACAAAGTGCCCAGAAGCTGGGGGTTCTCGTAGTGACAATCGCCGCGTTTGTGGCTTTTTGGGAGGGGTACAAGGCGGTCGGTACATGGTCTGATGGCAACTGGCCAGGGACATCAACGGGTTTGCCGGTTCGTCCCGACAATCTGACGATGCCGCACATTAAGGACATCGTCGCCGCGCTCTTTGACCCCGTTCGTCGCGGCGCCGACCAGTCACTTGCCGTCTTCTTGCTGCTCGCCGCCTGGTTCACTTTGAAAGAGGCTGCGTTGGGCTTCGTCATCGGCTCGGTGTTCGGTTTGCTCCTGGCGGTCGTGATGTTGCGGTCTCGTTGGCTCGACCGCGGCCTCGTGCCTTGGATCAACGTGAGCCAGACGATCCCGCTTATTGCGTTGGCCCCCTTGGTTGTCACCTGGGGCCGAAATACGGTCTTGTCTGACACCCAAGCGGTTTCGCTGATCGCGGCCTATCTCACCTTCTTCCCGGTTGCGATCAACGGGCTCGCCGGCTTGAAATCGCCTTCTGAGGAGTCGCTTGAACTCATGCGCTCATACGCCGCCCCGTGGCATAAAACGTTGCTGCTACTGCGGTTCCCGGCGGCCCGCCCCTACCTATTTCCTGCCTTCCGTCTCGCCGCCACGCTCAGCGTCGTTGGCGCAATTGTTGGCGAGATCTCCTCTGGAGTTAAGGGTGGCCTTGGCCGTGTGATTCTTGACTTCGCAGGCCGCTACAGCACCGGCCCACCACTGCTCTACGCCGCAATTCTCGCCGCCGCGTTGCTTGGCCTCTTTGTCTTCGGCCTCATCATCGCAGCCGAACGAATCCTCACCCGAGGACAGGAGCACGCATGACCAGCGATGCCGTATCGGTCAACGCCGTTTCGAAGGTGTTCAACGACGGTTCGCCCGAGGCTGTACGTGCGCTCGAGGGCATCGACCTGACCGTGAAACCGGGCGAGTTCGTTTCGCTCATTGGGCCGTCAGGCTGTGGTAAATCGACCCTGCTACGGCTCATCGCCGATCTGCTGCCAGCAACGGCCGGGACGATCGAAGTCTTCGGCAAGCCAGCAAGCCAGGCGAGAGTCGATCAGGACTACGGGATGGCGTTCCAGAGTGCCGGTCTGTTTGAGTGGCGCAAAGTCGCGGCCAATATTGAGCTTCCACTCGAACTGATGGGATGGTCGAAATCCGATCGCCACGCTCGGTCGAAGGAAATGCTTGAGCTAGTCAAACTCCCCGACTTCGGTGACCACTACCCATGGCAACTCTCCGGGGGCATGCAGCAACGCATCGCCATTGCTCGAGCCCTCGCCTTCAAGCCGGAGCTTCTGCTCATGGACGAACCATTTGGTGCTCTGGACGAGATGACTCGCGAACACATGCAGAACGAATTGCTTGGCATCACGGCCGAACTCGGCACAACGGTGGTGTTCGTCACCCACTCCATCTCGGAGGCTGCGTTTCTGTCTGATCGAGTGATCGTGCTGTCGCCGCGACCAGGGACCATTCATTCGATCGTCGATGTGCCAATGGGAGATCGAAACGACGACACCAGAGAAGAGCCAGAGTTCTTTGCGAAGGCAACTGAGATCCGTGAGGCGCTGAGAGCGGTCGAGGCTCCAGCGTGACCTTCCTTCGTCGACTGCCTCCCCCGCTTGTGGTCGGGGTCGTGTTCTTTGGCTCCTGGGAGCTTCTAGTTCGCGCCTTCAGGGTCAAGGAGTTTCTACTTCCAAGGCCGTCGTCAATCGTCACATCGCTTGTCGATACTTGGAATCCAGCCGAGACCGACGGTCTCGGTACTTCGTCTCTTCGCGAAGCCGGTCTCAATACTGGCTCGATCGCGGTCGCTGGTCTCTTGATTGGCCTCCTTGTTGGAGTCGTGCTGGCGCTTCTCGTTGTTCGATTCGGGCGACTGAGCGACACTGTCACGCCATTCGCAGCGGCAATCAACGCAACCCCAATCGTTGCGCTCGCCCCAATATTCAACGCCTGGTTCGGCATCACGAGCGTGGTAAGCAACCTGGCTGTCGTCGTCGTCGTGGTCTTCTTCCCTGTGTTCATCAACACCGCCAGAGGGCTCACCGAAGTCCACGCCGATCAGCTCGAGCTCATGCGGTCTTACGGGGCATCTGACCTCACGATCATGCGTCGCGTTCGCGTCCCAAATGCCCTGCCGTTCTTCCTTACCTCACTTCGAATTGCGGCCCCGCTTAGCGTTATTGCTGCCATTGTCGCTGAATACTTCGGAGGCCCTCAAAGCAGGCTCGGACCAGTGATTACGCAGAATGCAAGCTTCACCCGATACGACGCAGCGTGGGCTGCCATTGTTGTCGCCAGTGCAATCGGGCTGGCGCTTTTTGCTATTGCTCAAGTGATTGAGCGGCTCGCGATGCCGTGGAAACGGCGAGAGGCATAGGCGAATGGCACACACACAAGATCGAAGTACAACAAGGGAGAGAAACATGAAGGAATCCAGATCAAAATGGTTACGGCTTCTGGCGCTGTTCGGCGCATTTGCTCTGCTGGCGAGCGCCTGTGGTAGCGATGCCACATCTGATACTGCGGCGAGCAGCGGTGACGACGCAGAGACGGCCACGACGGCAGCTGGCGATGACACTGCCACGACGCATGGCGACGACACGGCCATGACTGATGGTGAATGCGAGACCGTTGACGACGTCTCGTTGCAGCTTCAGTGGTTTGCGCAGGCTCAGTTTGCTGGCTACTACGCCGCGGTCGATGAGGGCATCTACGCCAAGCATTGCCTCAACGTGACCATCGTCGAAGGCGGCGTCGACATCGTGCCGCAGCAGCAGCTTGGTTCTGGTGCAGTGGACTATGCCATTAGCTGGGTACCTAAGGCGCTCGTATCGCGAGCCGAAGGCGTCGACATCGTGAACGTCGCTCAGATTCTGCAACGCTCCGGCACTCTGCAGGTTTCGTTCGTCAGCACGGGCATCACGGGACCAGCCGATCTGGCTGGCAAGAAAGTTGGTAGCTGGGGCTTTGGAAACGAATTCGAGTTGTTGGCTGGTAGCCGAGCGAACGGTGTAGAGCCGGGCACCGACTACGAGATCGTTCAGCAGAACTTCGACATGCTGGCACTGATCAATGGTGAGATCGATGCTGCGCAGGCGATGACATACAACGAGTACGCCCAGGTGCTAGAAACCGTTAACCCGGAGACCGGCGAGTTGTTCACCGAAGCTGACCTTAACGTCATCAACTGGAACGATGCCGGAACTGCGATGTTGCAGGACGCCATCTGGGCCAGCGGCGAGCGTCTCGCTGACCCGGCCTATCAAGACCAGACGGTTCGCTTCATCGCCGCATCCGTTGAAGGTTGGGCCTGGTGCCGGGACAACGCCGATGGTTGTGTCGCCGACGTGCTTGCCTCCGGTTCCACGCTTGGCGAATCCCACCAAGCGTGGCAGCTCAACGAAATGAACAAGTTGATCTGGCCATCACCAGCCGGCGCTGGCGTGATGGACAAGGCCCTCTGGGACCAGACCATCGAGGTTGCGACATCGGAAGGTGTGCTGGCGGCTGCGCCAGATGATGGCGCCTATACAACTGAGTACGCGGAGAAGGCCCTGGCCTTACTCGGTGATCTCGACGTCAAGGGCGAAGGTTGGACCCCGGCGACAATAACGCTCCTTGAGGGCGGTCAATAACGCTCCACCCATGCTGGCAGGCTGGCCCTCGATACCGGGGGCTTGCCTGCCAGTGCTTGGTTACACGAGCGGCCACGGCCAGCGATGGCCGTCGGTTTCATCGTCGGGGTAGTGCGCCTCGTTGACGATGGCCTTTGCCCGGGTGACCATTGCATCGTTCTCAAGAGAGTCAAGCAGCACGGCGAGTTCGGGGGCCGGACCGTCTGCGGCGAAACGGGCAACGTCGGCCAAGATGTCGTTACTTATCGGCTCACCGATGTAGTCCCACATGACGGTGCGGAGCTTCCACTGGGCGTGGAAGGCAAGCCCGTTGTCGATGCCGTAGACCCGACCATCCTTGGCCAACATGCAATGGCCTGACTTGCGGTCGGTGTTGTTGGCGATGAGGTCGAGGACACAGATCTTGTGGAGGTCGTCTTCGCCAATGCCGGCCTCGTGCAGCATGAAATAGTGCTGACTGAAATCGGCGTTGATTAGCGCCTGAACTGAGCCTTCACCGTGAGGCCCGATTCCGATCGTGGTCGGCGGGATCACGTCCCAACCGAGCTGGTGACAGAGTCGATACATCGCGACTTCACGCTTGAAGAGACCGTCAGGGAAGTCCCACAGCGGCCGCTCTCCACGGTGAGGTTTGTAGATCGCCTGATGAGTGACTGGACCGTTTGTCACATCGACGAGCAGTGTCGCATTTGAGCTGTACGGCATGCGGCCGAGAACCTCGATGTCGCCGGTCTGGAAAAGATCGACAAGCTCGTCGGCTGGCAAACCGAACGCGGCTGTATCTTCGACAGCCGCTTCGGCGACCTCGTCGTCGGCGTTCGGGCTAGGGGCCATTGCGGCTAATTCAACCGGGGGCAGGCGTGCCCGGCTGGATCAACTGGCTGTCCGCACAGTCGGCACGGCGGACGGCCGCTTGTCAACAGCGCTTCAACCGTCAGAATGAACGACTCTGCTTGGGCCGGCGTGATTTGTATTCGCAGCGAAGCGCCGATGGACTCAAGGCCGAGTGGGTCGTCGAGATCGTCCTCATCGTCATCCTCGTCAACGATTGCAAGCTCTTCGACGAAAATCACCAGTTTCGTTTCAGCTTCGTCGACGCCAACCGCAATCTGCCCAACAACCCATTCGGGCATCGCTGGCTCGATCAACCCAACCGATGCGAGGTGCTCCTCGTCTGGCGCCGGCAAGTCGTCGAGCACCGTGCGCAAGAAGCCGGCAAGCGCTGACATCTGCTGCTTCTCTACCTTGACCGTTACATAGCGTTCGGCGTCGCCACCCTGGAGGTAGAACACCCGGCTACCCGGCTCACCAATGGCGCCGGTCGTGAAGTGGGAGGCTTCGCGGAATTCGAACGAGTCGCTCATCAGCTTGGCACGAGGGCTGTGAGATCGTCGCCCATTGAGTTGACGGCGAGAACAACTGGACCGTCAAACGTGTACAGGACAGCGGTGACGGAGCATGGCCCGATGACGATGCGCTGGAACTGG
Organism: Acidimicrobiales bacterium; assembly: GCA_037968895.1. GTDB lineage: Bacteria > Actinomycetota > Acidimicrobiia > Acidimicrobiales > SZUA-35 > JBBKWJ01. Next base: position 18,366 of record JBBKWJ010000189.1, read on the forward strand.
TCAAGGTGTGTTCCAAGGGCAGCCGCAACCGCCGCCTTAATGATGTCGGCGTGCGACACGGCGACAATGGTCTCGCCGGGGTGTTCGTTTACGAGATTGTTGACTGCGGTCGTGATTCTCGTCTGCATCTCGGGAAACGATTCGCCCTTGGGGAATCGGAAGCCAGACGGATAGTTCTGCACCTGTGACCATTCGGGCAGTTTTCGCAGATCGGAGAGCTTTGCGCCTGTCCAGTCGCCAAAGTCTGCTTCGAGAAGGCCTTTGTTTGTTCTGACCCGGTTTCCGGTTGCCTTGGCGATGGGGGCGGCCGTTTGACGGGTGCGTTCGAGTGGTGAGGCGTAGACGGCCGCAACCTTTTTTTCGCCGAGGGCTCCAATGCGGTCACCAGCACGTTTAGCCTGATCAATGCCTATGTCGGAGAGATTGAGGCCCTTGGCTCGGCCCGGCAATACAGCGCCTGTCGTTGGCGTCTTGCCGTGCCGAACGAACAGTACGAGGGTGGGCTTTGGCTTCTTGGGGACTGAGGTCTTTGTCTTTGTGGTGCGTGGCATTGGGTCCCACGCTATCTACGGTCGTACCGATGAAGTCTGATCGAGCCAAGAGACCGCGTTCGAAGTCGGCTATTGGACTTGAAGCGCTGGCCGCCGAGGTCGGCGAGTGTCGCCAGTGTCCCCGGCTTGTTGATTGGCGCGAAGAAGTCGCTCGTGAGAAGCGGGCGTCGTACGCGAAGGACGAGTATTGGGGACGCGGTGTCCCCGGTTTCGGCGACCCAAAAGCCAAGCTGATGGTGGTTGGCCTGGCTCCGGCCGCCCACGGGGCCAACCGCACTGGCCGCATGTTCACCGGCGACCGATCGGGCGACTGGCTCTATCGAGCGATGTACCGAGCGGGCTTTGCGAACCAACCGGAGTCCGTGTCGATCGATGACGGACTCGAGTTGTCTGGTGCCTTTGTCACCTCACCTGTCAAATGTGCACCGCCGGCGAACAAGCCGACACCGCTTGAGCGAGACACTTGCCAGCCGTTCCTTGATCGAGAGTTTGAACTTCTTAAGCCAAAGGTGTTTATTGCGCTCGGGGGGTTCGCATACGCCGGCCTTGCGAACTACTTGCAGATTAGGCCCCGACCCAAGTTCGGACATGGCGTTGAGGTTGAGCTTGACGATGGACGAGTTGTGCTCTGCAGCTTCCATGTCAGCCAACAGAACACTTTCACCGGGCGGCTTACCGAAGAGATGCTCGACTCAGTGTTCAGCCGGGCGAGACAACTGCTGGCGTGACAAGAAGCAGCGTCGGATCCTGCTAAGTTCATCGAGTGCGTTCACTACTCCTGGCGGGTCTCGCCATCGCTTTCTCCTTGACTGCTGCCGGCTGTGGCGACGACGTCCAGACCGACTACTCGGCCCAAAACCGAGGCGAGTTCTTCGCCGCGTGCACCGCACCACTGTCTGACAGAACCCTGGTGACGAGAATCTGTAGCTGCGTCTTCGAGACCGCACAAAAAGAGATTCCCTATGAGCGTTTCGTCGAAATCGAGAACGCCATCATTGCCGACCCGGTCAGTCCGCTTGCCCCTGATGTTGCCGAGATAATTGCTACCTGTATTCTCGACGAGGCTGAGTTGTAGTCGTTGGGCTAGGTTGGCTCACAATGACTGACACTGCGACGACCGCTCCGGCGGCAAAGAAGCGCTGGACATTTCAGTGGAAAGAGCTCTACGACGAGGTCATCACCTCAGGTCTGTGCACTGGCTGCGCCGGCTGCGTCATCTCGTGTCCGCACGATGTCATCGGCTACAAGCACGAACCGGGCGCCTACAAGCCGTTCCACCTCGAAGAAGAGCTGGGCCTGTCCAACTGTCTGCATGGTGAGAAGGGCTGTACCTCATGCACTAGGGCGTGCCCCCGGTTCCGTGACTGGGAAGACGTCGCCAATGAGCATCTGTTCGGACGTGAGCGCGAAGACTCCGAGATGGCGGGCATCTACAAAGACATTCTGCTCGTCCGAGCCAAAGACGACAGCGTCTACGACCTCGGTCAAGACGGTGGTCTTGTATCTGCGATCCTCATCTGGTGTCTCGAAAACAACATCATCGATGGCGCGCTGGTCTCGATGCTCGAGGGCGGCTCCGGCTGGAAGGCAACCCCTGGCGTCGCTACCAATCGTGACGAAGTGCTCGCGGGTGCCGGAAGTCGCTACACCTATTCCGCCAACACAATGGCCTACGACGAAGCAATGGAAAAGGGCCTAGAGGCGCTCGCCCTCGTCGGCATGAGCTGCCAGTCCTCGGTCGCCCCCGTCATGTGGAACCGCAAGGTCGGCAAGGTGTCAAAGCCGATCAAACTCAACATCGGGCTGCTCTGCTCGAAGAGCTTTGACGATTCGATGTTCGACGAGCTCTTCGGCCTGAAATACGGGTTGGTCAAAGAAGACATCGTGAAGATGAACATCAAGGGTGTCTTCCAGGTCTGGATGAAGAACGGCGACTACCACGAGATCAATCTCAAGGAGTGCCACGCCTGGACTCGTGAAGGATGCAACCTCTGCCCCGACTTCGCGGCCGAGCATGCCGACATTTCGACGGGTGGCATCGGCAACGAAACTGACTGGACCCTCACCATCGTCCGCACCGAACTCGGGCGGGCGATCATGGAAGCGATGATCAAGGATGGGGTTATCGAAACTCGTCCCGGCGACGACGACCCAGGCGCGATTGCGTTGATGCATCGACTCGCTCAGAAGAGTCGTGAACGTTGGCCCGCATGGGCTGATGGCTCGGTGCGCGTCGGGCTCCCAACCAAGAAGAAGTAGTCGGCTAGGCGGGTCTGGTCAGAGCGGACCGCTCGTCAACGCACTCGTCGCGAACGTGGCAGCCGACGAGGTGATCATTTACGACGCCCATCGCTTGCATCGCGGCATACGCGGTCGTCGGGCCAACAAACTTGAAGCCGAGTTTCTTTAGGCGCTTTGAGAGCAACACTGACTCATCACTGGTTGCAGGTACGTCAGCGAATGAGCGTGGTTCGTGCTCGCTTGGCTCGTGCGACCAGATGATGCCAGCCAGAGTGAGACCCTCCGCGGCCAGAGTGAGATAGGTCCGAGCATTGTTGATCGTTGCCTCGATCTTGCCGCGATGGCGGATGATCCTGGAATCTTGGAGGAGTCGCTCGATGTCGGCTTCGCCCATCTCGGCCACCGCCTGGGGATCAAATCCGCGAAACACCTCGCGAAAGGCTTCGCGTTTGCGGAGAATCGTGATCCACGAGAGCCCGGACTGGAATCCTTCGAGGCACATTTTTTCGAAGAGGTCGCGGTCGTCGACGGTTGGTCGACCCCACTCAACGTCGTGGTAGATCTCGTAGTCAGGCGTGCTTGCGGCCCAACCACATCGAGCTTGCTGATCGCTGCCGACAACGAGATCGTCCATCGACGCACCCTACCGTTTCGCCGTGCCCCCGTCGTTCGCTTCATCTACCGGACTTGGACAAAACTTGACCGTACGGTCTAGTTTTGCGATATGGACCTCGATTACCCCGCAGAAGCCGAAACGTTCCGAACCGAAATCCGTTCATGGTTGAAGACGAACTTGCCCAACGGGTGGACTGATGACGACTTCGAGATGACTGAAACCGAGCGTGCCGCCTTCACCGAGTCGTGGACTGACAAGCTGTTCCAGGGCGGCTGGATCTGCGCCTCATGGCCGACCGAATATGGCGGCAAGGGTTTGTCGACTATGCAGTCGGTGGTTCTCAACGAGGAGTTTGCAGATGTCGGAGCGCCGATGCGTGGCGATTTCTTTGGCGACACTCTCGTTGGACCAACGATTCTTCAATGGGGATCCGAAGAGCAGAAGAAAGAGTTTCTGCCTGGCATTCTTCAAGGCAAAACTCGCTGGTGCCAAGGCTTCTCCGAGCCTGAGGCCGGCTCAGACATGGCGGCGCTCAAGTGCAAGGCCGAACTCGATGGCGACGAGTGGGTCATCAACGGACAGAAAGTCTGGACCACACAAGCCCAGCATGCCGATTACGTCTTCCTCCTCGCCCGGACCGATCAAGACGCCCCACTCCATGCGGGCATCTCCTACCTTTTGGTGCCGATGGACCAGGAAGGGGTCGAAGTACGTCCGATCAAACAGGTTGATGGCTCTGGAGAGTTCAACGAGGTGTTCTTCACGAACGCCCGCTGCCGCAAGGATGCGGTTGTGGGTGGCTTGAACAACGGTTGGAAGGTGGCAATGACCACGCTCGGGTTCGAACGGGGCACGAGCGCCACCACTGGCTTCCGTCGCTTTCAGGTTGAACTCGACCACATCATCGAGGTGGCAACTGGAAACGGCAAGATTGACGACCCCATCATCCGGCAGCGGATTGCCGCCGCGCACTCCAAGGTGCAGATCATGCGAGTGAACGGACTCCGCAGTTTGAGCGCGACGCTCAACAAGCAGAAGTCGCTCGGCGTCGCCGCGCTTGGTGCGACCAACAAAATGTTCTGGTCCGAGTACCACCGCGACGTGATGGAGCTGTGGCTCGACGTTGCCGGAATGGATGGCCTCATTCTTGACGGCGAGTTCGACGAGTCGAGCGACAACCCGAGTCGACGCCGCGGCCAAAAGTCGTATCCGGTCAATGCGATGCAGGCCGCGTTCTTCTTCTCCCGGTCAGAGACAATCTGGGGTGGAACTGCCGAAATACAGCGCAACATTGTTGGCGAGCGAGTGCTCGGCCTGCCAAAGGAACCAAAGCCTCACGCCAAGCCAGCTGTTTAGGGGCGGACCGTAACACGGCAGCGTTTCCGAGTTCTGCGAGGAAAGGCTGGAAGAGAGGCGGCCCGCCAGGGCCACCGAACGACGCAGACCCCGGTGTTACGCCTGGCACGAAATAGCGGCATGACGCGAAGTTGTGTTGCGGGGTTGCTAGCTTGACGGACGCTATGGAAACTGTCGATTATCAACCTTCACCCCAACCGGTTGAGGTACAAAAGCGCCGTCGGGGCCGGACCTGGGGACAGCGTTTTCTGCTGACCGCCGGTGTTGTTGGTACCACAATCTCTTTGCTGGCCGCTGGCGTTCTGGCCTGGGGAGCCGAGAAGTTCGACGCGATTCCTACCATCTCGATCTCGAGTGTCGAGCAAGCAGCGCCGGGCGAGGCAGCAAACTGGCTTCTCGTTGGTAGCGATTCGCGCGAGGGCATCGACCCGAACGATCCAAATGCGGGCATCTTCCTTGGCGAGGAAGTCGGCGGCAAGCGCACCGACTCGATCATCGTGGCCAGAGTCGATCCGAAGAACGAGCGAATCGACCTTCTCTCGGTCCCGCGTGACCTCTACTTGCCAATCTCGGGCACGGGTGGCACCGACCGGATCAATACTGCGTTTGCCGGCGACGGCGGCCCTGGTCGTCTCGTCGACACCATCGAAGAGAACTTCAATATCGAGATCAACCACTACGCCGAGGTCAACTTCGTCGGTTTCCAAGACATTGTCAACTCTCTCGATGGGGTCCCGATGTGGTTTGACAAGCCAATGCGCGATGATGGTTCGGCCCTCGACATCAGCGTCGCAGGCTGCCACGTTCTCGACGGCTTCCAAGCGTTGGCCTTCGCTCGAAGCCGCAAGCTTGAGTACTTCGAGAATGGAGCATGGCACCAAGACCCAACCGGCGACCTCGGGCGAACGAGTCGCCAGCAATATTTTCTTCGTAGGGTCGTCGACACCGCTGCGGCCAAGATCGACATCACCCAGCTTCCGACAATCAACAATTTGCTCACCACAGGCGGGCAGAACCTGATTATCGACGAGGGTGTCCAACCTTCCGATCTGCTCACCCTCGGGAAGACGTTCGCCGACTTGAACGGCGACCAGATCAACGGACACGCTCTTCCGGTCGAGAACTTTCGAACCAGCGATGGTAAATCCGTCCTTCGACTGTTCGAAGACGAAGCCCAACCAACCCTCGACATCTTCCGAGGGATTCTTCCTCCCGAAGAGCTCGCCGTCGCCGAGGCGCCACCATTTGAGATAGCAGTACTAAACGGAAGTAGCGTTGCCGGGCAAGCCCAAACAGCTGCCGACCGTGCCGTGAGCGCGGGATTCGCAATCACCGCAGTCGGCAACGCCGAGGCGAGCATAGAGCTCACCACGATTCGCTACGACCCTGCGTCGCGGTCCGTCGCAGATGCTCTTGCCGAGGCGCTCGGGTTTGCTCCGATGCTCGAAGAAGACTCCAACACGATTGGTGTCACGCTTATTACCGGTAGCGACTACCAGTCGAAGGTATCAAGCGTTGCCCCAGCAGCCCAGACACCTACGACCGTCGCCAGTGAGGCTCCAGTTGAGGAGACCACCGCTTCGACGATTGGCGTTGTGCCTGAGGCGAGCCCAGAGGGCACTGCCTGCGGCTAGTGGCCAAGCCCGAGTTGTGTCACTAGCTGTGCCGCAACTTCGGAACCCGAACCATCGTCAGGCGTGAATCGAAACTCGGGGGAGAGCGGCGCCTCATATGGGTCATCGATCCCTGTCATGCCTTTTAGTTCGCCGGCACGAGCCATCTTGTAGAGACCCTTCGGGTCTCGCGACTCGCAGACTTCCAGTGGGGTGTCGATAAACACCTCATGAAAGGCAATGCCGGCCGCTTTGTGGAGCTCGCGAGCGAGGTCGCGAAGCTCTCGGTATGGGCTGATGAGGGGCACTATGGAGATGACGCCAGCATCGGCAAAAAGTCGGGCGACGTGGGCCACTCGGCGAACGTTCTCATTGCGATCTTCGGGTGAGAAGCCAAGGTTTGCGTTGAGGCCGTGCCGAAGGTTGTCTCCGTCGAGAAGGTACGCCGGGCGACCAGCCTCGATGAGTTGTCGTTCGAGCTCAACCGCCACTGTCGACTTGCCCGAACCAGACAAGCCCGTCAACCAAACGGTTATACCGTTCTGGCCAGTTGCCAGCGCTCGCGTATCACGACTTACCGCCGACTCGTGCCACTGAATATTGGTGCTCTTGGAATCATCACCACTCACTAGTAGTCACCGAGGATCATGCCAGCGCCCACCGTTGCGTTGGTGGTTTCGTCAACCAGGATGAAGCTGCCGGTTGAACGGTTCCGCGTGTACTTGTCGTAGAACAGCGGTTGCGTAGTTCTGAATTTGATGCGACCGATCTCGTTTAGTGAGAGGTCGTCAGCATCTTCGATGCGGTGCAATGTGTTGATATCGAGTCGATACTGGACATCTTTGATCAGCGCTCGAGCCCACTTGGTCGTGTGCTTGATCGCAAGCTTCTGCCCAGCGCGTAGTGACGACGATTCAGACATCCAACAGACCATCGCGTCGATGTCTTGACCAACCTCTGGCTGGTTCTGGGGGCGGCACAGCATGTCGCCGCGGCTGACATCGATGTCGTCCGCAAGACGGATCGTGACCGACATTGGCTGGAACGCTTCGGCCACGGGGCCGCCTCCGGTTTCGATGCTTTCGATTGTTGAGGTGAAGCCCGAAGGCAGGACCATTACCTCGTCGCCCGGCTTCATGACGCCACCGTTGACCTGACCGGCATAACCCCGGTAATCGTGATGTTCAGTCGACTGCGGACGAATCACGTATTGGACGGGGAAGCGAACGTCGACCATGTTGCGATCTGAGGCGATGTGTACTTCTTCCATGTGGTGCAAGAGAGTCGACCCCTCGTACCACGGCATGTTGGCGCTGCGATCGACGACGTTGTCGCCAAGGAGCGCAGACATGGGAATGAACGTGAGATCGACGATGTCGAGCTTCGATGCAAATTTCGTGAAGTCCTCTCGGATCTCATCGAAGACTTCCTTGTCCCAACCAACCAGGTCCATCTTGTTGACGGCGAGGACTAGGTGAGGAATTCGGAGCAGCGACGCAATGAACGCGTGACGGCGAGACTGTTCGATGACACCGTGACGGGCATCGATGAGCACGATGGCGAGGTCGGCCGTCGAGGCACCGGTGACCATGTTTCGGGTGTACTGAATGTGGCCAGGCGTGTCGGCCATGATGAACTTGCGTCGAGGGGTTGCGAAGTAGCGGTAGGCGACATCGATGGTGATGCCCTGCTCGCGCTCAGCCCGAAGGCCGTCGGTAAGGAGCGCAAGGTTCACGTGCTCGTCGCCGCGTTGGGCGCTTGTTGCTTCGATCGCCTCAAGCTGATCTTCAAAGATGGTCTTCGAGTCATAAAGAAGGCGCCCAATGAGGGTGCTCTTACCGTCGTCAACCGATCCAGCGGTGGCCAGTCGTAGCAGCTCCATTAGAAGTAGCCTTCCTTCTTGCGATCTTCCATTGCCGCTTCGGTGCGGCGGTCGTCGGCCCTGGTTGCGCCCCGCTCGGTAATTCGAGTGGCCGCCACCTCCTCGATGACCTTGTCGATTGTGTCAGCGGCCGAGTCGACGGCGCCGGTACAGGTTGCATCGCCAATAGTGCGGAAGCGGACGAGACGTTCCTCGGACACTTCGTCTTCCATCATTGACATGAACGGGGTAACACCGAGCCACATGTTGTCTCGGAGGAACACCTCACGCTTGTGGGCGTAGTAGACGTGCGGAATGTCGATGTTCTCGTCACGGATGTAGTGCCAAATGTCGAGTTCGGTCCAGTTCGAGATCGGGAAGACTCGAAAGTGCTCGCCCATGTTGTGGCGGCCGTTGTAAAGATTCCAGAGCTCAGGGCGCTGAGCCTTCGGATCCCACTGGCTGAATTCGTCGCGATAGCTGAGCACGCGCTCTTTGGCTCTTGCCTTTTCTTCGTCTCGTCTCGCACCGCCGAACAGTGCGTCAAACCCGTGGTCTTCGATGCCTTGGAGAAGGGCGACAGTCTGAAGACCATTGCGGGAGGCACGGGGCCCCGTCTCCTCGACTACCATTCCCTTGTCGATGGCTTCTTGTACGGAGGCGACAACGAGGCGAATGCCGGTCTCTTCGACACGACGGTCTCGGTAGGCGATGACCTCTTCGAAGTTGTGCCCTGTGTCGACATGCATGATCGGGAATGGCACCTTGGCAGGGGAGAAAGCCTTGATCGCAAGGTGGAGCATCACGATCGAGTCTTTGCCTCCAGAGAAGAGCATGGCTGGTCGCTCGAACTCGGCTGCGATTTCGCGAATGATGTGTATCGCTTCGGCCTCGAGTGCCGCAACGTGGCTGAGTTGGTACGTAGTCATTGATGTCCTATCGACCGTATTGGCGAAGAGCTTATGAGAAACCACTGATTCCGCTTGTCGCTGGTGGTGGTCCGCCCCAGTGTCAGGCTGCGCGGAGACAGTAGTGGCTTCAGTCTGGCAGAAGTTGGGACTGAGGAGACGTTTCGCGAGCTTGGGCTGATGTGCTCAATGCGGCTGCAATTGTGCCGATTGGTCCGAAGGTGAGTTGTACGTAAGGGCACTCGCAGGTGAACTGGTTTGATTCCGACTCTGGCGCGATGCCTAGTGAAAGAGGTTCGAGATGGCCGACGGCCATTCCGTAGTTGATGTTTCCGAGTACACAAATGCGCTTCGGCGCTGGTGGCCGATGATCTTGATCGTCGGCGTTCTTGGCGCGCTCGCAGGGACTCTGCTCATCAAGACTCAGGCCAGCGTGTACGAGTCGGTGGCCAGAGTTGAGGTTCGGCCTCTGTTCTCTGCCGGCGATGATCCAAACCTTGATGTCAGCCGCCAGGTGAGCATGACAACCGAGGAGACCATCGGCGCCTCTCAGCGAGTCGCGGAGCGTGCCGCAGCTTTGCGTGCCGCCGCCGACGAACTAGGTGTCAGCAGTCTCGATGACCCGGCAGTTGCCGAGCGCTCATTGACTGTCGCCGTTGACCCTGAGGTCGTTAGTAACCTTCAGGCCAGCGTCGAGGTTGAGGCGAAGTTCGATTCTCAGATTCTTGTGTTTACGGCCTCAGCCGGAAAAGCGGCCAGGGCCCAGGAAAAGGCTGAGTCGATGGCGTATGCCTACATCGACTTTCGCGAGGACTACGCCTCGGCTTCAACAATCGAAGCGCGTCAGGCTCTTGATGACCGAGAAGCCGTGATCTACGCCGAACTCGACGAGATCGAAGCCAAGATCGGCCAAGCTGGCGAAGACCAAGCAAAGGTCGGGGCATTGGCCAACCGCAAGATTGCCAAGGAGCAGGAGCTCTTCAGCATCGGCACGAAGCGCGCCAATCTTGGTGCTATCGGCATCGACCCTGGTGAAGTGCTCGACGACGCCGAACTGCCTCAAGAAAAGGCCGGCCTTCCGCCAATCACTGGTCCAGTCGGAGGTCTGCTTCTTGGGCTTTCCGCCGGTGTCGCAATGGCCTACATGCTTGATCGTCGTGACGACAGAATCCGTGACCCTGGCGTCGAGCTCGCAAGCATGGGCTTACCGATGCTTGGTTCAGTGCCGGTTGGACGAGGCGTGTTCCGCAGGGGATCCGAAACCGCAATTGCCGGTATTGGGGAAGACTCGGCTGAGCAGTATCGACGAGTGCAGACCAGCCTGTTGTTCAACCTCGACCAGTCAGACCGCTCGGTGGTCCTCATTGCCGGTACAAACAACCCTCATTCGGCGACCACGGTTGCGGCCAACCTCGCCGTCTCCGCCGCCAGGGCAGGACGGCGCACGCTCATCATTGGGGCCGACCTTCGCCGACCGTCACTCCACGATCGGTTTGGCGCATCGAACGAGTCCGGGCTCAGCGACGTGCTCACCGGCTCCGTCCAGCTCGCCTCTGCCTTACAGGCAATCCCGAGCATCCCGAACCTTCGTCTGCTTTCCGCCGGAACCGTCGTCGACCAACCGGCTAGCCTTCTGCAGAGTGAAGTACTTGGCCGCCTCGTTGCCAGCGTCCGTGGAGAGTTTGACTTGATCGTGTTCGAAGCACCGCCCCTTTCGCAGAACGCTGATGCCGTCGACCTCGCTCGTCTCTGTGATGGCGCCGTGCTTGTCGTCGAGCCAAGCCGCGCCACACGTTCCGGCGTGATTGAGTCGGTGCAGCAACTTGGTCGAGTCGGTGCCGATGTTGTTGGCACTGTGGTTGCCACGAGCTCGGACAATTGAGACGACGGCAGCTAGGTCGTCCGGGGTCATTCAACCCCGAGGCCGAGGCCGAGCTGCCCTATTGGCCGTACTTCTTTATGATCGCGGCCTACCCGCTCTGGTGGGTGCTTGGGCTTAGCGGCTTCATGTGGGTGGTGCTCGCGTTGCCGATGTTGGCATCGCTGGTTCGACGCCGGGGCATTGTCGTGCCAAAGGGCGCCATGTTGTGGGTCATATTTCTCGTTGCTGTTACCGGCTCGGTGACGTCGATGCTCGACGGTGGAATCGGCCGGCTATCTGGCTGGGTGTTGCGCTACGGCTACTACATCGGTGCGACCGTCTTTCTGTTGTACCTACTGAATGGCAAGCGGTCGGTCAACGTCTGGCGCATTGTGCGACCGATGACCCTGCTCTGGGCCGGCACCGTGATCGGCGGCTACCTGGCGTTCATCATCGGTGCCGTTTCGTTCCGCACCCCAATGGCGTACGTGTTGCCGCAGGTATTGATCGACAACGACCTGATCAACTCGATGGTGGTCCCAAAGTTCGCCGAGGTGCAAGACATCATTGGTTTCCCGGTTCCACGCCCAAACGCACCGTGGAACCATACGAATAGCTGGGGATCAATGCTCGCGATCTTGACGCCGTTCGCTGTCATCGCACTTCGCGAGCAGCGGGTTCGGGTCAATCAGACCCTGATTAAGGTGCTACTCGTTGCGTCTATTCCTCCAGCCATCATTTCGCTCAATCGGGGACTCTGGCTCAGCCTCGGACTTGGCGTGGTGTACGCCGCAATACGATTTGGCTTCGCCGGTGACCACCGCATGGTTGCCCGCGGATTCCTGGGTGCCATCGTGCTTTCAGTGGTCCTCGTGGTTACGCCGTTGGGCGGCCTGATCGTCACCCGATTTGAAACCGGACATAGCAACGAAGACCGAGTGAGTCTCGCGTCGGACGCGTATCAAGGCGCACTTGAGCGACCCGTATTTGGGTGGGGCGGACCGCGGCCGAACGCCAGGAATCTGCCGTCCGTAGGCACACACGGCCAGACGTGGTTCACGATGTTCTCGTACGGTTTTCTGGGGTTCTTCGGATACATGTCGTTTCTTGGCACCCTTGCGGTCAGAACCTTCAAACAGAAGACCGATGCAGGGCTATGGGCCCACGTCGTGCTGGTGATTGGGATACTGCAGCTGCCGTACTATTTGCAGGTTCCGCAGCAAATGTTTGCGCTGTTCGCTGCAGCCGCAGTCGCGATCAGGCTGCAATCTGACCACGAGATTCATCTGGCGTACAGTCAGGACGTCGGTGGCCGGCACGCCCATACCGAGATCGTGGCTGAGGCGTCGGCCGAGGTCGAATTCACGCTTTCAAATCCCTAAGCGGTGAGCGGACTATTCCCCCGCTTGATCTGACCGGGTAGCATCGCTCGATGCAATCGAAGCGGCGGAAGGTCTTACGAATCTGGGGCATTTTCGGCGCGGCGTCGTGTCTGTTGATCGCCTCGTGTTCGTCGCTTGGCGAATTGACTGCGCCAACCGTATCGACGGCGCCCAATAGCACGACATCGCACCCAGGAGACGAGCCTTCGCCCGTCCTCGCTGGTATCGCCGTACCCAGCAATAACCCTGCTCTATTGAAGGCAGCCGAGGACGAACTCGGAGTTACCTTCGGCGTCGTTCGCGTTTTCGCTCGCTGGGACACCGGTTTTCCTGATGGCGAACACCTCGAGATCATGAACAGCGGGCATCGCCTCCACCTATCAGTTCGGCCTCGTACCGATTCGCGAGACGTTGTCATGTGGCGCGACATGGCGGCTGCTGAGCCAGGCTCATCGATCTACTCAGAGATGGAAGCCTGGGCCGACCGGGCAATTCAGATGCCGCCCGGTAGCTACTTCACCTTGAACCACGAGCCGGAAACCCGAGACTCGGCTGGCAATGGCGAGGCCGCAGAGTTCGTGGCTGCCTGGCAAGCGTTCACCACCATCATGCGAGAACGGGGCGGCGATCACATCAAGATGACTTGGGTTATGACGGGCGGCGCGTTCTCTGATGACCGAGCGAACCAGTGGTATCCGGGCGACGAATGGGTCGATGTCGTCGGCGTTGACCCATACAACTGGTATCTCTGCCAGGGCACCGAGCGCGATTGGCGCTCGTTCGAGACCCTTGTGAACCCGGCGCTCGACTTCGCCGAAGCGCACGACAAACCGCTGGTTGTCCCCGAGTTCGCAAGCGCAGAAGACAAGAACGACCCAGCTCGTAAAGCGGCATGGATGCGTGACGCAGCGCTTACGCTTGCGACACCGCGCTATGAAGCCGGCATCGAGTTCGTAGCGTGGTTCAACGTGCACGACAGCGGCTACCCAGATTGTGACTGGAACTATGACAGTTCATCTGAGTCGACCGAGGCGTTTGCTGATCTGATGAGTTCGCTAACTCAAGCAGCAGGCTGAGTTCTACTTTTTCGGCGTCGCGGATCAATCGCATCGAGGCCGAAGTGGTTGCGCTGTAATCCTATTAGGCCAAGGAAAATTGCGCCGCCTGCAGCCACGTTGATGACGGCGCCAACGAAGGTGTCAGGGAGCAGTAGGCCAAGGGGCACGACGCTGACCAATGCCGTGAGAGCTGCCCGCACCGAGGGTTCACCGGGACCCATGAGGCCAGTGCGGCGACGAAGGAAGTAGGCGGCAAAGCCGTTCTGTACGACCACCGCCGCGGCCCACGCGATCGCAGCGCCATTGATGCCGTACAAAGGAATCAGCAGGAGGTTGAGGACCACATCGGTGGCGAGCGCCAGCGCTGTGCCGACCATCGCGAGCTTGCTGAAGCCGCTCATCATCAACCCAAGATCGACTGGTCCGGCAAACGAGCTTGCGAGCAGACCAACGGCGATTATGGCGAGAGCTGTCGCCCCTTCCCGAAGCTCCTTGCCAAACAGTCCGCTAAGGAAGATGGAGTTTGTCGAGACGAAGAGAAAGTACGGCCACGCCGCCAGGACCAGCCAGCTAGTTGATTGGCGGATAAGGGTGCTCGCTTGGGAACCCTTGCCGCTCTTAATCGCGCGGCGAAGATTTGGTGACACGGCCTGCGCGATCGAAAATGCGAGGAAATTGCCCGCCGTTGCGAACCGTGTCACCGTGCCGTAGATCCCCGCTACGCCACTCCCTGCCATCGCTTGGATGATGACCACATCGATGCGTTCGATGGCGATCTGCATTGCGGTCGATACCGAGCGGGGGCGCGTGTACTCCCAGAACTCGCTTGATGAAACTGAAGCAGCGCCAGCGTTCTCGAATCCACCAAGACGTTTCACCGCGACGACGGCAGCGCACGCGCCGATCACTATCGGCGCACCCCACGCAACTGCGACTGCAACCTGACTTGGATCACCAACAAGGAACAACGTGCCGATCAAGATGAGCTGCAGGAATGGCCGCATGATCTGATTGATCAAGACGGTTGGCGTCATGGTGCCGAGCCCTCTGGTTGCTCCCAACAGGTTGCTTGACAACGCGAGCGCAGGAACGACAATCGCCAGCGCTCTGATCGAGCGGTGATCGGCGTCGCTTCCGAAGAACTGGGCTGCGAACGCGACGATTAACCCGAGCCCGATAGAAAATATGAGGACTGGCTTGAGGGACGCCGCGAGGAGTGACCGTGGGTTCTTTGTCTCGAGCGCTTGCGGCATGAAGTACACCAGCCCAGTCATGGTGCCAAGACTGCTGGCGGTGCCGAGGATGGTGATGAGCGCCGTTGCCGCGAAGAATCGCCCCGCGAACTCTCGGCCCGGAATAAGCACAAGTGCAGCAAGTCCAAAATTGGCGAGCGTTGTGACAACGGCCCCTACCAGGGCTAATCCCGATGCCACCGCACTCGTTTGGTTCTTCCGACTGACCGTGGTGGCCATTCAACTCCTGGCTTGGACTGTGTTCTTCTGTCGGCCCATAACGGGCGATCTCAAGGAGATCGGTTGGATCCGTGAGCTACGTGGCAACGACGATTCTGCTGTGTAGGGCGGCAATAAGTGGCGGCTCGAGTGCGCCGAGGTGCTCCGGACGCCAACCCTCTCCGGCCAATCTCGTTTCGCG
This sequence comes from Acidimicrobiales bacterium, assembly GCA_037968895.1. Taxonomy (GTDB): domain Bacteria; phylum Actinomycetota; class Acidimicrobiia; order Acidimicrobiales; family SZUA-35; genus JBBKWJ01. The sequence continues at coordinate 33,466 of JBBKWJ010000189.1, forward strand.
GGCGAGGAGCTCGCACAGATAAAGGTCGAGGGCCGCATCGACTGGCGTGCCCGTTGGCTCGAGAATGCGCGCCGCGTTCGCCAGAACGTGGTCGACGGCTGCTTGCTCGCCGCCATCGGGAGCTCGGCGCACGAGCTCGAAAGCCATATGCAGCATGTCGAAGCCGATCGGTCGATCGGCATCGGCAAACTCCCAATCCCAGATCAGCAGCTTGCCAGTTGTAGAGGCGGTGTTCCAGGGCGTGAGATCGCCGTGCCACATGCCAAGTTCGATTGGCATGCCGTGGTGCTTAGCGATCATTTCGTCGAGAGGCACCATGGCTGCGATTGGCGACTCTCGCCATTGTTTGAGGCAGCCGAGGTCTTGGAATTCGTGTGTTCCTCCCGGCCAGATCTTCGCTATCGCCAGTGCGAGCTCGGCATCGAGCACCTGCGTTCGGCTGGACGCAGCGCTTACTCTCAGCGCACCGCTTACTAAGACCTCGAGATCGAGGTCCCACTCGCCTTCGCCAATCCGAAGAAGCACAGACGGCGCCGTTACACCGGATGGCAGCTTGTTTTCGACCCGCGAGAGCCAGAGGCCCTCGTTTCGAGTGAGCTGGCGAGAGAGGTCTGACCAGCCGATCTTGGCAAAGCCGACAACAACGCCATCCGGTCTTGTCAGCTGGACGACTGGCTTTCGGTTGCGGCGACGAGGGCCGAGACTGATCGTCGGAATCAAATGAGGCTCGCCGAGGTCACTCGCTATCCGTTCGATAAGCCGAAAGGGAGGCAACGACAATGCTTCGCCCGGCGCGTGTTTCAACAAGCCAACGGCCCCGATGGCCTGGCCCGCGATGCCCTCGATTCGTTCCCTTCGGGACTTGCCATCGTGGAAGCGCCGCATTGAGGCGAGGGCAACTTTGTTCGGCTTTGTCGGGATGAGAAGTTGCGGCTCGGTTGCATTGGGGCGGCAGAGGAACTCCTGCATCGGACCATCAATGGTTCCGCCAAGCCCGTCGATGATCCACTGAAGCTCGGATTGCGTGGAAAGCTGCGATTCGTCGTGATCCATGTTTCCCTTCAAGCTGCTCAATCCTAGGCACCTTCTGCCGACTCTTCTGACAGGAGGATGCTGTGAAAACCCAGGTTTTGCTCATTTCGGCAACACTGCTTGTTGCGGGCTGCACAAGTTCAGACTCTGCGAATGATGCTGCGGCCCGTGAAGATGCGATCGCGCCCTCGACCACTGTGGGCGTCGTTGGAGATACTCAATCAGGTGAGCTTCCGGTCGCCGATGCGCTCACCTCGTGTGCCATCGTCGAAGCTGGCTTTATTGCAGCTCTCGATGGCGATTCTGGAGCGGCGGAACTTTACGCTCGCGGCGCGACGGCAGCGATAGACAGCGGCTCACCCGCCTACACTCCACTCGGCAACGAACTTGAGGCGGCCATTGGAAGCCCGAGCGTGGATCAAGCGGCGGATATACTCTTGACGCAGTGCCAGATTGATGGCTTTGAAAGGCTTGCAGGATGACAGACGACCACTCGGGCGACGTGGGAACGCGGGAGAGCGGCAAAAAGCGTGTGCTCTTCGTATCGTCCTCAGGCGGTCACCTCTCCCAACTCATCCAGTTGAAGCCATGGTGGGTGCAACACGAACGCCGCTGGGTCACGTTTGATGGGCCGACCGCTCAGTCGAAACTCGAGGGTGAAACACTCATCCCCGCGTTTCATCCAACGACGCGCAACTTGAAAAACATGGCCCGCAACTTCGAACTTGCCCGCAAAGTGATCAGCGACTGGAAGCCTGACGTCGTCATCTCGAACGGTGCTGGCGTCGCGGTTCCGTTCTTTGCTGTTGCGAAGCTTCGAAAGATCCCGACTGTGTATCTCGAGGTCTACGATCGAATCGACTCGAAGACCGTTACTGGTCGTCTCGTCTCTCCGTTAGCCACCCAGTTCCTTGTGCAGTGGCCTGAACAGCAGGCGCTCTATCGCGGCAGCGAACTCGTCGGACCGCTGTACTAATGGGAGTGACTGTGAATCGACTCATCTTGGTTTCGGTCGGCACCGACCATCACCCGTTCGACCGTCTTGTAACCAAGATGGACTCGTGGGCATTGACCCACCCTGCCGACATCGTCATCATCCAGTACGGAACCGCGATGGCACCGACGACAGCAAAGGGCCACAAGCTCATTCCTCATCCAGACCTCTGCGGCCTGTTCGCAAGGGCCGACGTTGTGATCTGCCATGGCGGTCCATCGACCGTGATGGACGCCAGGATGGCAGGTAAGAAGCCGCTAGTGCTTCCCCGTGATCCCGAACGGGGCGAGCACATCGATGGGCATCAACTTCGGTTTGCCGACCATATCGATCGGCACGGTTTGGCGAGGCGTCTTAACTCTGAAGACGAAATCGCAGATGCAATCGAAGACGCGTTGAGCGATCCAGGCGCCTATTCCATCACTCCCGAAAACCGTGTGGCGCCCCCAGGGGTGGTTCAGTTCGGTCGTGCTGTCGACGACCTCCTCGGTACTTCAACGACCCTTGCCCTCGTGGAGCCAACCGCCAGCGAAGCGCCAGGGGCTTGATCATGACCGACCCCGAATCTCAAGCAGTCTCCGTCGTAATCGCAACTCGCGACCGACCAGAGCTTCTACGCCGAGCGATCAAGGCCGTGCTCAGCCAGGAGCATCCTGAGGCCATCGAGATCGTGGTTGTATTCGATCACTCCGAACCTGATCCAACTCTCGAAACTAGTGACGCAAATCGTCTCGTTCGGGTCATGACCAACAACCACGTGCAGGGCCTTGCCGGCGCCCGCAATAGCGGAATCGCGGCTGCGACTCACCCGTGGGTCGCGTTCTGTGATGATGACGACGAGTGGCTCGACGGCAAGCTCAAAGGTCAGTTCGATGCCATTGCCGCATCTCCTGGTGCTGGCATGGCGACGACCGGCGTGTTCATCAATTTCCAAGACGAAGATACTGCCCGCATCCCCGACCCGGCAAAGCTGACGTTCGAGGGTTTCCTCAACGATCGGATGACCGAGGTCCACCCGTCGAGCTTCCTGATCAGCCGCGATGTGTTGGTTAATCAGATTGGCGAGGTCGACGAAGATCTGCCAGGCGGTTACGCCGAAGACTACGACTTCCTGCTTCGGGCCTCGAAGGTAACGAAGATAGCGGTGGCCCCAAAGCCTCTTGTGCGCGTGTATTGGCACGGCGCATCGTTCTTCTTCGAACGTTGGAAGACGATCGACGAAGCCCTCGCCTACCTGCTTAAGAAGCACCCTGAATTCGCTGACCATCCAAAGGGTCGTTCACGAATTCTCGGTCAACAAGCAGTGGCGCAAGCGGCGATGGGGGAGCGGAAGGCTGCCCTCTCAACCGTGATGGCGACCTTGAAGGCCAATCCGCTTGAGAAGCGAGTTCCCGTCGCTCTCGCAGTGGCGGCAGGGTTGCCTGCTGGCACCGCGCTGAAAGCGGCCCATCGTTTCGGCAAGGGCATCTGAATCCAAGCCGCTAACATGTCATCTCGCTAAGCCCCTGTAGCTCAGTGGATAGAGCATCGGTTTCCGGAACCGTGAGCGCAAGTTCGATTCTTGCCAGGGGTACGCAGCGCCGCAGGTTGAGCGCTATCACCGTGACTGTCACAGGGGTCGGTCACACTGTTGCCATGGCATTCGGTCAATCTTCAGGTCCACAAGCATCAGGTCGTCAGCTCCAGAACCTGCTGCAACTCCTCAACAACGCGGGTCACACCGACTTTCGAGACGCCAGGGGCCCAATGGGCTTTACTCAGCGTCAAGCCGGTGGCAAGTTCTCGATCAGCGAGGCCGAGGCGTTCATCGAGCAGCTCGAGCAAGAAGAGTTTGTGCGCGGCGATGATGCCCCAGCACCCGACGCACCAGCGCCTCGGTTGAAGCCAACCTCGGCCGAGAAGGCGATGGCGAAGTTGTCTGACGACGTTCTCGCAGCCGAGCTTCAACGACGAGGCTGGGCCGTTATCGCCCCCTAGCGATAGTCTCAAGCGGCTACCGCCGCCAACTGTTCGGGTACCAGACACCATGAGAGAACAACTTCTCGCCGCCGTTCACACTGCTCTCAATGAGATGGGGGTGGCTGACGTCCCCGATGCCGTGACGATGGAACGTCCGGCCCGACGCGAACACGGTGACTGGTCTACCAATGCCGCACTCGTGTGCTCGAAGATCCTTGGTCGGAACCCGCGCGAGATCGGGCAAGAACTGGCGAACAACCTCGACGCCAATCGTCCGAAGCATGTCGAAGCACTCGAAATCGCAGGGCCAGGCTTCGTCAATTTCAAACTTGCGCCAACCTGGCTCTACGACGTGCTCGTCGATGTTGTGGCCGCGGGCGAAGCCAACTTCGGTCGGCTCACGCTTGGTGGCGGTCAAACTGTGAACGTCGAGTTCGTCTCGGCCAACCCGACAGGGCCGCTCCATGCTGGTGGCGGTCGGTGGGGGGCTTATGGCGATTCGCTGGCCCGCGTCTTCAACCGGTGCGGCTTTGTTGCGCACAAGGAGTATTACGCCAACGATCGCGGCAATCAGACTGTGCTCTTTGGTCAGTCGCTCATCGCCGGTAGGGATGGAACAAAGCCGCCCGAGAATGGCTATGTCGGCGAGTACATCAAAGAGTGGGCAGACGAGATGCCAGCCGATGCCGACCCGGTGACCTGGGGCGTCGAGCGATCGCTCACCGAAGTGAGAGAAGCACTTCTTTCGATGCACGTCGAGTTCGATACGTGGTCGAGTGAGAAGGCGCTCGTCGAGTCTGGTGCGATGGACGCCACCTTCGAGGAGCTGAAAGCGACGGGCTACGTTTTTGAATCCGACGGCGCCACCTGGTTGCGGACAACTGAGTTTGGTGACGACAAAGACCGGGTTCTCATTCGCTCTGACGGCGAACCAACGTACTTGTTGCCAGACATCGCCTACCACCGTGACAAGTTCACAAGAGGCGCCATCGTTATCGACATTCTTGGCGCTGATCACCATGGCTACGTCGCCAGAATGAAGGCCGCGTTGCTGGCCCTTGGCCACGCGGAAGACACCTACGAGGCGATCATCGGTCAAAACGTCAAGCTCATGCGTGACGGCGTCGAGGTCAAGATGTCGAAGCGGGCTGGCAACATAGTTGCCATCAGCGATCTCGTCGACGATGTTGGGCCCGATGTCGCCCGGTTCGCCTACCTGCTCCAGTCAGTCGACACGACGCAGACCCTCGATATCGACATACTCAGTGCCCAAGCGTCGGAGAATCCCGTCTTCTACGTGCAGTACGCCAACGCCAGAATCCATTCGATCGCCCGCAAGGCGGCAGAGTCCGGCGTCGAGCGGGCTCCCATAGAGACAGCCAACTTGAGCTTGCTCACACACGAGCGCGAGCTTGACTTGCTGCGACTGCTCTCAGAGTTCGAAGAGGTCGTAGCGGTCGCATGCGTCGACCGCGCCCCACACAAGGTCACGACCTGGGTTCGCGAGCTCGCCAGTGCGTTTCATGGCTTCTATCGCGATTGTCCCATCCTGCACACCGAGGTTTCACCCGAGCTGCAGCAGGCGAGATTCTGGCTGGTCGAAGCAACCCGCATTGGCTTAGCGACAGGCCTCGACCTGCTTGGTGTGAGCGCGCCGGAGCAAATGTGAGCCCGATCCCCTGGCATCTCCTCCCCGACAACGCCTCGCTCGGTGGCAACGGCCAACTCGTCATCGGCGGTTGTGACGTCGCCGAGCTGGCAGCCGAATTCGGGACGCCACTCTTTATCTACGACGAAGCGCATCTTCGGGCCCGTTGCCGCGAAGCAGTTGCGTCGTTCGGTCGCCACGCGACCTACGCGTCGAAAGCGTTCATGTGCAAGGCGATGGCCAAGCTTGCGTACGAAGAAGGCATGAGCATCGACGTTGCGACTGGCGGCGAGCTTCACATTGCGCTGGCCGCTGGAGTCCCTGCGATCAATCTTGTGATGCACGGCAATAACAAGTCGGTGAGTGAGTTGCGATTCGCACTCGACTCTGGCGTCGGTCGCGTGATCGTTGACAGCTTTGAGGAGATCGATCGCATCGAGGCGTTAGTCGCCGATGGTTGCCGAGTTCCCGATGTTTTGCTTCGCCTTACCCCTGGGGTCGAGGCTCACACTCACGAGTTCATTTCGACGGGGCAGAACGATTCGAAGTTTGGCTTCACGGTCTCGACCGGTTTAGCTAAGAAAGCGGCCGAGCGCGCCTCAGCCTCGCCCGCGCTGAATCTGCTCGGGTTCCATGCGCACATCGGTTCGCAGGTCTATCGAGTCGAGTCGTTTGCAGAGGCGCTTGGAGTTCTTGGCGACTTCGCAAAACCATTCGATCTACCCGAGCTCGTTATTGGCGGAGGGCTGGGCGTTCCCTACGTTGAAGGCGAAGAAGCGCCGAGCATTTCGCAATGGGGTCGAGTACTGAAGCGGGCCGCAGCGGCAGCCGGAATCTCGTCAGAGATCGGCATCGAGCCCGGCCGATCAATCGCCGCTTCGGCCGCAATTACCGTCTACACCGTTGGCACCATAAAGCACCTCGAAGGCATCCGGACCTACATCGCAGTCGATGGCGGAATGAGCGACAATCCGCGCCCGGTTCTCTATGGCTCTGGCTATGAATCGTTCCTTCCCCGAGCCGCGTCAGCTGATCGAACACTCGCCGCCCGAATCGTCGGCAAGCACTGCGAATCTGGCGACATTCTTGTCCGCGAGGCAATGGTGCCGGCCGATACCGCGATCGGTGACCTCATCGCAACGCCGGTTACTGGCGCATACGGACACTCAATGGGAAGCAACTACAACAAGGTGCTCCGCCCGCCCGTGGTGTTCTGCAAAGACGGTGAGGCACGGTTGGTTGTTCGTCGCGAGACCTACGACGACCTTCTTCTTACCGACCTCGGCTAAGGATCGAGCGGCCCCACACGGGTAACCAGACAGGCCGGGCGCAACGAGTCCGCCTCATGGCGTTGCCGCGAGCTTGTTCTTGAGAAAGGTCCGTTCTGCTTCATTCGTTGTTTGCAGCAACGCCTGACTGAACGCTGCACGGGCCTTGTCATGCTGGCCGAGTTGGGACAGAAACTCCGCTCTGGCAACGTGGTAGTAGCGATATGAATCGAGACCGTCGATAGTGGCCAACGCGTCGAGCCCGGCTTGAGGACCGCTCGCCTTCGACAATGCAACGGCGCGGTTCAACGCAACAACGTCAGTCGGCTCAAGTTGGAACAGGACATCGTAAAACGAGGCAATCTTGTGCCAGTCGGTTTCATCGGACGAGGCTGCGCCACTGTGTTCGCGAGCGATCCAGGCCTGCACTTGGTAGGACCCGACTACTCCAGACATGCGAGCCCGATCAAGATGACGATTGCCAGCTTCAATCAGTGAGCAGTTCCAAAGGGAGCGATCTTGATCTTCGAGAAGGACGACGTCTCCCGACTCGTCGGTCCGTGTTGAACGTCGGGCGTCGGTGAGGCATATGAGGGCGGCAAGGCCACTTGCTTCACTTTCGTTTGGAAGCAGATCGGCAACGAGACCGGCAAGCCACCTCGCTTCGTCGCAGAGACTGCCTCGAACAAGCTGCTGGCCGTCAGAAGCAGCATGGCCTTCGGTGTAGATGAGGTAGATGATGGCGAGCACAGGAGCGAGTCGGGATGTGAGGTGGTCTCGGTCTGGCGTCGTGAATGGGATGTTCGCCACACGGATTTTGCTTTTCGCCCGCACGAGGCGTTTGGCCATCGTTGGCTCGGGAATCAGAAATGCCGCTGCGATCTGAGCCGTCGAAAGGCCGCATACGGCACGAAGAGTGAGTGCAACCTGTGCCTTCACGTCGAGCGAGGGATGGCAACAGCCGAAGATCAGGGCGAGCTGATCGTCAATTAATTGGTGCGGTGATGGAGGCGGAATGTCGATCTTTGCTTGTAGTTGCGCCAACCGATCCTCGAAACGGGCTTCTCGTCGAAGCCGGTCAATCGAACGGCGCCGGGCTGTTGTGAGCAGCCACGCTCCCGGTTTGTCTGGTGTCGTATTAGGCCCCCATTGTTCGGCTGCTTCGGTGAAGGCCTGCTGGGCCGCATCTTCGGCGGCGTCGACGTCGCGCAGGTCTCGCACGAGTGTGGCCACCACACGGGGCCACTCCTCAGCAAAGACCTGCGCAACGATCGACTGAGCCATCGGACGAGCGCCTTATCCCGCCGGGATCTCCATGATGGGGCGAACCTCGACCGATCCGTAAGGGGCGAGGGGGCATTTCGCCGCCCACGAAGTGGCCGCATCGATGTCGGGCACGTCAATGATGTAGTACCCGCCGAGCAGCTCTTTCGTTTCGGCAAACGGACCGTCGGTCGAGAGCGATTCACCATTGCGAACGCGGATGGTCGTAGCGGTCTCAATACCGTGAAGCGGGTCGCCGGCGATCAGGACACCAGCCTCGGCCATGGCCTGGGTGTAACCAAACCATTCCTGCATTTCGGCGGCTTGCTCGGGGCTGCCTGCGGCTGGTCCCGCGTCGGCGGCTGAATAGAGAAGAAGCATGTACTGCATGAGTAGTCCTATCTGTATGGAGGTTGTTGGTCTTCAGGGCTACGTCGAACAGGCTGGCCCAAATTGGACACCGCCGCCGGATTTCTTCGCAGTTTTCTTTGGAGGCGTCCAGGAAGAAAGACCCTCGGGGTCTGTCTGCGGGCTACTAGAGTTGCCGGGTGACTGAAACAGTGAAAATCGGATTGTTGGGCTGCGGAAACGTAGGAGCTGCCCTTGTTGAGCTGATCAACGAACGACGCGAGGCGATTGAAGCGTCGACCGGGCTGAGCCTTGTGGTCAGCGCCATTACGGTTCGCAGTGCGAGCAAAGCTCGACCTGGTATTAGCTCCGATCTCCTCACCACCGACAGCAAGGCTGTCGTCGCCGACGACGACATCGATATTATTGTCGAGGTCATCGGTGGCATCGAACCAGCTCGAACCCTCATCCTCGACGCGCTTGGCTCGGGCAAGCCCGTCGTCACCGCCAATAAGGAACTCCTCGCCAACTTTGGCACTGAGCTCTACGCCGCTGCTGACGCAGCTGGCGTCGACCTTCTGTTTGAGGCCGC
>JBBKWJ010000190.1:0-3280 GCA_037968895.1 Acidimicrobiales bacterium
GGCAACCTCAAACGAGGAGACGACAGTGACGCCGTCGATCTCGAACCGCCGTCGGTCGTACATCTCCCTGCTGGGGCAGCAGCCCGTTTCATTCGCCATCAATCAGTCCGAGTGAGTCTGGGCGAGACCGCCGCGGTGTTTACCGAGACCTACTTGATCCCGCATGCGCCGGAGTCAGACAAGATGTGCATCATCACCTTCAGTACTCCAAACACCGACCTCGCTCAGGACTTTTCGCCGTTGTTTGCACGGATCGCTGGCACACTACGGCTGTTCCGCGAAGGCGAGCCAACGATTGCCTCAAACTAGGGTCCCAATGAGTGACACAACGACAACACCTCCAGTGGCACGGCACTCGGTAGGCGATGTCCACGAGTTCTGCACGCCCGAGCTCCGGGGAGCCACCCTGGCGATGACGTTCGAAGACGGCCGCACGGACTACCACGACCTCGCTTCCTTCACTGTGAAGGCGTCAATTGGGTCATACAAGTTTGAGTCTGACCAAACATCGTTCACGCTGACCTTCGTCGACAAGTCAACCGGCGCGGCCATGAGTGTCGTCGCCGCCGCAGGTGCAGTCGCCGTGCTCGGCTCCGCCGCCGCCGGGGTGTCGGCGGGAGCGTCTGCCGTCAGGCACATCAACGCAACAACTGTGCTTGACACATCGGGATATAACGGCTTCTACGACCCGCTCAAGGCGGTCGCCGGCGAGTTCAAGGAATCGTGGCGGTTCCGACCCGCGATGCTTGTCCGATACGCGCTGGTCTGGGTTGCGCTTGGGTTCTTTGTCGGCGGCGCGGTATTGATGCTGCTCGCGATCCCAGCAGTTGGCTTGATTATCCCGTCGTCGCTCGCGGCATCCGCTCTTGGAGATTCGTCCGTCGGCGCAACATTGTTGGGCTACGTCATGATGCTCGTTTTGGTAACAACCAGTCCACTTTGGGTACCAGTCGGCCGATCCAGCCTCTCCGCGATGATGAGCATGATGGCGCAAAGCTATTGGGCGACCCCACCACAACAGTCCAAGCATCTCGCGATGACGGCGGGCCGGGCCGCCGATAACTCTGATCGCACCACGAACGTGCTGTTCTATAACCAACCTCGCTGGATCTCTGTCGTGACGCCGTACCTCGCCCTCATGATTGGGCTGTTCGCACTGTGGAAGCAATACAAGAATCCTGAGATCGATGTCGGCAACGACGGCCCGATGGCCGGCACCATAATCTTCGTCGCGTACTTTGTCGTACAACTCATCTTCGCCGTCAAGATGCTGATCGACAGCCGGATGCTGCAATCTGACGAGGGGGCCTGGATGGAGGCCAACGTCACGTCCGAGAACAGCTCGATAAGCCGGGTCAACCTGCTGCCCCTGCTGCGACACGGAGTTTTTGCAGCCCTCTTGCTCATGGGCGCCACAGCGTTGTTCACGATCGCCTAACCCCGGCGTATCAGCGAGGAATCGTTGTCTGGGGCAGGCACCCTATTTCGGTGAGCAGCATCGTCGTGTCCGAACTCGAATTCGCCCATCCAGGAGCCGATTCGCTCTTCTTTGATGTGAGCTTCGGCGTCTCTCCTGGCGAGCATGCGGTCATTGTTGGCGCCAACGGGGTCGGCAAGAGCACAATCTTGAAACTGTTGTCTGGCGATCTCACGCCGGACGAGGGCGAGTTTGCGGTTGAAGGCACTGTGCTCTCGATGACCCAGGACGTCGGCATGTCCCGACCGGAAGACACGCTCCGCGAGATGCTCATTGAGGTTGCGCCGCCCGAGCTTCGCACCGCGGGCCGCACCCTGGTGGCAACCGAGAAGGCGATGCTCGACGGCACCGACGACGGAATGGCCTTCGCCGAGGCGCTCAACGAGTGGGGCGATCTCGGAGGTTATGACCTCGAAGCGAAATGGGCGGCCGCGGCTGCTCGAAGCGTAAAAACTCCTGTCGACGACTTTGCCACGAGGCTCGTGTCTGAGCTATCTGGTGGCGAGCGGAAACGGCTCGTGCTCGATCTGCTGCTCAACTCGGGAGCCGACGTGTTGCTCCTCGACGAGCCAGACAACTACCTCGACATTCCGACCCGCCTATGGCTCGAAGAGCAGATCAAGCAATGTCGCAGCACGATTCTGATGGTGAGCCACGATCGGTCGCTCCTCGAGAAGGTCTCGACCAAGGTAATCGTTATCGAGGGTGCAGGCTGTTGGGTGCACGGCGGCTCCTACGCCACATTCGCTGATGCAAGAGAGAAGCGCCAGGCGTTGCTTGGCGACGCACTCAAGCGCTGGAACGATGAGGAGCGCCGGCTCTTTCATCACATGAAAATTATGAAGCAGCGGGCGGCGCAAAACTTCAAGAATGCAACAAAGGCAAACGCGGCCGAGACACGGTGGGAACGGTTCTGCAAAATCGGCCCGCCTCCTCCCCCAGTGCAAGACCAGAACATCTGGGTCAATCTTCGTGGTGCAGACTCGGCCCGCCGGGTGCTCGTTCTCGACGGGGTCTCGATCAACGACCTGTTCTTCCCGTTTAGCGACGAGGTCCATTTCGGCGAACGGGTTGGGCTGATCGGCCCTAATGGCACCGGCAAGACGCATTTGCTTCGGGCGCTGGCGGCCGAGATCGAGCCGACCGAGGGCACCATCAAACTCGGGCCCCGCACATCGATTGGCACGTTCACACAGGTCAACGATCGCGCCGACTTCATTGGTCGCGAGGCCGTCGACATTGTGCGTGAGCGAGTGCCAGATGATGAGAAGGCGATGAAGTCGCTCGCTCGTTACGGCCTCAACAACCAGGCTCGACAAGAGTTTGAGACGCTGTCTGGCGGTCAGAAGGCTCGGCTTGAGGTGCTGTGCCTCGAGCTTGAGGGCCACAATGTGCTGCTGCTCGATGAGCCGACGGACAACCTCGATGTTGATTCGTCTGAGGCGCTGGAGAAGGCGCTCGACGGATTCCAGGGCACGGTCATTGCGGTGAGCCACGATCGCACATTCCTCGAGCAACTCGACCGCTTCGTGATGATCAACGACGACGGCGACGTCTATTCGCTGCCCGACTTCGAGATCGCAATGCAGGCGCTCACCGATCCCGCCAACGTCGGCTCCCTCCGCTTCGCCAAGCCCCTCACCTAACCGGCGACGGCGAGAATTGGCCCACGGTCGAATGGCGGACCGGAAGCACCAGTGACCGAGCGCACTACGGCGTCTGGCACTGAAATGTCGGCAAGGAACAATCGCCCAACTTCAGGTCGACCCCGCAAACCCTCCTTTGGTAGGCAGAGGGTCACCG
>JBBKWJ010000191.1:0-28461 GCA_037968895.1 Acidimicrobiales bacterium
ACCAACGACTCCTACAACAAGGATGCTTCGACGAACGATTCGTACAACGCTGACCTTGAGTACAAGGAGACCACAACGGTTGAGGACTCCTACAACGCTGACCTCGACTACACCGAGGAAAACACCCACGTTGTTGAGGACTCCTACAACGCTGACCTCGACTACACCGAGGAAAACACTCACGTGGTCGACACCGACTACACCGAGGAAAGCACGTACGTCGAAGAAACTCACGTCGATGCCGACGTCACGGTCGAAAACGCTCATGTCGAAGACATCGTCGACGTCGAGGGCTAATCCTGAGTGCTCCGGGGCTGGGTTACCCAGTCCCGGAGCGTTCGTGGGACATTAGCTACATGGCCATCTCAAAGTAACTATTCACAGTCAGCGGGCCTCAATGACGAGGTCCGCTGACTCATTACCCGTTTCGGGTATCAACGCACCGGCCGTGGAGGGCTCAGGCACGATGACGAATCAAGCACCAAACAACGCGGTCGATACCCGGACGAATGCCGATGTCATCTCTGCTCTCCGCTATGGACGCGAAGCCTGCGAGACGTACGGGCGAGACGACATCGCCAAGCGAATTACCGAACTCCTCGCATCGGTCGAAGAACCTGACGTGCGTGTTGTCGTCGTCGGCGAGTTCAAGCAAGGCAAGAGCTCCCTAATAAATGCGCTTGTACGGGAAGAGATCTGCCACGTCGATGACGACATTGCCACTGCCGTCGCGACTGCTATTCGCTTCGGAGAAACCTTCAAAGCGTCGGCCGTCATCCAGCCGATAGACGATTCATCAGCCGAGCCTCAGACCATCATGATTGATCGGCGCGAGATCAGGGCTTACACCACCGAGCTGGCACAGAGCCGACCTGACATCGTGGTGAAAGGCGTTGAGGTGGAGCTCAACCGTCCGCTACTTCGAGAGGGTCTGATGATTGTCGACACGCCTGGTGTCGGTGGCCTTGGGTCCGCTCACTCGACCGCCGCGCTTGGCGCTCTAAGCCTGGCCGACGCCGTATTGTTTGTGACCGACGCGTCACAAGAACTCACCCGCACCGAGCTCGATTTTCTTAATCAAGCTCGAGACCTGTGCCCAAATATCGTGTGTCTGCTGACAAAGACCGACTTCTACCCGGCGTGGCGCAAGGTAGAAGAACTGAACCGTGGCCACCTGCAAAGGGCCAACGTCGACGTGCGAATGATTCCCATCTCGTCTGCGCTCCGCGACTTCGCCGTAAAACGAAACGATAAAGAACTCAATCGCGAATCCGGCTTCCCGACGTTGCTCAACATTCTGAAGAACGAGATCGTTGATGCGGCCGGAACCGCTGATCGTTTGAGGGCCAGCAAAGAGCTCGCCGCGATTGGCGAGCAGTTGGCCGCACAGTTTAAGTCGGAGAAACAGGCGCTTGAAGATCCAGAGGCGGCGGCGGCCGTGATCAAAGACCTCACTGAGTCGAAGGAGAAGCTTGACGAGATGCAGGGTCGAGCTGCCCGCTGGAGCACGACCCTTGGCGACGGTTTCGCCGACCTGTCGAGCAACGTCGAGTTTGACTTCCGTGCGCGGATGAAGACCGTGGTGCTTGAGGTCGACACTGCATTGGAAGAAACCGATCCGCTCGACACCTGGTCTGAGCTAATGCCGTGGCTGGTGAATCGTGTGTCGGGCGAAGTCGTTGCCAACTATCGATTCCTCACCGAACAGTCAGCGTCGTTGAGCGCTGACGTCGGGTCGCATTTCGACTTCGCAGGCGAGAAGGCATTTGAGAGCCTAAAGATCGACAACCCGCTGCGGGTACTGGGTGAGATAACGCTCGCCGAGGATCTAGAAATGAAGAATGTGTCGACTGCGGGAAAGGGGATGACTCTTCTCCGATCGTCATACTCCGGTGTTCTGATGTGCACCATGATCGGTTCGTTCGCCGCCATTCCGGTAACGACGCCATTCATCATTGGTGCTGGCCTTGTCTTTGGTCGCAAAGGTATTAAGGATGAGGAGGAGCGTCTGGTGGCTCAACGCCGAGCGCAAGCGAGGCAAGCCGCCCGTCGTTACTGCGACGACGTGACTTTCAATGTCAATAAAGACAGTCGTGACACTCTGCGAAGAGTGCAGCGTCAGTTACGCGATCACTACAGCGAACGCACCAAAGAGTTGCAGCGTTCAACTATGGAAGCGCGCAAGGCGGCGGCAGAAGCGGAGAAGAAAACAGTCATCGAGCGGACTACTCGAATCCGAGAGATCGACAAAGAACTGACAAGAATTGCCACTATCGGGGCAAGAGCGGCTGCTCTCGTTGGAGGCAATCGATGAGCGACGAAAAGCAACCACTAATTGCGCAAGCACGAGCGCTTGCGATTGAAGCGAAACGTGTTCTTGGCCCCGAGTTCACCACTGAGGTCGACACTATTCTTGGTCGAATCGATGAGCCACTTCGGGTCGCCATCGCCGGAAAGGTCAAGGCGGGCAAGTCAACTCTCCTCAACGCGTTGGTTGGCGAAAAGCTCGCCCCGACAGACACCGGAGAGTGCACAAAAGTCGTGACCTGGTACCGCGATGGGCACACCTACGAGGTGCTCGTCGAACCAACAGATGGATCGCAGCCTGTGCAGGTGCCATTTCGTCGAGATGGGGGAGCCGTCGACATCGATCTTGGGTCTCGCCGTGCGGACGACATCAGGCGCATCAATGTGTCGTGGCCATCATCGAGTTTGCGGAAGATGACACTTATCGACACCCCCGGCGTCGACTCCGTCAATTCAGAGATCGGGGAGCGGACCGTTCGTTTCCTCGACTCGTCGCAAGAAAGCACTCAGGCAGACGCCGTGCTGTATCTCATGAAGCACATGCACACTTCTGACCTCCACTTGCTGGAGGCGTTTCACGACGACGAGGTCTCGAGCCCGAATCCAGTGAACGCGATTGCAATCCTGTCGCGCGCAGATGAGATCGGGGTCGGACGCCTCGACTCGATGGCATCAGCGCGGCGAATCGCGGCCCGATACGAGGACGACCCGAAGCTTCGTCGACTGGTTCAAATTGTCCTTCCGGTGGCTGGGCTCTTGGCCGAGACGGCTCGAACGTTGACTCAACAAGAGTTCAATCAACTGTCTGCGTTAGCCGCCGTTCCGCCCCGAGACTTAGAAGTGCATCTGCTCTCGGCCGATCGTTTCATTGAGGCACGGGCCGAGACTCCCCTTACGTCGCTCGAGCGAGCGCACCTCCTCGACCGCCTCGGGCTATTCGGCATTCGCTTGTCGCTGCCACTGCTTCGTCGCAACGTTGTTACGAACTCCTCTGAACTCTCTGATGAGCTCGTCGAACGGTCCGGTCTTGTTGCGCTACAACAGATCCTCGCGACCCTATTCGTCGACCGAGCCGATGTGCTGAAGGCAAGGAGTGGGCTACTCGCGATCGAACGGATCTGCCTC
Source organism: Acidimicrobiales bacterium (assembly GCA_037968895.1). Lineage (GTDB taxonomy): Bacteria > Actinomycetota > Acidimicrobiia > Acidimicrobiales > SZUA-35 > JBBKWJ01. Next base: position 3,433 of record JBBKWJ010000191.1, read on the forward strand.
CGAGATCGGACTCGGCCGGGCGTCGATCAGCTTCTCGTCGAGATTGAACGGATTATGGCGGGAGCCCACCCATTCAAAGAGCTGTCGAGCCTGGCTGCATTACGCGGCGGCACCGTGAAGGGGAAGACAAAGGATCTACTTCGTCTGGAGCGTGACCTTGGTGCCACTGGAGCAACCCCTTGGCAGCGGCTCGGACTTACTGAGAATGCCACCCTTGACGATGTGCGCACCGCGACATACAGCGAGATCGCCACATTGCAACGATTGGCTGAGAGCCCCTTCTCAAGTCACGACCTCGCGGCGGCATGCCGAGTGGCCATCCGAAGTATGGAAGCACTCCTCGTGGCGGAGCCAGCATGATGCGATGGAATCGGTCTCAGAAGTCGACGTCGAAGCCGTCGATGTCAACTTCGGCCTCTGGGATATTGGGACCCTCTTGGTCTTCGAACGACGAATCAAAGATCGATGCTGGTTCGTCGTCGATGTCGTCGATGTCGCCGGGAATGTCGAGGTCGTCGTCAAGCTCGGATTCAGTGTCGAAGTCGGCGGGGTCATCATCTAAAGTGTCGTCGATGTCATCAGCCGCCTCATCGAACCCTGTGTCGTCGAACTCATTGTCGCCGAACTCAGAGTCATCGCCGAAGGCGGCGCCGAGGCCGAATGTGGCAAACCCCGCGCCAACCCCTTCAGCAGGGAATCCCGCGTTGTCGTCCGTGACGTCAATCGGAGCAGCCTCGTTGAAGTCGCTTGAGATCTCACTGTGCTCAGTAAGAAATCCAGAAAGAGTGTCGGCGACCTCGATTGGGCTGGTGTCTGCATAGTGAAGAACGGCATCAACAACCAGCGTCGGATCAAGGCCGAATACGCCTTCGCCGTCGAGCAGCTCGTCAATCGCAGAGGTGCCGTCGGCTATGGGGTTGTGGTCGGCCATGAACTGGTCGATTTGGTCCCGAAGAGACATAACCACACACTAATTCAGCTAACTAGCCCCTTCATCGGGGACATCCCCCTATCTCATAGGGGTACTCAAGACAGTTTCGTACAACCGGAGGGAAATCATGGGATACCAACTCGGTATTGACCTGGGAACGACCTACACAGCGGCAGCCGTCTTTCGCGATGGCGATTCCAGGATCTTTCCTCTCGGTGGCCGCTCTGCCTCAATGCCATCAGTAGTTCACCTGCGCGAAGACGAAACGGTTCTGACTGGTGAGGCTGCCAATCGGCGAGCCATCACGGAGCCAGACCGTGTTGCCCGCGAGTTCAAGCGCCGACTCGGCGACACCGCTCCAATTATTGTTGGTGGCAGCCCATATTCAGCTGAAGCGCTAATGGCCAGGATATTGAAGTACGCGATCGCCGAGGTCGCCAGCCGCGAAGGCGAGCAGCCGAGCAGGATTGCGGTGTGCCACCCGGCCAACTGGGGCGAGTACAAGATCGACCTTCTTCGTCAGGCGGTCCGGCTCGCCGGTCTCGATCCGCGCGACACAGTGCTGCTCACTGAGCCAGAGGCTGCCGCGATCTACTACGCATCGCAGAACCGGGTTGAAGCTGGCGAGATCGTCGCTGTGTATGACCTTGGCGGCGGCACTTTCGATACCGCCGTCCTGCGCCGCACCGAAACCGGCTTTGAGATCCTTGGTCGTCCGGAAGGCATCGAGCGGCTCGGTGGCGTCGACTTTGACGCTGCAGTATTTGCCCACGTCGCTCGCTCGATCGGCTCGGCGCTTGAAGACCTCGACTCAGACGACCCAATGTCAGTCAGTGCAGTGGCTCGCCTTCGTCAAGACTGTGTCGACGCGAAGGAAGCGTTGTCGTCTGACACCGATGCCGCGATTTCCGTGATGCTGCCCAATTTCCAAACCGAGGTTCGCATCACCCGGTCTGAATTCGAAGCGCTGATCCGCCCCGCGCTGACAGACAGTATCGACGCGATGAAGCGGGCCCTCGACTCCGCAGGGGTTGAGCCGAAGGATGTGTCGAGTGTTTTGCTGGTCGGCGGCTCGAGTCGAATCCCGCTGATCTCGCAGATGGTGTCGTCAGGCCTCGGTCGCCCCGTCGCCGTTGATACCCACCCAAAGCACGCGATTGCAATGGGAGCGGCGGTGGCGGCAAGCGACAAACTGGCAGGCAAGGCTGCAGTAGTCGCCGACACGCCGCCAACACCAAGCCCTGCAGAGTCGACGGCTGCATCAGCAGCAGCGGCGGCCACAACTGCGGCTGCAGCCGCGTCGATCCCTCAGGCTGAGTGGGCGGCGCCTGTTGCCCCAAAGGCCACGGCGTCAGAAGCCCCAAAGCCCCAAGCTGCCGCTGCGGCCGCACCGCCAAAGTCGGCGGAACCCAGATCTGCCGAACGCGTAGCGCCAAGCGCTCCGCAGCGGGCGGCGCCAGCACCAGCGGTAGCTCCCAGGCCAGAACCGGCACCGACGGGCCCGAAGCCCACCCTGACTGGGGCGAGCTCAGACGGTGGAGGCTCGAAATTGCCACTCATGGTCGGGGCCGGTGTTGGGGCTCTTGTGCTAGTGGTCGGTGGTTACTTTGGCATTAAGGCGCTTGGAGGCAATGACGACAACGCGGCGGCGTCGACCACCGTTGCCAGCGAAACAACCGAGCCGACAAGCTCATCGACCGAGCCGGCAGATACCACAACGACATCGGCCGCCCCGCCCGGTGTCGAGTTGCGAGCGGTGACCGCACTCGTCGCGGCGCTCGATCCGGTTCAAAACGAGGTGGAGGTCGATGTGGAAGACAACGAGGTGACCCTGGCTGGTCGAGTCATTGACGAAGCTACACAGTCCGACTTGGTCGGTGCCATCGAGGGGCTTTCTGAAGGGCCAACTGTCGTCGACAACCTCGAGGTGGTGCCCGAAGACGAGCGTTGCACTGAACTCATTCGGTCTCAGATCCATTGGGTGTGCCTCGACGCTGCGACGATCGATGCCGACGGAGGGATCCTCATCGACTACGCGTCTGAATTTGGCGACGATCCGTTTGCCGTTGGCGGTGGCTTTCACCTGCATGTGTTTAGCGGCGACATCGATCCAGCGACGGCCGGTGCTCCTGGTGCCGCTTCTATTGGCGGGAGCCCATGGCTGGTGTGGGACATCCCAGATCTTGTAACCGCAACTGCGGGCCAGATCTACACCGGCGAAACGCCCGAGAAACTCTGCGCCAGAATCGCCAATCCAAGTCACCAATTGGAATCGCTTGACTCCGGGCAGTGTGTACCGCTGGTTCAGGAATAGCGTTTTTCGACCAAATCGAGCCACTCACCGACCTGTTCGGGGGTGGCTCGATCTATGTCGTAGATGGCGGTACAGCGAGTTCTACAGAGGGGATGACACAGAACCCTCAGCGTCCGAAAGACTGTGATGCGCCCCGGATTCCCCTGGAGCCAATTGAGGGACCGGCTTGAACCATGCGACGTGACGATCTCGAGGCGCTTGATGTTCTTGAGTTTGGCGTAGATGCGGCTTGCTCCGGTTGGCAGAGAGAAGGCGACGTCGTTCATCCAGACCCGATCAAACCAGCCCTTCAGCATCGCGGGCTGACCCCCGAACCAAGTCGGATACACAAGCACGATTCGCTCGCACCACTGCAAAGCCTCAAAGTGGTGTTGGTTCGCTGGCCGGTCTGCGGGATCACCGAGATGGTCGAGTCGCTCCTCGAGCGTGAGTGCTGGACTGAAGTTCTCGTCGTCGAGGTCGAGAATTCTGATGTCGTCACCAGCAGTCTTTAGTCCGGCCAGTACTCGCTCACATGCGGCCTTGGTCAGGCTGTCGTGGCGGGGATGGGTGACGACAACGAGCGTTTTCACAATGCCGCGTTCACAATGCCGCGTTCACAACGATGCCATTTTCGCCTTCACCTCATGAAGGAAGTCGTTGCGCTCAAGATCGGTGCGGCTGTCGATGCGGTCGAGCGCAAGATAGGTCGTGCGACAGCGACGCGAACACATGAGACGGAGAGTGCGCATGATTGTGCGACGTCCTGCGTTTCCCACGGCCAGTGAGTACCACCAAGGGGAGCCACTAGAGGTGACTATCACAAGCCGGCGGACGTGGCGCAAGTTTGGCTTCACTTTGTCATTTCGGCCAAGAACGAATGCCACTCCGGGCAAGAAGACACGGTCGAGCCAGCCTTTTGTCATCGCCGGGAGGCCCGACCACCAGGTGGGATACACGAAAACGAGCGCCTCGGCTGTCTGCAACTGCGCGATGTAGGTGGCGACAAGTGGGTCGGGATGGCTGGCGCCGATGTCCATGTAGCCACGGTGCTCGGCGGCATTCATCACTGGGTTGAAACCGTCGGCGTAGAGGTCGGCCATCATGACCTGATGGCCGCCAGCTTCGAGCCCAGCCGCAACACTGTCACGGAGTGCGGCTCCGTACGAATCGGGATTTGGATGGGCAAATACAACAAGGCACTTCATCACCATTCACACTAGTGTCAGCGAGTGACCACAGGCCGCCAGAAGATCCCTCTCGGGGTTCGAGCCCTCTTTGCCTCACGGTTTCTGACTGCAGTTGCCATTGGCATCCAGGTCACCATCGTTGGCAAGCAGATCTACGATCTCACTGGCAGCAAGTGGCAACTCGGCCTGATCGGTCTGACCGAGTTCGTCCCTACGGCATTGCTCTCGCCGTTCACCGGTGCGTTCGCGGACCGCTTCGATCGCAGAAAGGTTTTGGCTGCTGGACTAGTCGGCGAACTGCTCGCAGCCATCCTGCTGTTCCTCTACGCCACCACCAATCCAACCGCGGTATTTCCGATCTACGTCTTCGTGCTGATCTACGGTATTTCGCGGGCGTTTGTCGCCCCACCATCTCGTGCGCTGCCATTCGACCTCAGCCCCGAGTCCCTCATTGAGCGGGTCGTTGCGATCAGCTCACTGACCCGCCAGATCGGACTCATCATTGGCCCGGTTATCGGCGGCTTCCTCTACGTCATCGCTCCTTCTCGCCCTTACCTCTTCGTGGCCATCGCTCTAGGCCTTGGTATCGCTGTCCTCGTGGTCGTCCCTGACTCGGGCCGTGAGCGGCTGGTCTCAGCCGGCGGTGTCCGAGCAACGCTCATCGATGCCCGCGAAGGACTGCGATTTGCGCGCCGAACTCCCGTGCTTTTTGGCGCTATCTCGCTCGACCTCTTTGCCGTGCTCTTCGGAGGAGCAGTGGCCCTTCTGCCCGCGATCGCCGAGGAGAGACTTGGTGTCGGTGCGATTGGTCTTGGTTGGCTTCGGGCCGCAACCGGCATGGGCGCTGCATCGGTGTCGTTTGGGCTCGCCGCTCGACCGGTGAGTCGTCACGTAGGACGGGTGTTACTCATTGCGGTGGCCGTATTCGGGGTGGCCACGATTGTGCTCGGCATCACTACGTCGTTTGCGGTTGCCTTCATCGCCTTGTTCGTGTTGAGCGGAAGCGACTCGATCTCAATGTTTATCCGCAGCGCAATCGTTCCGATGGCGACGCCGGAGGCAATGAGAGGCCGGGTGTTAGCAACCGAAAATGTCTTTATTGGGGCTTCGAACGAGCTGGGGGCGTTCGAGTCTGGCGTCGCCGCGTCGATCCTTGGGCTCGTTGGGGCCGTCGTGTTTGGTGGCACCGCAACCTTGGTGGTGGTCGTGCTGTGGTGGCGGTTCTTTCCGGCGCTTCGCTCGATCGATCGGTTCAGCGAGCTTCGACCTGTATCTCGTGAGGCCAACGTGATAGACCCGGTGACGTGAACCTGAGCGACAAGAGCCCTCTCGACAAACTCGAAGCCATGGCGATGGAAACGGTTGAGGTTGCGCCCGGCCTCGACCACCTTGAGATCTACACGATGAGCGGCCTCTTGAGCGTATTGTGGCATGGCGATTCGACCCTCGAAGACGTTGTGATCTGTTTTGGTGGGGCAATGGGCGGCATGCTCGGGCCTGACGGTGGTGGCTACCAACGACTGGGCGAACGCTTGCTCGAACAGGACATTGGGACGCTGCGAGTCAGTTATCGCCGACCGAACGATCTGTCGATGTGTGTGCACGACGCTTTGGCGGTTATGGAGCTCGCGGGACGGCACGGAGCCAAGCGATTCATCACAGTCGGGCATTCATTCGGAGGGGCCGTGGCAATCCAAGCGGCCGCTCACCTCGACGCCGACTCCGTTCCCGGCGTGGTGACACTCGCAACTCAATCGGCTGGTTGTGAGGCCGCTGACAGTCTTGGCGACCGTGACCTTCTCTTCATCCACGGCACGGCCGACACGATCCTGCCCCACCAGGCCAGTGAGATGGTCCGGTTCTTGGCCGAGACGGGGGAGGTTTGGCTGATTCCTGGCGCCGACCACCTTTTGCGGCCGGCCGGGTCGCAGATTGTTGATCGGCTGGCAGAGCACATCCCTCGCGTGTTTGCTCAGGCTGCAAACAACCGAAGCTCGTAGACGGTGTCCCAGCGTTTGCCGGTCACCAAAAACGTGTCGGTTTCGGCCCGGTAGGCGATGCCGTTGAGCACGCCGCTAGCCGTATCGGCACTGTTCGGGAGTAGGGCAGTGAGATCGGCCGTGGCCTCGACGACGCCGGTCGCCTGGTCGATCACCACAATGCTGGCCGATTGGAAGACGTTCGCGAAAATCCGTTCGCCGACGCATTCGAGTTCGTTGATTGACTCAAGCGGCACGCCATTAATAGTGACGGTGATGCTCGACAGGGTGGCGAAATTGGCTGGATCGCGAAAGCTAATCGTTGCGGTGCCGTTGCTAAGCGCCAGGGTCGCCCCCGTGTTGCAGAGACCCCACCCCTCGGTGTCGAACGGCAATATGCGGATCGCGTCGAGGGTCGCTACATCGGACACGAATACTTGTCGGCTCCGCCAGCTGAGTTGGTAGAGCTCGTCGCCGACGACGGTGATCCCTTCGCCGAACACTTCGTCTGGCAGCGGCTCGAGGTCGACAACCTCGCCCGTTACCAGGTCGACGATGCGTCGGTCTGACTCGCCGTAAAGCCCCGTGCTCTCATAGAGGCTCCCGTTGTGAAGCTCGAGACCCTGGGTGTACGCATTGCTGTCGTGCGGGTAGGTGGCGATGATTTCATACCCGAGTGCGCCGCTCAGATCGGCAATCGTTGAGGCGGTAGTGGGGGTTGAAATGATGCTTGACACGCCGGGCGGCTCTTGCACGAAGCCTGCACTTGGTGCTGTCGTTGTTCGATCTGGAGACGCAGCGCTCGTGCAACCAGCCGCCGTGATAACCATCACTATTGGGGCGATCCAGGGGGTGCGCATCAAGTCAAGCTATAAGCGGAACGAAGCCGTGAGCTAGCGTGTGAAGAAGTAACTTCGAGCACGACACGAGGACATCCCATGAGTATGACATCTGCACGAGTTGGCTTCGACGCCACCGATCTGCGCGCTGAAGCACAAGACGGTCTTTCAGAAACTATCGACCTCCGGCGGGCGATTCATGCCGAGCCGGAGCTCGGTCTCGAGCTCCCTCAGACCCAGGCAAAGATCCTCGCTGCCTTGAGCGACCTCGATCTCGAGATCGCCACTGGCACCGCCCAATCTTCGATCGTGGCAACCCTAAAAGGCGGCGCTGAAGGGCCGACAATTTTGCTGCGCGGCGACATGGACGCCTTGCCGATGCCAGAAGACACAGGACTCGACTTTGCGAGCACAATTGAGAATCGCATGCACGCGTGTGGTCATGATGCGCATGTCTCGATGTTGGTTGGCGCGGCCAAGATCCTCGTCAAACATCAAGCAGACCTGCGGGGAAACGTGAAGTTCTTCTTCCAACCCGGTGAAGAGGGATACGGCGGTGCCGCTGTGGCGATCGAAGAGGGACTGCTCGAAGACGGAACTGTTGAGGCCGGGTTCGCGCTGCACATAGATCCGCTTCGCCGCTCGGGCACGTTCTGGACTCGGCCCGGCGCACTTCTTGCGTCGGCTGATGAGATCTACATCGAGGTGAGAGGAAAGGGTGGGCATGCGTCGGCGCCCCACGGCGCAACCGATCCCGTGACGACGGCGGCGGCCATCATCACCGAACTGCAGACGATGGTGACGAGGACGGTCGATGTCTTCAAGCCGGCGGTGCTCACCATCACCACCTTTCACGCGGGAACAACGACAAACGTGATCCCCGAGAAGGCCGAACTGACAGGCACGCTTCGCACCGTGTCGGAGTCAACCAGAGAAGCGATGCACGAGTCGATTGAGCGAGTGGTCGCCGGTATCGCGGCCGCTCATGGGTGTGAAGCCGACCTGAGGATCAAGCTCGGATACCCCGTCACGGTCAACGACGGCTCATTCGTCGACTTTGCGGTGGGCGTGCTCGGCGATCTTGTGGGTGAAGAGAACGTCGTGGTCGAGCCGAACCCAATCATGGGCGCAGAAGACTGGAGCTACATCCTGCAACAGATTCCTGGGGCCATGGCGTTCCTTGGTGTTCGGCCGCCAGAGCTGACATCGAAAACCGCCACCGCGTGCCATTCCAATCGAATGATGCTCGACGAGGAAGCAATGGCCACCGGTTCGGCCGCGTACGCCGCTATAGCGATGAGCTATCTGAGCTAGCCGCTTCCCACAACGGTTCGTCACCCGCAACCGGCGAATCAAGGATCAGCCCGGCCATCTTCTCTAGCAACCAAAACGGCGAGAGCAGCAAAACGGACAACACCATCGGTATGACGAGCCACGGCAACACGATGAACGCCGCAATCAATCCGGCCCCAAACTGATGCCCCCACAAGCTGGCGGCGATGATCGGGGCTGGAAAGGCGAGGACGACCGCCATCCAGAAGTGTCCTGTGAGGAGCGCGAACACCGTTCCTGTGAATCCGGCTAGAGCAAGTACTACCCACAGCGCGGTGAGCCAGGTGCGGATCCCGCCTGACCTCCACCGGGTGCGGAGTGCAACCGCGCTCCACATGATCCAGCGTTTGCCAATAAGCACGCCCGCATCGCGCAGCATGAACCGGAAGTAACGGTCGATGTGTTGCTCGGTGACTCCGTCCGGAAGCTCCCCACCGATAAAGCGATCGTGAATGAGTGCGGCCGGAGTGTGCACGCCATAGGTGTTGACCCACCATCGCATTGGGGCCGGAATCGACGCGAGGTCGGTCTCTGGCAGATCGGCGGGGTCGAGGCGGCGAAGAAGTTGCTCGGCCTCGTTCGACAGGTCGAGCGCATCGAGTCCGGTGTCACCGAAGTACTCGATACGCGATTCGAGCTGGAATGTCGAGCGGCCCTTCTGCGCCAACCTGATGTTGCCGTCTCCCCGGCCGCCATCGATGGCGAAACCTCTGCCCCACACGGGGCGGTTGCCTCCAAAGTACGCCATTCTTCCCCCTCGAATCTCGATCACATGCGGCTGGCCACGCGCACGCGAGCTCACTCGAAGGTCTATCAGAATCTGGGAGTGCCGTTTTGCAGAGACCGATTAGGCCTCGCTGAAGCTGACTTCAAACACACTCGGCCAGCGCTTGCCAGTGACGAAGAACGTGTGAGTCTCTTCGTTATATGCGATGGCGGCGAGGGCGTCTTCAACAGAGAGTCCCTCTGGGACGAGCGAACTGAGATCAGCAGACGCGGTGACAGCACCATCTTGGCCGATTTGCACGAGCTGGTTGGTCGGCCACAGCACGGCCCAGATCTGGGTGCCGACACATTCGAGCTCAGCGAGCTTGTCGATTGGTGCACCATCTTGCGTCACCGCTAGTGAGCCGGTTTCGAGAAAGCTCATCGGGTCGCGCTTACTAAGTGTGCTGGTGCCATTGCTGAGAAAGACCGTTTCGGCGTCGGCGCAGACGCCCCAACCTTCGCTCTCGATGGTGAATCGATCAAACTCGCGAAGATCGGCGACATCGAAGAGAACCACGATGCGCTCACTGCGGGTGACCTGAATTCCGGTGCCATTGTGAAAGGTGAGTCCGCTGCCGTAGAGCTCGGGCTCGAGGTCGACTTTGTCGACGACTGAACCTGAGGTGGGATCAACTCGTCGCCGACTTGAAGATCCGTACAGCCCGGTTGACTCGATGAGGTAGCCCTGCGAGATCTCCATGCCTTCGGCATATGCCGTTGAGTCGTGAGGATAGGTGTTGAGTACGTTTACGGAGAGCGGACCAGCGAACACCGGCGGTTCAGTGAGGTCGGTAGTTGTTGATTCGCTCTGTTCCTCGCCCTCTGCCGGTGCTTCAGATGTCGTGCTGGGGTTGGCGTCGTCAGTTACGAGCGGCTGGCCCACTGCGGTTGCCGTTGTCGGCGTTCCGTTTGACTCGATTGCTGACTGATCGCCAATAATCGACTCAAGGCTTGAACACGCACTCAACGCCATCGCCAAGGCGAGGCCGAGGACCCCAAGCCGCCGCATGGTGTGGTCTACGCCCCGAGCAATCGGGCTTTAGCGGCGCGGGAGCGCTCGAGCAGGAGGGGCGGGATTAGCGCGGCGTCGCCGGTCAGCCCTGACTCGACTGCTGGTGCTGCCTCGGCGGCAGCTCCGACTTCGGCCGCCTTGCTCGCAGCGAGGGCTTGTTGCGTCGCCCGTTCGGTCCATTGGTCAAGCTGTGCTGGCCGAACAAGGGCGTTGTGATCGACGTGGCCGAGAAGAGCGCCATCTTCGAATCGAACCCAGTATCGCATCCATGGTCCGACGCCATTGATGAGCTTGACCTTGCCGTTGGTTCCCTCTGGGTAGCCAGAAACGATCTCGGTCGTAACGACCTTTTCGCCTCGGCGGAAAGGGGTGTCAAGTTCGGGTGTCTTCTTTGCCACTGGAAACTCCGTGGTGAATGAGGCTGCGGGTGGGAACCGTCCAGCGATCGCTCAATGCTCTCGTTCGGAAAAACGCGAGCGGTGGTGTGAGTGACACGCCGGGTCATAGGTTAACGCCGGATCATGGTGGCCGACACAGAAACAATACCCAGGAAGTCGAGGCGGCCGAAAAAGACGGTGCGGTCCGGTTCTACCTTTGTTCACACCGCCGCCCATACTGGACCGGTGATGACTGATCGCCAGCAGCCCGGCATCGTGTGGTTCCGTCGTGACCTCCGCCTCGATGACAACCCCGCGTGGGCTGCAGCTACGGCCGCTCATGATGAGGTCGTTGCTCTGTTTGTGCTTGAGCCGGCCTTGCTCGATTCGGCTGGCAGCTTCCGACGTGATCAACTACTCGCTCATCTCCACTCCCTCGACGCCCGTCTACAGACGCTCGGCGGCTGTCTTGTGGTGAGGGAGGGGCCTGCGGCCATCGCGGTACCCCGACTCGTCTCCGAGTGCGACGGTTCGACGCTCTACTTCAACGCTGACTCAACCCCGTTCGCTGCTCGACGTGACGAAGCAGTTGTGGCGGCCGTCGGTGACGCTGCTCGCATATTCCACGGTCTGACGGTGCACGAACCAGGATCAGTTCTGACTCAGAAGGGCACGCTCTCGCAGGTATTCACGCCGTTCTTCAAGAGGTGGACGGCCGTTCCGCTGACGCCATGGCCCGAAGCTGGAGAGGCCCGGCCCGTTGCACTGCAAGGGGTGCCAATACCCTCACCGGAGGGCGCGCCTCGCCAAGATCCTGGCGAGGATGCGGCCTGGCAGCGGTTGACGAATTGGCTCGATCGGGTCGACGAATACCCGACTACCCGCGACATTCCGGCAATCGACGGCACTTCTGATCTGTCGGCCGATCTGAAGTTCGGCACAATCTCGGCTCGCTCCATCTGCGATGTGGTCGGACGTTCGACCCAGGGGCGTGCGGCGTTCGTCCGCCAGTTGGCGTGGCGCGATTGGTGGGCCCACACCCTGACCCTTCGACAAGACCTGCCAGATGTCGCACTCAAAGCGAAGTACGACAACATCGTGTGGCGCAACGACGCTGACGAGTTTTGGCGGTGGTGCGTCGGGTCAACCGGCTATCCGATTGTTGACGCTGGCATGCGTCAGTTGAGCCAGACCGGATGGATGCACAATCGAGTCCGCATGATTTGTGCCAGCTTCTTGGTGAAAGATCTGCTTGTCGATTGGCGACGAGGCGAGCGATTCTTCCGGCACCATCTCGTCGACGCTGACGTCGCCCAGAACGCAGGCAATTGGCAGTGGGTGGCAGGCACCGGTCCTGACGCCAGTCCATACTTTCGAATCTTCAATCCGACGAGCCAAGGGCAGAAGTTCGACCCGTCCGGTGAGTACGTTCGGCAATGGGTGCCCGAACTCGCTGGACTTGCCGGCGCTGCGATTCATGAACCCGGAGCATCAACGCCAGCGGCGCTGGAGGCAGCGGGAGTGGTGCTCGGCGAGACATACCCTGACCCAATCGTGGCTCACAAAGAAGCTCGTCTCCGAGCCCTCGACGTCTATAAGCGAGCAGTCTCGTAGGGCTCGTGGTTTTGGTGCCTCCGGTGGGATTCGAACCCACGCTCTTCGGATTAAAAGTCCGCTGCCTTACCGCTTGGCTACAGAGGCGACGGCGACATCGTAGCTACTCTGGGGACCTGTTTTGCACCCGATGACCGCTGCTAGGGCAATCGACCTGTAATCATGTGAGAGATGTTGGGCCGATTTCGCTACAAGTCAATTGCTGCAGCAGCGCTCTGCATCGCGTTGGTAACAAGCGCGTGCACTGAGCTAGGTGAGCCCGACCTCGGCGCCGCTCCAGGCGAGGCCCCGGTCCAGGTCGTGGCGATCGATGACGCCCCCGCCACCGCCGAGGGAAGCATTTCGGCCGACTCGACCCTCCCTCAGTTCATGCCCGAACGACCAGAGGGCTATATCCCTGAGCTTCTTGTTGCCTCTCCGGGGGGCACCGGAATATTGGCCGGTCCGACAATCGCGGCCTTGAACTCGCCTGTCACCGAGCTTGCGTCCAGGAAGGTGTTCGACGACTTCTTTGGCGGTGTCGTGGTTGAGGACGAAGAAGGACGGGTTTTGTGGCTCGCCGAGCAGGCCGATGCTGGCATCGTGATCAATGGCGACGGCGGCTCCCTTCTCGATGTGGGGTTTATCGACGGCTCAAGCTGGGCCTTGCTGGCAACCTCGCCGTCGTCGATTGAACGGTATGGATTCGTGTCAGGCGAGCGCGTCGAGTTGGTGAACCTCGCCGGAACCGAGTCGGTGCTCGACGTATCCTCAGGAGGGGGCTTGTATGTGCTCGCCATCGCGAACGAGGAGTGCGGAGAAATCCGGTTCCTCAATAGTGCGGGAGCGCCAGTCACGCTTCCCGGCGCTCCGCAAGTCAGCGATTGCCCGGTGCTCAAGCAGCCGATCTTTACTCACGTCGCAACCGCACCGAGCGGCGACATTTACGCCTACACCGAGGTTACCTACCGCTCAGATGGCGTGGCCGAGCTCACTGAGGTTGTGATAGCCGAGACGAGCACTGGCTTCCCGTTTCGCATTCCGATTGGGGGCGCCGGCGAAACAATCACTTCGCTGAGCATCGACGGCCCACGAATCGCTTTCGTCCGCGAGTCGACCCGGCCGACCGAGATCGTAGTTATCGATATTGCGAAACCCGATTCGCCATCAGTTTCCCCGTTCGAAGCGGTTGCATCGGTGAGTTTCGCTCGTATCCCGTTACGGGTTGGTGCCGCTAATGGATAGCCTGCCGACCGTGAATGACGAATCTTTGCAGCACTCGCCAACCGCAACACCGCGTATCCCGACTCTTGACGATCTACATCGGCTCAACACCGAGCTCGACGAGATCGATCAGACGCTCGCTGAGCTCGACGCACCGGCAATCGCTGACGCTCCTCGCGCCCCTCTTCTGACTTCGTATTAGTCGTTCTGCCACGATTGAGCGATCAGGAAGCCCCTGGCCCGCTCTGACTTTGGATACTGATTCACGAGTCGCCAGAAGTCTGGCCCATGTCCGGCAATGTCGAGGTGAGCGAGCTCGTGCACGATCACGTAGTCGATCACCCAAGTCGGAAAACGAGCGAGGCGATCAGATAGGCGAATCGTCTTGTCGACTGGCGTGCACGAGCCCCAACGGCCTTTTTGATTGGAAACCCAGCGAATTGAGGCTGGCTGGCTGAGTCCGTATTGCTCGGCAAGTTCGGTCGAACGCTTGTCAAGATCGAGATTGCTTCGGTCGGTTGCTCGGTTGAACTTGTCGACGAAGTAGGTGACGAGCTCGTCTTCATGACGACGGGTTGAATGCCCGGGGATTCGTATCTCGAGCCGATCACCAACGAGCCTGGCTTGGGCCGTCTTGCGGCGTTTTGGGCTTCGGATAACGTCGACAGTGAACGATGGCGGCGAAATCGTAACTTCGGTGTCGTCGGCATGCTCACTAGGGGGATAGTTGAATCCCAGCTGTTCGGATCCACGGTTTTCGGATCCACGCTGTGCCGACATTGCTACACGCGATCGGCGTTTGCCGCTCCGGTATCGCCAGAGGATCCCGATGCGCCGCCGGTTGGCTCATCGATCAGCAGAATACGGTCGCCGAGCGACCAAGAGGTTGCTTCGGCGTGCACCACACGACCACCGAGGTTTGGGCAGCGCCCATCGTCGTGGCCGAACGTCGCCTCGACGCTCTTGATGACGCCACCGTGACAGACTGCCAGGATCGTGGCCGTTGGGTATTCGTTGGCGAGCTCGTGGAGGGCGCCAAGGACTCTTTTTTCTAGCGGCTCAGACTTCTCGAAGTCATCGGGCCGGCGGCCGGCTTCAAGCCAGCCTGGGTACTGCTCCTCGATATCGTCGACGGTCAGGCCTGACCAGCTGCCAGCGCTTCGTTCTCGAAGATCCTCAACTGCGTAGACGGGTCCGACACCAATACCGTTGCTCAAGATCAGGGCTGTCTCCATAGCTCGCAGCTGAGGCGATGCAACCACAATGTCGACGGTTCCAAGCGACCGGGAAGCCTCGAATGCCTGATCGCGTCCAAGCCTGGAGAGAGGGGGGTTGGCCTGGCCTTGCCACCGGCGTTCGGCGTTCCATTCGGACTGTCCGTGGCGGACGAGGAAAAATGTGGTCACCGATTGACCGTACAGGAGGACAGTGACAACGCCGCGACGCCTCATTGTCGCGAGAGCGACAGCGTATGCTGTGTGGCGTGGTTACCTTGCGACTCTTTGCCCAGGCCCGAGAAGCGGCCGGCACGAACCGATTCGAACTCGACGACGGCGCAGTTGCCACAGTCGGCGCCGCCATCGACGCCGCAGTTGCGGCGTTCGGCGAACCGTTTGCAGGGGTCGTCGGAATGTGTCGCGTATGGCTCAATGGTGAGCAGGCCGAGCGCACTGACCCAGTGAATCCTGGTGACGAAGTTGCCCTGCTACCTCCGGTGTCCGGCGGATGACCGCAGCACAGCAGCGAGGTCAACGAGGCCAGCGGCGCGAAGCAGTTGCACGCCAGAGGTCGGAGAATCGAGATAAGCGTTGGGCCGCGAACCGCTATGCCGTCCCTTATGCGCTCGATGGCCCCAAGGTATTGCTCGGCGCAGCGTGGTTCCTTGTGCTTGTCGGACTCTTCCTTATCGATGCTCGGTTGGCCGCCCTGCTATTGGTTCCTGTCGCCGCAGTAGCGGGCTTACAGATCGGACATGCGTGGGCCGTGACCGAGTTGGTCGACCGCCGGGTTGCTTCTGCAATAGCGGCAGGCGTGGCCATTTCTGGCCTTATCGACAAGCGTCTGCTCGGGGTCGGCATCGTTATTGGGGTCGCAGCCTGCTTGGTTGCCGCCGCAACGAAAGGGTCAGCCGATGGTGCAGCCCTTCTGCGGGTTGCCGAGCTCCTGGTCCGGTCGGCGATTCCGGTCGGCGCGGCCGCCGGGTCGATGCTGTTGCTCGGAGTTGACTCACCCGATGCATTTGTCGCGCTTGTTCTCCTTGTCTCGGCCTACGAGGCGGGCGACTTCCTCGTCGGAACCGGAGCCGACAACGCTTTTGAGGGTCCGATTGCTGGCCTTCTGGCCCTCGCAATTGTTGGCGCCGGCCTCACCCTCGTGCAGCCAATCCCGTTCGATCGCGGGTCGATGCCGCTCTTCGCTGGTCTCGTCGCGATTGGCTGTCCGCTCGGGCAGCTCTTTGCCTCCGCGTTGTTGCCTCACGGGACTTCGTGGGCGCCGGCGCTGCGTCGAATGGACTCTTACCTGATCGCGGCACCGCTTTGGGTCCTCGCCCTTCCCATCGTGCAGTAGGGGTACACGCCCTGCGCTGGGCTAGCCTGTAGTCCGTGATTGAACAGCTTGAAGCTCTCTTAGCCCCCGAGTCGCTCAACGGTCTTGGGACGCAACCCATCACCGACCTGCGCACGCTCAGAATCCGTTGTTCGGAGGCCGAAGGCGACGTTTCGCTCGTCCGGCGACTGGCACAAGGCCGGCTCGACATTGTTGGCCACGACGTTCGCCGTAGGGCTGGCGATCCAAGCAGTGCAACCGATGTGTCTGGCCTCCTTTTCGACATGCCAGACATCCTTAGTGAAGAGCAACGCTCAGCGTCGGCGATACCAGGTAGCCGACCGATCGACGTCTCTGGACCCGGCGAAGTCGCCACCCTGCTCACGCTCGAACTCGACAAGGCCGTATCGCCATCGCAGCTCTCCGATGTGCAGAGCCTGAGCGACACTGCGGTCCGCGAGATCTTTGAACAGCTTCGGAGTCATGAGCTTGAGCTCTCCACCCTTCGCCGCCGCCTTCACGAGCGCATCGATGCAATCCAGTCCGAAATTGCACGCCGTTACCGTGATGGCGAAGCTTCCGTCGACACCCTCCTCAACTAGGTTTCTCATGGCCGACCCACTCAGCGAGCTTGGCGACTTCATCGCCGAACAACGCCGCCTCGCCGAGCTGTCCGTCAGGCGACTGGCCGACTTGTCCGGCATCTCAAACCCCTATCTGAGCCAGATCGAGCGCGGCTTGCGGAAGCCATCGGCTGAGATAATGCAGCAGATTGCAAAGGCACTTCAGATTTCTGCCGAGACCCTCTACGTGAAAGCGGGTATCCTCGATGACTCGGCGCCTCAGAATGACGACCTCGCGGCGGCGATTCGTCGGGCCTCGGACTTGTCCGGGGATCAGAAAGAGGCCTTACTCAGCGTCTATCGCTCATTCCTAAGCGGTGCCTGACACAAGCGTCGTACGACAGATTCACGAGTACCGATCGGGGGCAGGATGCAACGAGTAGCTGTTCTTTCGCTTCATACTTCGCCACTGGCCCAGCCAGGAACCGGCGACAGCGGTGGCATGAACGTGTATGTCCGTGAACTCGTTTCGGCCCTGGCTCAAGCGGGCGTGCAATGTCGGGTGTACGTTCGGCGGAGCGACAACGAATCGCCAGAACGCGTAACTGTCGAGCCAGGCTTTGAGGTCGTCAACGTGCCTGCTGGCCCCGTCGATATGGCCAAAGAAGACCTTCCTTCCATCGTCGACGCTTACGCCGACTGGGTTGCCGCTGACATGGTCGACTTTCGGCCCCAGCTGATCCACGCCAACTACTGGCTCTCTGGCGTCGCGGGCCAAATTCTCAAACGCAAGCTCGACATCCCGTTGGTTACCACGTTCCACACACTGGCTCGGGTGAAGGCAGAGAGCGGCGACCTTGAGCCCGAGCGTCGCTCGTTGGCCGAGGCCTCCGTAATGGCTTGTGCTGACTCGGTTCTGGCCAACTGCCTCGCCGAGGCCGATCAACTCGAAGAGTTCTACGACGCCGATCCCGCTCGGATCGACATCGTTCCGCCTGGCGTCGACCACGCATTCTTCTCGCCCGGTAACCAGGCGGGAGCTCGCTGGGCGCTCGACACTGACGAGCGACCGCTGCTGCTTTTCGTCGGGCGTATCCAGCCATTGAAGGGCGTCGACGTTGCGGTCGAGGCGCTCGCTCGACTTGAGCGAGACGACGCCAGATTGTGGATTGTTGGGGGCGCAAGCGGTGTCGGCGGTGCTGACGAAGTTGCTCGCGTCGAGAAGCTCGTTGCCGACCTTGGTCTCGTCGACCGGGTGACCTTCATACCGCCACAGCCCCACCACCTGTTGTCTACCTACTTCCGCGCCGCCGACATTTGTCTTGTCCCCAGTCGCTCAGAATCCTTCGGACTTGTGGCTCTTGAGGCGGCGGCCTGCGGCACTCCGGTGGTTGCCTCAGCCGTTGGTGGGCTGCTGACGCTGGTCGAGCATGGTCACACTGGGTACCTCGTCGAGAGCCGCGACCCAGACGGATACGCCAGCTGGATCGATGCCATCCTCGGCGACCCCGTACTCGCTCGTCGCCTGTCGGTGTCAGCTGCGGCTCGGGCCAGAGACTACACCTGGAGTACCTCAGCGGCTCGACTCCGCCGACTCTACGCCGACCTTACTGCGCACGCGCTTGCGCCTTGCGAGTAGCCGAATGAACGCACCACTCGACCCCGCTGCACTCGACCGCCTCGAAGCAACATTCGAGGCGTGGTTGGCGGAGCAACTCGCAACCAATCCCGCAGTCGCCTCGGTTGAACGCGACGAGACCGGAGATCGATGGTGGTTTGTTCGCCTGCTAGGTGACGAGAAAGATGTCTTCACCGTCCGGTTTAACCTCAGGCAGCGAACCCTGTTCTACGAGACGTACGTGATGCCGGCGCCGGCCGAAAACGCCGAGGAGCTTTTTGCCTTCCTGCTGCGTCGCAATCTAAAGCTCTACGGCGGGTCATTCTGTATCGGGGATGAAGAGGCCATCTACCTGCAGGGCCAGATTGCTGTGAGCGAGATTGATCATCCAGACGAGCTCGATCGTGTGCTTGGCTCGATGTACATCTGGGTCGAGGAAAACTTCCAACGAATGCTGCGCATCGGATTCGCCTCGCGGATGCAAGGTAAGTAGGAAGGTTGCCACTCGGCCCCGGCCGATCAGGTGCTGACGGTAGTCTTGCCGCTATGACAGATCTGCAAATCATCGGTGGTGGACAGATGGGCCAGGCTCTCGCAGGCGGCCTCCTCTCTTCTGGATGGGCCGACAATAAAAGCCTCGCCATCATCGAAGTTAGTTCTGACCAACAGACTTTTCTTACGGCGCGGTACCCAACAATTCAAGTTCTTGGTGAGCCGCTGCCCGGCGTCGACACCCTTGTTGCCGTAAAACCGCACTTCGTCGAAACCGTATGTCGTTCGCTCGATGCCCCAACCCGGGTGATGTCGATTGCGGCGGGAATCACGATCAGAGCAATTGAAGCGTGCGTTCCCCAAGGCACTCCTGTCGTTCGGGCAATGCCAAATACGCCTGCGCTAATCGGCAAGGGCGCCGCAGGTTTTGCGGGTGGAACGAGTGCGACTGACGCCGAGCTGAGTTGGGCCAAAGGGATTCTCGAAGCCGTTGGCCAAGCCGCCGAAGTGACCGAACCTCAACTCGATGCCGTAACCGGCCTTTCCGGAAGCGGGCCAGCCTATGTTTTCATGATCGCCGAGGCGTTGGTCGATGGCGCAGTAGCGGCCGGTCTGCCACGTGACACCGCCAAGCTGTTGGCCCATCAGACACTTCTCGGCGCGGCCGCGATGCTTGTTGAGTCCGATACCCCAGCGAGCGAGCTTCGCGCTGCGGTCACGACACCGGCGGGAACCACAGCGGCAGGCCTGCGAGAACTCGAAGACGGTGGCCTCAGATCAGCGATTATCAACGCGGTCAACGCGGCAACGGAGCGAGCCACTGAGCTCGGACTCGCGAGCAACTCATGACCGAGCCACGATTCAACACCATCTCGTTTCTTTCTGACTATGGCTCTGCTGACGAGTTCGTCGGTGTCGTGAAGTCGGTGATTCGAACCATCAATCCTGCTGTCAGCGTGATCGACATCACCCATGAGATCGAGCCATTCGACGTGAGGGCCGCTGGCCTGGCGTTGGCCCGCGCCGCGCAGTACCTTGCTCCAGGTGTGGTTCTCGGTGTCGTCGATCCTGGTGTAGGCACCGAGCGGAAAGCAGTCGCGATCGAGGTCGGCGACGGCCAGTCGTATCTAGTTGGCCCAGACAACGGCCTGTTCGCTCCTGCAGTGGCGATGGTGGGCGGCGCAACAGCGGCGGCTGTCCTCGATAACACGGACTATCACCTGCCGGCGTTGGGAACCACTTTTGACGGTCGCGACATCTTTGCTCCCGTCGCCGCGCACCTGTGCCTCGGGGTGCCGCTCGATGAGGTCGGCACTCTGATCGACCCGGCAAAGTTGCTGCCCGGTGTGCTCGCAGTAAGTGAGGCCGATGAGAACGGCGTTATCACGGCCGAAGTCTTGTGGATCGACAGGTTCGGCAACGTCCAACTCAACGTCGATCCTGCCGAACTGGCCGCGTTTCCTGCTGCGGTTCGCGTGACGGCCGACGGTGTCAATCGAACCGCCCAGCGCGTCGACACGTTCGCCGAGATCCCAACCGGTTCAATCGGCGTGCTGTCTGACTCATACGGGCTTGTCGCTCTGTGTGTCGACCGTGGAAGCGCGGCGATGGACCTCAGACTGAACGAGGGCGATGCCGTGAAGCTAGATGCTGCTGAGGTGTCCGGCCACGCCACTTCGGTGCAACTGATCGGCAAGCCATCTCGTACACTCGACGATGTATGAGGAAATCGATCGTTCTCACGCTTGCTGTGCTGCTCTTGGCCATTCTTGGTGCTGGAGCAATTCAGTTTTACGTAATGACGCGCTAGCGGTACCGCGCGACGGGCTGGTGCTAGATACCAGCTGCGGCGAGGTCGCCGACGATCGCCACGACAAAGGCAGTGCTGAGCGGCGTCGATGACGACACTGTTGCTGGAGGCCGATCACTTGGCGCCTCGGTCGACTCGGTTGTTGATGTCGATGCGGCGACTGTCGTCGAGGTTGTTGGCGAAGGTCGCTTGGCTGTGGTCGAGGTCGGCGATGCTGGTGCGGCGGTTGCTGGCGGCGAGGTTGACGCTGGCGCGGTTGCCACCGGGTCCTCGAAGAGTTTCATGAAGCGGTGTGTTGTCCACATACGGCCGCTGCCGTCGTATACCACGGCAACACCGATGTATCTGAAGTCGGGGTCGACCAGATTGGCGTAGTGAGAAGGACTTGCCACGAAGGCATCGAACAGTTGCTGGGTTTGCCCGGTTGAGGCAACGCCAACGTTCTCACCAAGCTTGGCCCAATTCGCATTAACACCAGCGGCCAAATCGGGTGCGTGGCTGAGTTCGCCATTGTTCGACAGAACTGCTGTCCATGTGACCGCTCCGGCATGGAGATCGGGGTGTGGGGCCAGCGGCTGAAGACCTTTCCCAGTGCGCAGTTGGTTGACGAGGCTAATGAAGAGTGCTTCATCGTCGCCTGTTCCGGCATCGGCAGGGGAGCTATACGACGTCGAGACGCCGAGCGTGAGAAGACACGCCAGAATCATTGTGAGGAAACGCTTTTTCACAAGATGAACCTTGGGGCAGAAGGAGCGGCACTGATTGTTGTCGCCAGACATTCAACGTCCAGAATTGCGTCAACCTTGAGACGGTTTCTTCGGGACTTCCGTCGCTTGTTGGTCTGTAGGGGCTTTGTCACGTGAGGAGATCACCAGAAAGACGCCCGATTGCGACAACACCCCTCTGTGTGTGATTGACTTCAACGCGTGAATATTGTCGAACGCTTTCCGATCCATGCTGACAACAAGGTTGCGCTTGTCATCCAAGGCCAGGAGACCACGTATGGCGAACTCATCGACCGAGTAGAGCGCTGGCGTGGCGGGCTCTTGGCGGCCGGGCTCGAGGTCGGTGACACTGTCGGTCTCGTTGCTGGCAACAGCGAGACGTTTGTGCTCGGCTATCTCGCGTGCTTGTCCGCCGGCATGATCGCCGTTCCACTCAACCCTCAATCGCCGGCCGCCGAGCTGACGCGTGAATTGGAGACTGTTACGTGTAAGGGGATGATCATCGGCGCCAGAGGCGAGGAAATGTGGAGCCAAATCGTCGACCCGGCTTCGCTCGGGATTGTCCATGTGTTCGATGCGGCCGATGGCTCATTGCTTCAGCTCGACGAAGCCTCGGCGTGCCCGACCGTTTCTGTCGCCGCTGACGCCGTTGCCTGTCTTCTCTTCACTAGCGGGACAGCGGGCTCGCCCAAGGCCGCAATGCTCACTCACGCAAACTTGTGGGCAAGCCTTCTGTCGATTGTGTCCGCTCAGCCATCGATCATGGAAGAGCCCCAGACGGCGCTCGCAGTGATTCCACTGTTCCACGTGTTTGGCCTCAACGTCGTCGTCAATCTCAGCATGCTGCTCGGCTCAAAAGTGGTGCTGGCAAACTATGAAACTCCGGCAGAGACCGCTGAGCTTGTTCGCGTCAATAAAGTCACCCAACTCGCTGGTCCGCCCGTTCTATGGCGAGCGATTCTTGATGAGCCGGGCCTGGTGCCGAGCGATTTTGCCAGCTTGAAGCGAGCTGTGTCCGGAGCAGCAAAGCTCGACCCTGCGATTGCTCGAGGCCTCATGGACCGGCTCGGAATCGATCTTCGAGAAGGATACGGATTGACCGAAACCTGCGCAACGGTTGCTTCATCGGTTGGCACCGATGCGCCGCTCGGGTCGGTAGGACTCATCATGCCTGGCGTCGAAGCGCGCGTTGTCGATAAAGAAGGACACGATGTGCTTGTTGGCGACATTGGTGAGCTTCTTGTCAACGGCGACATGTTGTCGCCTGGTTACTGGCTCGACCCCGAGGCAACCAAGGCCGCCAGAAACGAAGAGGGCTGGTTGCAGACCGGCGACATCGTTTTGGTGGATGACGACGGTTACCTCTCGGTCGTTGACCGGGTGAAGGATCTCATCATCGTGTCTGGTTTTAATGTCCACCCTGGCGAGGTCGAGACTGCACTTGCCGCCGACCCGTCAGTGGCTGAGGCGGCCGTTGTTGGTATCGAAGACGCAGTAACCGGCGAAGCCATTGTGGCCTACGTTGTTGCCGCCCCTGGTCATGAAATTGACCAGCTCCAGTTACTCGATCACTGCGTGAAACAACTGGCCCGATACAAGATTCCTCGTCGGATTATTGCGGTCGAATCATTGCCAAAAACCAGTGTCGGCAAGGTGAGGCGACGTGATCTTGACGGAACTAGGGGCTAAACATTCCATGTGACGAGAAACACTGCGTCCGGAATGGTGTCAAACGTCCTGGGCGGAGACAATGTTTCTTCCGTATGATGGTGCAGTCCGTTGTCACGGATAGCTAACCACGCAACCCACTGGGGTTTGTATGACCGTAATCGCCATCGGCCTGAATCACCGCTCAGCTCCTCTTGAGGTGCTCGAACAGGTGACGTTCGCAGCCGAAGCGATTCCAAAGGTTCTCTCTGAGATCACGAGCAGCGAGTTCGTCAACGAAGCCGTCGTGCTCTCGACCTGTAACCGCACCGAAGTATTCGTGCACGCTGAGCGATTCCACGATGCATACCGAGACGTGCGAAACAGCCTCGCAGTGCTCGCCGGGGTCGACGCCGACTCCTTCGTCGAGCACCTCTACGTGCACTTTCACGAAGACGCCATAACTCACTTGTTCTGTGTGGCTGCTGGTCTCGATTCCGCCGTACTGGGCGAGCATGAGATTCTTGGCCAGTGCAAGGTTGCGTGGGAAACCGCGAAGGCCGAAGGCACGTCAGGAAACCTGCTCAACCCGCTCTTTGCCCACGCAATTAGCTGTGGCAAGAGGGTGCGAACCGACACCGCAATTGGCCGTCGCACGGTCTCAATCTCGGCGGCTGCCGTCGACCTCATCAACGATCGTCGCCCCTCAATCGATGGCGCCAAGGTGCTGCTCATCGGCACCGGCGAACTCGGAGCTGGGGTGGCAAATGCGCTTCACAAGTCGGCTGATCTCGACATTCACGTCGCCAACCGAACTCGATCGCGTGCGCAGGCACTGGCCGCAGAACTCGGTGCAACTGTTGTCGACTTCGATTCGGTCGACGCCGAGCTCGGCACTGTCGACATCGTGATCAGCGCCACTGGCGCCCCGAGCCAAGTGCTGAGCCGTGACCAGGTCAAGGCCGACAGGCCAGACAGCAAGCCGCTGCTTTTGCTCGACCTCGCCGTGCCTCGTGATATCGCCCCGGACGTCACCGATCTCGACTTCGTCGACCTGCTCGTGCTCTCCGACCTCCAAGAATTTGCCAACAAAGGGCTTGAAGAACGCCAAGAACAAGCTGCGATCGCTCGCAAGCTCGTTGACGAAGAAATCCAGCGCTATCGAGACGCACTCAGCGCAAGTGAAGTTTCGCCGCTCCTCGGTTCGCTTCATCTATGGGCTGAAGCGATCCGGCGTGACGAACTCGAGCGGTACCGTAGCCGCCTTGGGGAGCTTGACGAGTCGCAGATCGAAGCGCTTGAGGCAGTGAGCAAGGCGATGATCGCTAAATTGCTACACCCTCCTTCACGTCGCCTTCGAGATGCCGCTGGCAGTCGGCGCGGCGACAGCCTGGCTGAGGCTGCGCGCGATCTATTCGATCTCTCGTGACCGTTCGCGGCTCGTGACCATTCGTATCGCGACTCGTCAGAGCCCGCTCGCGCTCTGGCAAGCGCATCATGTCGCCGCATTGCTGGGTGAGGCCCACCCTGGCCTCACCACCACGCTGGTGCCCATTGAGACCAACGCTGACCGTCGTCTCGACGTTTCAATCGCCGAACTGGGAGGCAAGGGTGCCTTTGCGAAGGAGATCCAGCACCAGGTGCTTATCGGCAACGCTGACATTGCGGTTCATTCGGGGAAAGATCTGCAAGCGGTAACCCCAGAGGGTCTCGTCATTGCGGCTATCCCGGAGCGAGGCGACCCACGAGACGTACTTGTTGGTTCGCTACTCGACGAGCTCAAGCACGGAGCGCGGGTGGGAACCGGATCGAATCGTCGCCGAGTCCAGCTCAGTCTGCTGCGGCCCGACCTCGTTATCGAGGGCATTCGCGGCAACATCGCAAAGCGCCTGTCGCTCCTCGACCAATTCGATGCGATCATCATGGCTGGCGTTGCGCTGGAGCGCCTTGGCATCACTGACCAGATCGTTGAAGTGCTTGATCCTGAGGTCATGATCCCCCAGGTCGCTCAAGGGGCCCTTGCCGTCGAGTGTCGATCGGACGATCACGAAACGCAAGCGCTCCTCGCCGCAATCGATCATCCGGAGAG
>JBBKWJ010000192.1:0-7502 GCA_037968895.1 Acidimicrobiales bacterium
TTCTACACCAGAAGTAACAACCACACCTGACAACCCGTCTGACGATGGGCACGTAACTGTTGCGGAAGATCCGCAAAACGAGCGAACAACGGATCAGCCCGAGGCGAACCCCTCCACGCCAACGGCTGTCCCGACCGACCACGAAGCGCTGGCATTCAGTTCGCCAGCGACCATCGTGCCACTGTCGGTTCCGCTCGTAACAGGCGCACACGTATCAGTCATGGTGCAGGTTGTTGACGATGACAGTTCTGTCATCGACTGGTGTAATACCCGAGTCGACTGGGGCGATGGCTCAGTCTCTCGGGTAGCTGGCGCCGGCGATGCTGCCTCGTGCACCGCATCATGCGAGTATGAGTCGACATCGTCGGACGCCAGCAACATTTCTTCAGGCGATAGTCCACGAGTGAACGAAGTCGTGCAGTTCGAACACGACTACACCGAAACCATCGATGTGGCGCCTCGTATCTTCGTGGCGACCGGCGACGGCTGTTCCTACACACTTGCCGAGCTACAGCTCCCCAAGTTCACCGTCGTCCCCGTCTAGCTATATCCCTCGTCGCAGGTGCCTTTAGCGCGGTGGTTGACCGCGGTAGCTACATGCGGTGGGCGTGATCTCGCTTGATGTGCGCGAGTCGCTTCTCGACGAATGGCAGGAACTCGTTGGGGTGGGTCAGGATCCAGAACCGTTCGTTCTGAATGGCTTCGAGGACGATGTCACCGACCTCGTCGGGGTCCATGCCGCCGGCTAATTCGTTGCGCAGACTCTCGAAGAACTTCTCCTCGAGCTTGTTGTTGTCGCGGGTTTCGATGTTGTCGGGTCGCAGCCGTTCGCTCTGGGCAATGTTGGTGTCGATCGGCCCCGGGCACAAGACGCTGGCCCGCACGTCTGACTTGGCGAGCTTGAGTTCGATACGAACAGTGTCCATGAGCGCAACCACGCCATGCTTGGCGACGTGATAGGCGCCGAGCACGGGTCCACAGGTCAGCCCGGCCATCGACGAGGTGGCGGTGATGTGGCCTTCGCCTTGTTCTTTGAGCAGAGGCAGGAAGGTTCGTACGCCGTAGACGACGGACCACAGGTCGACGTCCATCGTCCATCTCCAGTCATCGAGCGTCATGTCGTCGACGGTGCCGGGGATGCCGATACCAGCATTGTTCGACATGATGTGCACAGCACCGAATTCATCGAGTGCGGCTTGGGCGAGGGCTTGAATCTGTTCTTCCTTGGTCACATCGGTCGGCACCGCAATGGCGGCGTGGCCGTCGGCCTTGAGCTGATCGACCGAGGCGCTCAGGCGCTCGGCATCGATATCGGCGAGTACAAGGTTCATGCCGGCGCTCGCGAAGGAACGAGCCATGCCAAGCCCCATGCCGCCCGCTGCGCCGGTGATTACTGCCGTCTTGCCATCTACTTCGTACATGCCGGCGATCTTAGAGAAGGGTGTGACAGCGGTCCCAAACTGCACTGCGCCGGTCGGCTTTGCGTCGAGTGATCATGAGCGCAAATCGCACAGCAACATCTGACCACTACGCGAATCTCGAGACGAACTTCGCCTTCGTCGCAAAGCGTGCCGACCAACTGACTGTTTGCAGGCAGGAGGGACGACTGCCGGGCCGTCTCGTGGGTTTCGGATCTGGCGAATGAGGCAACGCTTCGCGATTGCTGGAGCAGGCGAAGCCGAGCGGCATAACTGTTTGCAGGCAGGAGGGACGACTGCCGGGCCGTCTAGTGAGTTTCGGATCTGGCGAATGCCAGGAGCAGGCGAAGCCGAGCGGGGGTAGTCCGCCTTTCGGCGCTGGGGCGCCGAAACGCTGCGTGAGCTGAATGATCGACGGTCCCGGGGACCTTTGTTTGCTGCGGGACTGTCGTACCCCGCTGGTAGAACTACAGGATGCCAGAAGTGCGCAATGTGCCGTTCGAAATGGTCACCGACTTCGAACCAGCCGGCGATCAACCCAAGGCAATCGAGCAATTGACCGAAGGCCTCAACACCGGTGCGCGTTTTCAGACGCTGTTGGGCATCACGGGCAGTGGCAAGAGCGCGACGATCGCATGGACAATCGAGCAAGTGCAGCGGCCGACCTTGGTTATTGCGCCGAACAAGTCGCTGGCGGCGCAGCTGGCAAACGAGCTGCGAGAGTTCTTCCCCAACAACCGGGTCGAGTACTTCGTGTCGTACTACGACTATTACCAGCCCGAGGCGTATATGGCGTCGAGCGACACCTACATCGAGAAAGACAGCTCGGTCAACGACGAGATCGACCGGCTTCGCCATGCCAGCACGTCGGCGCTGCTGACCCGGCGTGACGTCATCATCGTGGCCTCGGTGTCGTGTATCTACGGCTTGGGCGCACCCGAGGGCTACGAAGGCAACCTGCTGTTGCTCGAACCGGGCCAAGAGATCGATCAGCGCGACATCCTGCGCAAGCTGATCGACATGCAGTACGAGCGCAACGACATGAACCTGGTGCGCGGCAATTTCCGGGTCAAGGGCGATGTCATCGAGCTGCACCCGGCCTACGAAGAGAACGCAATTCGCATCGAAATGTTCGGTGACGAGGTCGAGGCGATCCATCGGGTCGATGTCTTGACCGGTGAGCGATTGGGCACGCTCGACGAGCTCTGTGTATTTCCGGCGACCCACTATGTGGCCGGTGACGAACGCATGGCGGTCGCTGTTCAGCGCATCGAAGTCGAGCTGCAAGAGCGGCTCGCGTTGTTCGAAGAACAGGGCAAGTTGCTCGAAGCGCAGCGGCTGCGCATGCGCACCGAATACGACCTCGAGATGATGCAAGAGATCGGTTTCTGCAACGGCATCGAGAACTACAGCGCACACATCGACGGACGCGAGCCGGGCGAACCGCCATATACCTTGCTCGACTATTTCCCCAAAGACTTCGTCACCGTGCTCGACGAAAGCCATGTCGCTGTGCCCCAGCTGCATGGCCAATACGCCGGCGACCGCAAACGCAAAGAGGTGCTGATCGAGCATGGCTTCCGGCTGCCATCGGCGGCCGACAACCGGCCGCTGAACTTCGACGAAGTCATGGCGCGATTCGGCCAGGTCGTGTTCCTGTCGGCAACACCAGGTCCCTACGAACTCGACGTCAGCGATCAGATCGTCGAGCAGATCGTTCGCCCGACCGGGCTCGTTGATCCGCTGGTCGAAGTGCGGCCGACCAAAGGCCAGATCGACGACCTGATCGAAGAGATCAACAAGCGCACCGAACGCGACGAGCGAGTGCTGGTCACAACGCTCACCAAGAAGATGAGCGAAGATCTCACCGACTATTTGCTCGAGCTCGGCGTGCGGGTGCGTTACCTGCACAGCGAGATCGACACCATCGAGCGCATCGAGATCCTGCGCGATCTTCGTTTGGGCGAGTTCGACGTGCTGGTTGGTATCAACCTGCTGCGAGAGGGTCTCGATCTACCCGAGGTCAGCCTGGTGGCCATTCTCGATGCCGACAAAGAGGGTTTCTTGCGCAGCGAGACATCGCTGATTCAGACGATGGGCCGTGCGGCTCGAAACGTCGACGGCCATGTCGTGATGTACGCCGACCAGATGACCCGCTCGATGACCGCTGCCATCGGTGAGACCCAGCGGCGCCGGGCGGTGCAGCAGGCCTACAACAAAGAACACGGCATCGATCCTCAGACGATCACCAAAGCGGTGACCGACATCCTTGCGTTCCTGCGACCAAACGAGCAAAAGGCGCCGTCGCCCAACGACGGCAAACGTTCGCGCAAACGCGACAAGCCACTGGCTGATCTGTCGAATATGCACAGCGACGACATCGAACGGCTCGTGCGCACCCTCGAAGAAGAGATGAACGAGGCCGCCGCCGACCTCCGATTCGAATACGCCGCCCGCCTCCGCGACGAAATCAAGGACCTCAAGCGCGAAATGCGCGAATCGGCCTAGCCCCGCCTACCAAATGCTCCATCCTCCGTCCACGACGAGGTCGTGTCCGTGGACGAAGCCTGAACCGTGGGAGGCGAGGAAGACGGTGGCGGTAACGAAGTCCTCTGGTGCCGCGTTCCTACCTACCGGAGTCTTGTCGGCGAGCTCACCCCAGACCGTCAGTACCTCGGGTGTCGGATCAGGATTCCATGTGATCATGCCAGGACTCAGGGAGTTGACGGTGACGCCGCTGCGGCCGATCTGACATGCGACGTAGCGCGTCAGGCCGTTGACTGCGTGCTTGGAGGCCGTGTAGGCACCGGCGCCACCATTTGGTCCGGTGTTACGCGGGTCCTGTCCGACGGATCCATAGATCGATGCGATGTTGATGACTCGCCCAAAGCCTCGTTCGATCATTGCCGGTGTGAGGAGGTGGATGAGTCGCATCGACGCTACAACATTGATGTCGTACGTCCCGAGCCAATCCTCTGGCGTCTGCTGGGGCCATGGTTTGATGAACGGATCGCCGCCTGCGTTGTTGACAAGGATGTCGATCTGTTCAGGAATCTCCGCCAACTCTTCGTAGATGGCGTCGTCGGTCAGGTCGCCGACGATATAGCGGTGATTTGAGTCGAGGGTCGAGAATGTCTCGGCGAGCCCGTCTGCGCTCCGGGCGACGCTGATGACGTGCGCTCCGTGCCCGGCGAGCCCTCGAACCAACGCTCTTCCCAGGCCCTTGCCACCGCCCGTGACAAGAGCGGTTCTTCCCGTCAAGTCGAACATATTCTTGTTGATGTCCATTACCTTCTTCTTCTCCTGTAAATGTCCTGATCGCTTCTTGGTCCCGTTACTCACTGGGGAATCACCAAATACTCCACCCACCGTCGACGACGATATTCGCACCGTTGACGAACGAAGAGCCTTCTGCTGACAGGAACACGACGGCCGTGACGAAGTCCTCTGGCTGACCGTTTCGACCGACTGGCGTCTTATCGGCATTTCGAGCGCGAATCTTGGCCCCCTCTTCGGTGGGCTTCGACCAGGCGATCATGCCAGGGCTCAGCGTGTTCACCGTGACGCCGGTGCCGCCCAGCTGTGCAGCCAAATAGTGAGTGAGCCCGATTGTGCCGTGCTTCGCTGCGGTGTAGGCGCCTGCGCCACCCGTCGACGAAGCCGACCGTGGATCCTGTCCTAACGAGCCATAAATGGAGGAGACATTGATGATCCTCCCGAAGCCGCGCTCGGCCATCTTGGGACTCAACACTTTGATGAGTCGCATCGATGCAACTACGTTGATCTCGAAGGTTCCGAGCCAGTCCTGCGGTGTCTGCTCTGGCCAAGGTTTGATGAAAGGGTCTCCGCCGGCGTTGTTGACCAGGATGTCGATCGGTTCTGCTATCTGGTCAAGTGTTTCATATAACGAATCATCCGTCAGGTCTCCCACGATGTAGTGATGCTCGGGCCCGATGGCGGAAAATGTTTCGGCCAGACCGTCGGCGCTTCGGGCGACGCTGATCACCCGTGCACCGTGTCCAGCCAACCCGTGTACCAGTGCTCTCCCAAGCCCGTATCCCCCGCCAGTTACTAGGGCTGTACGCCCTGTGAGGTCGAACATGTTGCTGCCGATGTCCATCAATTCTCTCCTGGAGCGGGGGTTCGGATCGCTGGCGAGCCGACATCTGGTGACGTCGAATTTACCCGAATTGCCATGATGCACAAGATCCATTCGACAAGCTCAGCGCTTGTGAGTATATTGACACACCACGAAGATATCCGATAGCACCAGTTCGGATAACAATGACGTTGGAGGTTTGTGGTGAACACACGACAGTTGCGAGATAGGAAGATTCCGAGGTTCTTAGCGCTAGCAATTGCCATGATGATGTTGGCTGCGGCATGTGGGTCCTCCGACGACTCAACCAATGCGACGGCCTCGTCCGGTGACGATTCATCATCGGCGTCGTCCAGTGACGATTCATCGGCCTCGTCTGATGACGGTGATGATGATTCATCGGCGCCGGCTGATGATGGTGATGATGATTCATCTGCGCCGGCTGATGATGGTGATGACGATGCAGCGGCCTCGACCGATGATGATTCAGCAGCGTCATCAGATGAACCAGACGAGCGCGGTACGACGCTCACCTATGCGTACCCCCAAGAGCCACCCAACTGGAACTATTGGGAAACTGGTCTGAGCGCAGTGGCTGTGCCGCTGATGGGCAACGTCCTCGAAACGCTTGTCACGTTGCAAGCTGACAACACGACGGCTCCCGGCCTCGCCACCTCATGGGAGATCAGCGATGACGGTCTCACGTATACGTTCACACTTGCAGAGAACGTGACATTCCACGATGGCACTGACATGACAGCAGCCGACGTCGTGTACTCGATGAACAAGAATTCCGAATCGGAAATTCCGACGGTTTCGTCGTACTTCGCCACCGCCGCAAATATCGAGGCTCTGGACGACGCGACCGTCGCAGTAACCCTCGAAGCGCCAAGCCAAGCGTTCCTGGCAGGAATGGCGCAGCGCGCCGGATTCGTCGTGCCAGAGAACTTCTTCGAGGACAACGATGCGGCAACGGTTGTGATCGGAACCGGCGCTTACACCTTCGGCGAGTATCGCATCGACCAGGATCTGACGCTCAACCGATACGACGACTACTACGGCGATCTTCCGTACTTCGAAACGGTGGTCCAGCGGTTCATTCCCGACGAGACAGCTGCCCTCAACGCGTTGCAGGGAGGTGACATCGACATGGTGGCCTCCGTGATAGGTGAGGGCATGGATCGTATTTACACGGTCGGTGATGACCCGAACTTCACAATGACCTTGATCCCGGGTAGTGAGGTTTCCTATTGGGCGCTGAATCCCAACGTAGAAGCGTTCCAGGACAAACGGATCCGGCAGGCGATTCAATATGGACACGACCGCCAGTCGCACATCGATGCTGCCACGAATGGCACGGCCACGTCCACATGCAACATGGCAGTGCCTCAGGGCGTGCCATGGGATTCCGACGAATGTGTCTACGCATACGACCCAGCAAAGGCAATTGCGTTGCTCGAAGAAGCCGGGGCAACGGACCTGACGTTCGACTTCCCATTTGCGAACGTCGCGTGGCACACCGTCATGGCGCAACTCTTCCAAGCCGAGATGGCCGAGATCGGCATCACCATCGACTTGCGTAGCCAGGACTTGGCGACGTGGCTTGACCAGACAAACACGCAGGGCGACTTCGAGGTCTTCCAGATCACATCTTCCGCCACGCTTTCGCAGTACAAATGCGGTTCGCGCCAACCGTTCCGCGATCCGGAAGGCTTGTGCGAGGAAACGATGGATGCGATGATCGAGGGCTTGGACAGCATCGTTGACTACGACGAATACGTTGCGGCGCAGCAAGAACTGACCGATTACGTCGCTCAGGAGGGTTGGATCTTCGCCACGAAGAAGCCGAACGTTCCGCAGATCACGCGTGTTGACTTGGTGGGGCTGCAGGACCACAGGTTCCCTGAGCCGCATATCGACGTCACAGACGCTCGCTGGGCCGAGTAGGACGGCAGCCGCACAGTTCCCGGCAGTTTGATTCAATC